>JBBQEJ010000024.1:0-45886 GCA_038320555.1 Vicinamibacterales bacterium | reverse complement strand
GTGCCTTGGGCGCTCAACCAGCGTCCGATCTGTTCCCGGTCATGGTCACTGAGGCTGAGCGCCGGGAGTGGGGCGGGCATGATGCAGCATACGCGGACCCTGTCAGGTTGTCCAGCTATTTGTTGGACATAGCACTAGCGGGACCGAGCGCGATGTCGCGGCCGGGGAACGACTCGAACTGATGTTCGGTCGCCCCCAGCGCGACGCAGGTCTCCGCTGCGACAGTCAGATCGGCCATATGGCGCCTCGCCCTCATCATAGCGACGCGTCCCGCCTACTGCGCGATGGCTTGGATTGACAAGTTGATCCGCACCTCGTCGCCGACCAGGAAGCCACCGGTTTCAAGCGCCGCGTTCCAGATGAGGCCGAAGTCCTTCCGATTGAGCGTGAGGCTCGTCTCGAAGCCGGCCCGCACGTTGCCCCACGGATCCTTGGCGGTGCCAAGGTACGTGACCGGCATCGTGATCTCCTTGGCGACGCCGCGAATCGTCAACGTGCCGACCACGTCGTAGGTATCGTCGCCTGTCTTGACGACCCGCGAGCTTGCGAACGTGAGCGTGGGATAGGTACCGACCGCGAAGAAATCGTCGGACCGCAAGTGCGTGTCCCGATCGGGTGTGCCGGTATCGACACTCGACGCCTCGATCGTCAGCGACGCCGACGACTGCTCGGGCTTCGCCTGGTCGAACACCACCGTTCCTGCAAAGTCCGTGAACCGTCCGCGCACCTTCGTCAGCAGGTGGCGCAACTGGAAGGCCACCTCCGAGTGCATTTTGTCGATCGCGTAGGTCTGTGCCGCCTTCATGGCGTCGAGCGTGGTAGTCATGGGGTCACTCCTTCTTTTTGCATGAGTTGTGCCTCGGCCGTCGTGCCGAGCCGTTTCAACAGGTCGGTGAGCGTCGCGCGCTCCGCTCGCGAGAGCCCGCTCATCGCGTGCTCCATTGCGTCCCGGTGCCCGGCGAACACTCTGGTGATGAGCGCCTTACCCGCGGGCGTCAGGGTGAATGACCCAGGCGCGGCGGTCGGTGGCGTGATCGGCCCGCGCCACCAGGTGACGCGTTTCCAGCCGATCGATGGCCGCGGTCATCGATCCGCTGGTCAGCTCGATGCGGCGTCCGAGTTCCCTGACGGACTGCGAGCCCTTGTGCAACAGCGCCTCGAGACCTGGCTGCCGCATCGTAGAGGGTACGTGTCGGTACGTGCCAGTCAATAGCGCTGCACACAGTCCTGAAACGGGGCCGGCCCGGCCAAGCTCGCGTTCAAAGGTGTCCGCGGGTGATCGAGTATGGCACGGCACTGGGCGCTGCGGCGACGATCTGGAGTCGCTTCAACCCACTGTAAATACGGTGCCAATGGCTCTTACGAGCCGAATGCCGTGCAAATTCCGGATTGCCAGAACTGTTCGGTTGCCGACAGTTCTGCGCCCTCACGCTAAGATAGGCTGGCAAGCTTCCGCAGTCTTTTGCCGGGCGATAACGCGGGAGTTCGACCTCCGGGAAGTCATTGGAAAGACTCGACCGATTCGCACGCAGTTGAACACGAATCCATGTCTGAGTTGATCGGGACGAACAGCAACGTCACAGAGCCCCCACAGCATGGAGATGGCGTGCGCGCGGCCGAAGAATGTTCGCCCTGATAGAGCACAAGGAGCACACGAATATGAAGCCAAAGAACACGATCTGCCTCTGGTTCGACAAGGACGCGCATGAGGCCGCGCGCTTCTACGCCGCCACCTTTCCGGATAGTGAAGTGACTGCTGTTCACGAGGCGCCGGTGACTACCCGGGCGGCAAGGAGGGCGATGTGCTGACGGTGGAGTTCACCGTTCTGGGCATTCCCTGTCTCGGTCTCAACGGCGGCCCGGAGTTCAGGCACAGCGAGGCCTTTTCCTTTCAGATCGCGACGGACAATCAGCAAGAGACGGACCGCTACTGGAACGCGATCGTCGGCAATGGCGGCAAGGAAAGTCAGTGCGGTTGGTGCAAGGACCGCTGGGGCCTCTCCTGGCAGATCACCCCGCGCGCGCTAACCGAGGCGCTTGCGGCTGGTGGCGGTGAGGCAAAGCGTGCCTTCGAAGCGATGATGCCGATGAAGAAGATCGACATCGCCACCATCGAGGCCGCGCGGCGGGGCTGACGTGGACACGACGGGTTGCACCATCTGAGGGCTCGAATCCCCCCCGGGCACGTATGGGCAGCTCCGATTCCGATTAAGTAGTCCCTGAACGTCCAGGTCCGGAACACTCATCATACAAATCGCGGCGTGGAAGGCTTGCCAAATCTTGCGAACAGTGCGAAAACCCGCACCACAACCCCGATGGCGCAGAAAGTCGTCCACGACACCGACGATTTCGAACCAGTCCGTCCGCGTTGTATAACGGAAGCGGGACCCGAGCGCCGCGTGCGCGGCTACGCCGAGCACATCCGACGCGAACGAGCGGTTCACGATGGCCGTGATCTCGGCCACGTGGATCGGTTGCGGAGGAGTATTGGGCGCCACAAGGTTGTGCTGCGCGTCGCGGAATGCGCCGACATGCTCGAGCGTGGTGACCCGGTCACGCCATGTGCTGAAGACGTGCAATACGCGATCGGCCGAACGTCCCGCTTTCGTCGCAACGTATTTGACGGCGACGACACGCTGTCCATCGGGGAACGGAAGCGCGGGATCGAGAAGAACGCTGATCACCTCGAAGGCTATCGCCCCGATGGCAATCGCGACGGTCATGGCCAAGCCACCGACCAGCGTGAGCGCCACCAGTGATCTGCTGGATGCGTAGTAGCACGCCGTAACCGTGAAGCGTGCCGAGCGAGACAGCTTTGAGAATGAGAAGGTCCAGCGTGCCGGGGAGGGGTCCCGTCGAGTCGTCCATGTGCTCTCCTAAGCGAAATAGGAGTATTGGCGACCAATCTCCTAACTTGTCAAGGAGAACGCGAATCTCCTATGCCTGCTGAGGGCCCTGGCCCGAGGGCAGTGCTTGGGGCGACAGGTGGCGTAGGATGTTCAGCTCTGGAGGCAGAATGACGAAGCGACGCAAGTCGGCCACCCAGTCCAAGTCCCCGCCGAAGGCAGGCACCAGAGCCAATCCAGGTGCGAGTGAAGCCAAGCCGTTGAAACTCCTTGCTGGCGGCAATCCGCGCATCCCGAAGGCCGACGGCGACGCACCGGTGCAGGCGTACATCGCTGCGATGTCGGGCTGGAAGCGCGATCTCGGGAGCCGGCTCGACGCGCTCATCGTGCGGAACGTGCCCAACGTGCGCAAGGCGGTGAAGTGGAACTCGCCGTTGTACGGCATCGCAGGCCAAGGCTGGTTTCTGGGGGTCCACACCTTCACGCACTGCGTCAAGGTGGCCTTCTTCCGCGGCACGTCTCTGCGACCGGTCCCGCCCGGTGCCAGCAAGGGCAAGGACACGCGCTACATCGACATCCGCGAAGGCGACAAGCTCGACGAGGCGCAGATGGCGACGTGGCTGAAGCAGGCGGCCGCGTTGCCCGGCTGGGTCCCGTAGACGGGGCGACCTTGCGGACTAGCCGCGGGTTGAAGACTTGTTCAAGGCCACGGCGGCCCGAATGAGAGCCGTCAGAGCCTTCTCGTCCAGCTTGTCGCCTTCGTGGAAGTCGATCGCGCGCCTGGTGTTGCCTTCGAGACTGGAATTGAAGAGGCCCGAAGGGTCCTTCAGGGAGGCTCCCTGGGCGAAGGTCATCTTCACGTGGTCCTTGTACGTCTCACCGGTGCAGACGATTCCGTTGTGCGACCAGACTGGGACCCCCGCCATCGCATTCGACGGCTTCCTCCATTTCCGCTCCTCGATCATCTCGGGGTCGGCCTGCTTGATGAGGGTGCGGATCCGAGAGAGGAGCTCGCCCCGCCAGTCGCCCAGTTCCTTGATCTTCGTCATGCTGAGAGACTCCTCGATGTGCGTCGCGCGCTGCGCCACCTGGTGGCATACGGCAGCACGAACAAGTACAGCCCGCTGAACAGGAGCAAGGCGAGCGGGGGCAGCGGCGAGTAGGTCACCCACGCGGGAGGCTGCCCTTGCGTCAGCGCAACGAAGTTGGCGATAACGGTCAACGTAAACGCAATGGATAGCCAGCGGTGGGTCTGCCGAATCAAGTTGTTCATGGGGAGACCAGAACTACCTCTCGCTTCGCCGCGACGGCACGCGCTACCGAGGTACGCGACTACGCGGAGCTGGGCGCTACCCGGCGGTTCGAGCTCGCGCCGTCTGCGTCGCTCGATGTATCGGGACGGCTGCATCGAGTCGAGCGCTATTACGAGTACTCGTATCGCGTCACGAGCACAATCAACTTCGCGACGCGCCTTCCTTAGCCACTCGAGCCCTGGCCCGCCGAGCCCTTTGGGGCGAAGGCGGCGCTACCAGCCCTTCCGATCGAACAACGCTGCGGGCCCGAGTCCCTCCAGCCGCTTGACGATCGCGTCACGCCGCGAGAGCACAGCTCCGATCTGGTAGGTCGTCAGGTACTTGCCGGTCGCCCGGGTCAAGGCGTCCTTGTCGAGCGTCTTCATGCGTTCGAAGATCGCGCGGTCGCACCGTGTGACGTTGTCGGCAGCCTTCAGCTCTTTATTCATGCGGAACGCACGCGTGTGATCGATCGGCCAGACCCGCCAGTCCTTCGTGATTATCAGGTTGCCCAGATTCCGGTCAATGTTCGCGATGAGCTGATCGAACACCCGGACGACCTGCATCTGCTGATTCCACAACTCGGCGTCCGGGGGCTCCGATTCCTTTGTCTGATCTTTTGCCTTCTTGCGCGCCAGTCGCTCCTCCTCGTCCATCATCACATCGTCCAGCCACCAGGTGAACGCGGCCGCGTTGTACCCATGGTTGCGTTCCACGGAGACGGGCACCATGTTCATGCCGATCAGCCTGTCAATCCGGTATCCCGCGATGTTGAATGTCCAGCTGTCGCGGAAATCGAACTCGACGCCGCCCTTGTTGCCGGTGAACTGCTGCTGGTGCTCGTCGATCATCTGGATGTGCGCATCGTGGGTGAGCTTGCCGTCGCTGAGCGTGGCTTGTAGTGAGCCGGTGACGCCTTTCTTAATCCCGTGCGTCTTGATCACCTTGGCATGAAGCAGAAACTGTTCGATTTCGGCATCGGAGAGAGCCGTTGGTGTCTTTTTTTCGACCGCCGCCGCCTGTGTGGGAGCAGATGGTGCGGGGGCCGGCGTCTGCTGCGCGATCAACCCGGCCGAGAGCACGACGACGACGCCGAAGCTGGTCGATAGAGGTGATCGCATTATCGAAGTACTCCTGAAGTTTGTCTCGAATGGCCGGGATGTTGGTGACACTGTAGCCTACCCGGCCGTCGTCTGGCGGCTTATTTTTCGTTGTCCGGCCTGGTGAATTGGAGGACAGTAGAGCGGAGAACGACATGCCGGCCTCAGTGAGCGAGATCGCACCGGGCGCGATATATCTGGCGCGATATGTGAGCTTCGACGATCAACGCTCGATTGCCGCGCGCTGTCTCGCCCTGGGTTCTGGCCCGGCCGGTTTCTACACGCCAATCGTCCGCGGCGGCCATCCGATGAGCGTTCGTATGCTGTGCCTTGGCCGGCACTGGAATGCCCGCACCTCCTCCTACGAAGACGTGCGGTCGGATATCGACGGTCAGCCCCCGCCGGCACTGCCGGAGGAGTTTGCGCACCTCGCCCAGCGCGCCGCGGCGGAGTCGGGTTTCGCATTCAGACCCGACATGTGCATCGTCAATTGGTACAGTGCGGACAGCAGGATGGGGCTTCATCAGGACAAGGACGAGAGTCCCGAGTCCATCGCACAGGGGTTCCCGGTTGTCTCGTTCTCGATCGGCGACACCGCACGGTTTCTGTTTGGAGGACTTCGCCGCCGGGAGCCAGTCGAGAAGATGGTACTCGAATCCGGCGACGCGTTCGTGTTCGGCGGTCCGGCCCGCCTGCGTTACCACGGCGTCACGCGCATTCTGCCGGGTACGGCCCCGCCGGGACTGGCGTTCGACGGGCGACTGAACCTGACCTTCCGAAAGTTCTGAGCGGCGCGTCACCCGCCTTCGCGCGCAGCGCCAATTGGCGCGCTACGTCGAGACAGGCCGGCGTGGGATCCCGGGACGTTGGAATATGTGGATCGACTGAGCTCTCTTGCTACAACGCTTCTCGTGGTAGCCCTTGCAGAGGTCAGAGACCATCACGAACCTGCCCGTCGAGAGCCAGAACAGGCCTTCGAGCGTGCAGTACTTCAGCTTTCCCTTCTTCGTGCTGGGAAAGTCGTAAATTCTTCCCCTGCCTACAATCGTCCAGTCGCTGAATCGAAGCGTCCCGATCCACATCCTCGAGGTCTGCTGCGACACGACGGCGATCCGTGGGCCGCGAAGGGCCACGGCGGAATAGTCCTCGAACTTGAGGCTTGGCGGAAGCGCGATGCTGGCCACCGGTTTCCACACACTCCCGACACATCGCAGCACGTGGATGCGCCCGCCGCCGGGTTTCCTCCCCTTGCGTCCGGCGCGGCACCGATTGCCCTCGCAGAGCGCGAGCAGGTAGTCCCGTCCCTTCCACCGCACCGCGCTCAGCCCTTCAAATCCCGTATTTCGTTTCCCGAACGAAAAATCCACCCAGCGGCGCCGCTTGTAGTTCGCGCGCTCGTCGCATTCGTCGATCAGGGCCTTATAGGTGCCGTCGGGGTGTTTCTCAGCTTCGATCAGAAGATAAAACCGGCGGGTATACGGGTTGAAGGCGATGTCCTCGTAGCCTTCTCCCTGACGTGGGCGCCCGAACCACGAGTGTTCGGTCGAACCGGGTTGCAGCCCGCGATGGATCCGCGCGATCCGTCGGACGTTGTCAAACACCACGTAGTAGTAGGCGTCCTTCGCGACAACGCCGCTGGCTTCGAGGACGCCGCTCCCCTTGGGGGGAGCAATGAAGTCGGAGAGCCTTCGCTCCGTGACTAACGTCATCACCGGGCGGGATCGACGGGCCATGCGGCGATTGTAGTCCTCCTGGGTCTTTCCTCGGCCCTAGCTCCGTGGGGGATGGAATTGTACTCCAGCTTGATGGTGTCGTTACTCAACAGCATCATCACGCGAGGCGCCCGACCGCGTGACGGACATCTGTTTCAAGCCCAGCCGTAGCAGTATCAAGCAGCCGATCTCACAAAAACGTCATCGACGAGCAGATTCCGTGGTGGAGTTACGCCTCGCCCGCGGACGTATGCCCGAAAAACAAAGGGGGCTGATCGGAACGGAAATTGCGGACCGGCTGCTCTCGACTACAGAACTGGAGGCGGACATGGAGCGGCTGGCGGAAATTGGCGCGTCAATCGTCATCAAGGGAGACTTGACCGCGCGTGAAGACATCGTGATCAGCGGCCGGGTGGAGGGATCCATCACGGTCGAGGGTCATTCAGTCACAGTGAAAAATGGTGCGGAACTGGTGGCCGACATCAAGGCCCGGACGATTCTCATCGGCGGCGAGGTGATGGGCACGCTGGTCGCCGCTGAGTCGATCGAGCTCCAGCCCTCGGCGGACGTCGAAGGGGAGCTGACGACGTTTGCGCTGCGCGTGCACGAAGGCGCAGTCTTCACCGGGAAGGCACACACGACGAAGGCGCGGGCCGCGGCCAAGCTGCAGCTGGCGTCCTGAGCCACGGCGCGAGCAGCCCTGATGGGCTGCTGCGCTCCCTCCCCGCAGAATGGCCATCCGGCGTCTCATCGCGACTGGGGTCCGATGACCTCGCGGATGATCGTGTCCCTCAGCGTCGCATCAACCTGACGGGTCGTCGGACGCGAGCCGTTCGTCTTCGACGCCGATACGTCGGTGTTGAACGAGACAATGTACGCGGTCCGGGATGGACGGTGCAGGTAGAAGTGCGAGATGAAGCCGTTCTGGTCGCCGCTGTGCGCGATGAAGTCGAGCCCCGAGTGGCGCTCGAGAAAGAACGACAGGCCGGACTGCGCGGCGTCGCCGCTCGCGCCTTCCCCATCCGATGCGCGGATCTGAGGCTTCCACATCTCCTCGAGCGACGCCCGCCTCAGGACCACGTCGTACGCCGGCGTCCGGCCGTTGTCCATCAGGAACGCCAGATACCTGGCCATATCGCCGAGCGGCGCGTTGAGGCCGCCGTTCGAGACGGTGATGCCGGTGTCGAAATCGAAGCGGGCTTCCGCGAGGCCGGCATCGGTGCGCATGTAGCTGTGCGAACGGTGCGGCCTCAAGTAATTCGGCGCGCGATCAAAGAATGCAGAGTGCATCCCGAGCGGCATCAGGATGTTTTTCGTGATGTACACCTCGTAGTCGTCGCCTGAGAGCAGCTGGATGATGCGCCCGAGGAAAATCACGCCGGGATTCGAGTAGCTGTACTTCGTCCCCGGAGCGAAGTTCAACTGCGTGTAGGGCAGCATCGCGACGAGCTGCTCCCACGCTGTGGGTTCGAAGGGATGCCACGGTTGGTCGCCGCCCCACGGCCATGTCGACGCGCGCAGTCCTGAGGTGTGCGCCATCATGTGGCGGATCGTGACCTGCGAAACATCGCCGTATGGATTGTGCACCTGCCGGAACTCCGGCACGTGCTTCACGATTGGATCATCGAGCGAGAGCAACCCGCGATCGCGCAGCTGCATGATCGCGATGCCGGTGAACGTCTTCGTGATGGACGCCCAGTGATAAATGGTGTCGTCGTTCACCGGACGCTTCGCGTCGAGGTCCTGGTAGCCGTCAACCGCGCTCGCGACAACCGCGCCGTCGCGCACCAGGACGAGGCTGCTGCCGACGATCCCTGCGGCTTTGATCTGCTGATGGTAAACCTGCTCGACAGCGGGCCACCCCGCCGGAGCGGGCGCTGTTCCTGCTGAGATTCTTCCTGAAGGGAAAAGCCACAAGTTATCGGTAGGCGGAAGCCACAAGTTATGGGTAGGCGGAAGCCACAAACTAGAGGCCATCGGAAGCCACAACGCAATGAACGCGGCGATGGCGACGCGGCTCATGCCTGAAAAATTTCTCCCTTTCTCCCGTTTTGCTGTGTGGTCCTGCGAGTGGCTGTCGTTGAATGGAGCTACTTTGCGGGCGTCTTCGCCAGAATCTTTTCCATTTCATCCATCACGCGATTCATCTTCTGCATCGTCAGCGTGAGCGGCTCGTCGGTGGTCATGTCCACGCCGGCATCCTTCAACAGGTCGATCGGATACTTCGAGCCGCCGGCGCTCAGGAAGGTCAGATACCGTTTGGTTGCGGCCGGGTCACCCGCGAGCACCTTCTCCGAAAGCGCAGCCGACGCTGTGAAGGACGTCGCGTACTGAAAGACGTAGAAGTTGCGGTAGAAGTGAGGGATGAACGCCCACTCGTGCTGGATGTAGTCGTCGACGATGCAGATGCCCTTGTCGTGGCCGTAGTACTTCTTCGTGATGTCCGCATAGAGTTTTGAGAGCGCGTCGCCGGTGAGCGGCTCGCTCTTCTCGGCCATCTCGTGGACTCGCAGTTCGAACTCCGCGAACTGTGTCTGACGGAAGACCGTCCCTTTGATGCCCTCGAGATAATTGCCGAGCAGCGACAGCTTGGTCGAGTCGTCCGTAATGGTCTTCAACATGTGGTCGATGAGGAGCGCCTCGTTGAACGTCGAGGCCACTTCGGCGACGAAGATGGGATAGTCGGCGAGCGGGTACGGCTGCGTCTTGTTCGAGAGGTACGACTGCATCGTGTGGCCGAGCTCGTGCGCGATCGTGCTGACGTCGTTGTACTTGCCGTTGTAGTTGAGCAGCATGTACGGGTGCACGTCGAACGCGCCGCCGTTGGAATAGGCGCCCGAGCGTTTGCCGGGGTTCGGATACAGGTCGATCCAGCGCTCGTTGAAGGCGCGGGCTGCGGCAGCGGCGTAATCGGGGCCCAGCGGCTTGAGCGCCTCCATTACGTGTTTCTGCGCTTCTTCGGCCGTGTAGGTCAGATCGATGGATCCGACGAGCGGCGCATAGAGGTCGTAGTAATGGAGCTCCGACAGCCCCATCATCCGCTTGCGCAGGTTCAGATAGCGATGAAACGTCGGCAGGCCGCGATTCACGCCGTCGATGAGGCGCGTATACACCGTCGTCGGGATGTTCGCCGCGTCGAGGGATCGCTCGAGCGCGCTCTTGTAGTTGCGCGCTTTGGCGTAGAACACGTCAGACTGGACCTGGCCGTTCAGCGTGGACCCGAAGGTACCGCGGAAGGCGCCGAGCGCGCTGAAAAACGCGGACATCACTTTTTCACGATCGCCGCGGTTGGGCACCGCCCGGTACAGGTTGAACCCGGCGCTGTCGAGTTTGGCGCTCTTGCCGTCGCTGAGCGTGACGGTCGGATACGGAAAGTCCGCGTTCGACAGGATGCCGTAGACGTCGGACGGGCCGCTCGCCATCACCGAGGAGCTCGCGAGCAATCGCTCCTCGTCGTCGGTCAGCGTATGTGCGCGCCGTCGCAGGATGTCGTGGAGGTAGAAGTTGTAGACCTTTAACCTCGGCTCGCCCGAGATGAAAGCTTCGATCTTCGGGGGATCAATCTTCAGAATCTCGGGCTCGATGAACGACGTTTCGGCGCCGAAGGTCGCCCCGATCTGCGCCATCTCCTGCTGCATGCCCTGATACGCGCTGACGCGCGTGTCCTGGTCCGACGTCATGCTCGCGTAGACATACAAGCGCGTGAAGTCCTTCGCCTGGCGCGACGAAAGCTCCAGGGCATCGGCAAGCTTCTGCGGAGAGGAGCCGAGCGTGCCTTTGAACGCGCGAATCGCCGGCAGCTCTGCGACGAGTTTGTCTTTGGCGGCGCGCCAGGCCTGGTCGCTCGGGTAAATCTCTGCAAGATTCCACTTATAGCGATCGGGGATTGCACTGCGATCCTGTTGCTGCGTCGCACGGGCCAGCACAGTCGGCGCCAGCCCGAGGGCGAGCGCGATGGTCAGCGCCCGAACATGTCGTCGTGAACACGCGGCCATCGACAGCTCCCTTCCGGATGCCACCAGTCTCTCACGATCGGACCAGTCCTTGCAGCGTAGGAAATATGGCTCTTTGCTTCATCGTGGACGACCACGGCGATACACGCGAAGGGTTTGCGGAATACCTCAGGGAGTTGGGATTCGACGTCCGAACCGCGGGGGATGCGAGTGAACTCCATACCCTTCTGGCGACAGCCACGCCGGCGGCCATTCTCATGGACGTGCATATGCCCCGTGTTGACGGCTGGACCCTGACGCGGGAAATCAAGGACAATCCGCGCACGCGCGATGTCCGCGTGGTGGTTGTCTCGGCGTCGGTTCGTGCCGAGGATCGGCTGGCCGCTGAGCAGGCCGGTGCCGACGCTTTCCTCGGCAAGCCCTGCGATCCCCAAATGATCGTGAACGAACTGACGAGGCTGTTGACGAACGAGACGGCTGAACCAGGTAAAATCTTCTCCGCTGATATGAATCGCGACGTTTGCTGAGGTAGGTACTTTCAGCAGGGGGTTACGACACGCGGTCCGTCACGCTATCTGGCGGAGCTGGCTTCAGAGGCCCGTTCCCGCACCGACGAGACGATCAATTCCACGAGCACAGGTGCTGGGGTCACAGCGAGATCAGCCGGGTCTTGCTCGCTGAGGTCGTACGCGACAGCGATGTTGACAAGGTGCCACGCCGACAGCGCTGAGAGCTGGCTGCGTAACATCGACTCTCCGTTGCGATAAACGGAGAACGGATTCAGGACGCTGTCACCAGCCGGCGGCGCGGCGACGTGATCAACCGCGGGCGCCTGAAAAACAGGCTCCGGCGCTGGACCCGTTAGTACCTTGACCGCCGGATTCTGCGCCCGGTCCAGCGCACCCTCGAGATAAATGGGAGTCAACCCGGTCGCCCAATATTCCGTATCCTGCCGATTGGGCTGCGTGGTCTCGCGGCCCGAACGCACTGGCGCTCCGCTTTCAATCGGCAGGAATTCCAGCCAGCCCTGCCACATGCCGTTGTCCATCTCGCCGCCGCACGCACGGGCACTGTAGGTGCCGCCGTCCTTGGCCACGACCGGTTCCGAGAATTCCACAAATACTTCAGCCACGAGTCCTCCTCGCGTAAACCAGCTTGCGCCCCTGCAAAACCGTCACCGCCGCGCTCAGGCTCAGCCGTGACTGATCCGCCCACACCCATGGGCGTCGGGACCAGCGCGCCGCCGGCCCGATTTGCCCCCCTGCCCGCTCGTGCGCGATCATGGGGATATGGCCAAGCCCATCGATCCCCGCACCGAGATCGGCCACGTTCACCTGAAGGTTGCGGACCTCGAGCGTGCCGTGTCGTTTTACTCGGGCGTCCTCGGTTTCGAAGTGACCCAGCGCATGGGGCAGTCTGCAGTATTCCTCAGCGCCGGTGGCTATCACCACCACATCGGTCTCAATACCTGGGAAAGCCAGGGGGGGAGCCCGCCGGCGCGTGGCACGACCGGCCTGTATCACTTTGCCATCCGGTACGGGGACCGGGCATCACTCGGCGATGCGCTCCGCCGGCTCCGCGAGGCGGGTGTGCCTCTCGACGGCACGAGCGATCATGGTGTCAGTGAAGCGCTGTATCTTCGAGACCCCGACGGCAACGGCGTCGAGCTGTACTGGGATCGCCCGCGTGCCGACTGGCCGCGCGACGCGGACGGCACGATGAAGATGGTGAGCGAGCCGCTGGATGTCGACTCTCTTCTCGCTGCCGCCGCGTCGCCACGGGATACGGCCGGCGTCCAATCGCCGTACGCCTTGATGACCCCAGAGAACCGCGCGCGCCTCCGCGATCTCCGCGCCAAGCTCCTGCAGCTTCACAAGGTGCTGCTCGATGACGCCCGCGTGGCGTATGAAATGGATCGAGGCCGCGTGCCGTCCAATGCCGCGCTCCTGCAGCTCGTGATCAGCGACCCGTGGTTTGCGTGGCTTCATTCCCTGTCGGAGCTCGTCGTACGGATCGACGAAACGGTCGAAGTGGATTCCCCATCGACCGACGCCGATGCCGCGACGCTCATCGACCAGGTGGAAAAACTGCTGACCGCATCGGAAACCGGTGAAGGATTCCAGCGCCGGTATTTCGACGCGCTCCAGCGCCAGCCCGCAGTGGTGCTGGCGCACGCGGACGTGCGCCGCGTAATCAAGTCGATGCGGTAGCGAAGCTGCTATGATCCCGGCGGATTGTGGCCTCTGACGTCCCCGTTTCAACACGCGCCTCCGGCGCTGAACCGGCGACCGGCTCGCCGTCCGGCGTCACGCGGGGCACACCCCCTTCAGGTGCCAGCCGAAAGCGCCAGAGCTTCGATCGATCGATTATCGACGGGCCGATCGTGCCCGCGGTGTGGAAGATCGCCTGGCCGACGGTCCTTCAAAATGCCATCGGCGGACTTCAAGGCATCGTCGACCACGCGCTCGTCGGACACTACGTCGGGTACACGGGCAACGCGGCGATCGGCGTGAGCTGGCAAATCTTCCTGGTCGTCATCGTCTTCATCAGTTCACTGTTCACCGGCATGGGCGTGCTTGTCGCGCGGGCCGCCGGGGCCAACGATCCCGACAAGGTCAATCGCACGGTGTATCAGGCGTTCCTCACGGCGGTGGCGTTGTCGCTCGGCATTCTTGCGCCAGTCGGCTACGCGATCGCGCCGACGCTTCTGGACCTGGTGAATGCTACGCCCGCCGTGCGCGCCGAGGCGCTGCCGTTTCTGCAGACGATGTTTCTCTACAGCATCGGGTTGTTGATGTTCTTCATGCTGGGCGGTGCGCTTCGCGCGGCCGGCGATGCGCGGACCCCATTGCGCCTCGGCATCGCGATGACGGTGCTCAACTTCGTCCTGAACGTCGTGTTCATCAGCGGCGCCGGTCCCGTCCCGGCGTTCGGCACGCGCGGCGCGGCGATGGGGACCGCGATCGCCAGCATCACGGTCTCGTCGGTGGGCCTGTGGCTGCTGTTTGCGGGCCACCTCGTGGTGCACTTTGAATCCTCGATGTCGTTTCGGCCCGATTTCACGATCATCCGATCGCTGTTTCGATTCGGTCTGCCGGCCGGCATCCAGGGCGTGGCGATGAACGTCGCGGGGGTGATGCTGCTGCGTTTCATCGGGTCGCTGCCCGACAGCGCGGAGGCGCAGGCCGCGTACGCGGTCGGGTACGCCGAGCTCTTTTCGCTGATCACGTGGACCTCGGTGGGCTTGATGGGAGCGGCGGCGGCTGTCGCCGGCCAGAACCTTGGCGCGGGACGCCCCGATCGCAGCGCGCACGCCGTTCACATCGCCGCTCGTATGGGCCTTGGCGTCGCCGCCACGATCGGCGCGCTCTTCTTGTTGATTCCCGACCAGCTGCTCGGCGTGTTCGGCCTGAACGATCCCATTGTCGTGCGGCTCGGTCGGGAGTTACTGCGATTCCTCAGCGTCTCGGGTCTCTTCATTACGGTCGCGCTTACCTACACTGGCGGCCTGCAAGGCACGGGAGATACGCGGAGTCCTCTTTACATCACGCTGATTTCCCAGGTTCTCCTCCCGCCCGGGATTTGTTTCATGCTCGCTCGGACCGGTCATCTGCAAGCTTCAGGCGTGTGGACCGCCATCCTTGTCGGGCATATGACGCGGTGTCTGCTTTCCGTTGTGCGGTTCCAACAGGGCAAGTGGCGGCAGATCCAGGTGTAGGGTCAGGATCTCCAATTTCTCGTGGTCATTGCGCCCGGTTACAAAACTGCCGCAGCCCGCGGATCAGTCCCGTTTCTTGCACACGATTCCAGCAGGAGGATTGCGCCGATGAGGTGGACACCCGGTGATCGCGGAAATATCGAAGATTTGCGAGGCCGTTCCGGGATCGGGATGAAGGCGGGAGGCCTCGGCATCGGCGGGCTCCTGGTCGTCCTGGTTCTCAGTTGGGCGACGGGCATCGACTTTCTGTCGCTGGTGGGGAATAGCGGAGGCGCTCCGACGGAAACCGTTGGAACGTCCGGGACGCCCGGTACCGCCGCGACGTCTCCCGCAGAAGAAAAGCTGGTGGATTTTGTCGACGCGGTCATGGCCGACGCTCAGTCCACCTGGCGGGACCTCCTCGGCAATCGGTATCAACCGACGAAAGTCCGGCTCTTCCGTGACGCCGTCCCGTCGGCCTGCGGTTTTGCGGAAGCAGCGAGCGGGCCGTTCTACTGCCCCGGCGACCACTATGTCTACCTGGATTTGGGATTCTTCGACGAACTGCGGCGCCGTTTTGGCGCCTCGGGGGATTTCGCGGAAGCTTACGTGGTCGCGCACGAACTGGGGCATCACGTGCAGTCGCTCCTCGGCGTTGATGCCGAGATGCGCCAGGCGCAGGGGCGTAATCCATCCGCGCGAAATGATCTGTCGGTGCGCCTCGAGCTCCAGGCGGATTGTTTTGCCGGCGTGTGGGCCCATGCCACGAACAAGTCGGGCCGGGCGTCACAAGGCCGGATAGAGCTCGAAAACGGCGACCTCGAAGACGGCCTTCGTGCTGCGGCGGCCATCGGCGACGACCGACTTCAGCGGATGTCCACCGGCCATGTCTTCCCCGACAAGTTCACGCACGGCACATCAGAACAGCGCGTGACGTGGCTACGCCGCGGATTCGAGAGCGGCGACCCGAACGCCTGCAATACGTTCCAGTAACCTGGACGGGAGGAATCATGTCGATCTATCGAGCCATCGGCATCGTGACGCTCGCCTTCGGCGTGGCGTCGCCAGCTGCCCTGGCACAGGGCAAAGGCAAGGGCGCTGCGAAGCGACGAACAACGGGGCAGGCACACCAACAGCAGAACCAGAACGAGCAGGCGCGCCAATCGGCCGAACAGATTCGGTTCTACGGCCTGGATAAGAACAACGACGGCGTCATCACGCGGGATGAATGGAGCGGCAACGATCAATCGTTCCGCGAACACGATACCAACGCGGACGGCGTGCTTTCGGGCGACGAAGTACGTCCGGCCGGACGAGCCCTTCCCGGGCAGGGTCTGTCACTCGTCCGCTTCGACCAGGCGGATCGCAACGGCGATGGGCGCATCGCGCGCGACGAATGGACTGGGAGTGTGGCGGCATTCAACCGCGTGGACCGCAGTGGCGACGGCGTGATCACGCGCGATGAATTTTCGACGGCCTTCGCGGATCGTGCCGCGGCCACCTCGGGCGACGGCGCGATGAACCAGGCTGATCGTTCTCGACGCGAGGAAATCACGGCACGGTTCAACCGCCTGGACCGCAACGGCGACGGGCGCATCGCGCGGGACGAGTGGACCGGGAGTGCGACGGCCTTCAACCGCATGGATCGCAACGGTGATAGCGTGATTACGCGCGACGAATACTCGGCGGTCATCGCAGATCGCACTTCCGGCGCGGCCGATCCGCGCAACGCGTCGCGCGCGTACCAGGCCGGGTACGACAAGGGACTGGCCGAGGGCCGTCAGGCCGGTCGTGAAGATAAGAACGTCAACGGCGGCAAGTGGGACCTCGAGGGACAGCGAGAGCTCGAACAGGCCGATTCCGGGTACCGCCCCGACCTTGGCGATCGCGCCGACTATCAGTCGGGATACCGCGCCGCGTTCCGGCTCGGATATCGGGAAGGCTTCGGGCCGCGCCAGTAAGAGAGCTCATGCCAATCACCGACAGCCGGTGGACGGCTGCTCGGCACCAGCCTCAGTCCGCCCTGAGTGCGATGAGCGGATCGATACGCGCCGCGCGCCTTGCCGGCACGTAACACGCCACGAGTGCGACGGCGAGAAGCAGAGCCGCTACGACGCCAAGTGTGAGCGGATCGGTCGGCTTGACACCAAACAGCAAGCTTTCAAGCACGCGCGTCAGGCCGGCCGCGCCGACGAGTCCGATGGCGGTGCCCGACGCCGCTGTGAGCAGTCCCTGCCGTACAAACAAGCGCAGCACCTGCCGTCCTTCGGCGCCGAGCGCCATGCGCACCCCAATCTCGCGCGTCCGCTCCGTCACGCTGTGCGCCACGACGCCGTAGAGGCCGACGGCGGCAACCAGCAGGGCGACGAGGGCGAAAACCGCCAGCACGACCATGGAGAGCCGCTGCCGCGAGATGGCGTCACTCATGAGCACCGTCATCGGTTGCATCTTGGTGACAGGCAGGTCCTTGTCGAGCGACTCGACCACGGTTTCCACATCTCGCGCGGCATTCATCGGGTCCACCGACGTGCGTGCGACGATGGCGACCGAGCGCGGCGGCTCCTGCGTCAAGGGCAGGAACGCCTGCATCGGCGTATCCTGATCCACGCCTTCCAGCTTGATGTCGCTGACCACGCCGATCACCTCGCGCCAGGGACTATCTCCTTCCGGCCATCCCTGTTTCAGACGCTTGCCGACCGCGTCTTCTCCCGGCCAGAGCGTTCGCGCGAGCGATTCGTTGATCACGGTGACCGGGGCGCTGTCGCGGCCATCGCGCGAATCGAACGGTCGTCCTCGAACCAGCCGGATCCCCATCGTCGAGAGGTAGCTGGCGCTCGCCGGAACGAACGCCGCGCCAGGCAGCTTGTCGCGCGGTGGGACCGGCTTGTTGGCGACGGTGAATATCGATCCCCACTGCGAGCCTTCGATTGGCAGCGACAGCGTGAGCGCCGCGAGGCTGATTCCCGGCGTCGCATCGAGCTTCGCCAGCAGCGAGTCGAAGAACGCGCGGCGCCGGTCGGGAATCCACGCGCTGCCGGATAGAGTGATTCTGCCGGTCAACAGATGATCCGGCCGGAAGCCCGGATTCACAGCGTTCAGTCCGATCATCGTTCGCGCCATGAGGCCACAGCCGGCAAGCAGCACGAGCGCCAGCGCCATCTCGACGACCATCAGGGCACGACGCGTCCGGTGCGGAGAGACCGAGCTCGTCCGGCTCGCGCGGGCGAGCAGATGCAGCCGTCCGCCACCCGACGCCTGGATCGCCGGAAACGCACCGAAGACCAGCCCGCATGCCGCCGCCGCGGCCGTGGCAAAGAGCAGCGACATGCGATCGAGGCTCACCTCGTGAATCCTCGGAACGTCCGGCGGGGCAATCGCGACGAGCAGCGTCAGCAGCCAGCCCGCGAGCACGACGCCGAGCGCGCCGCCCGCGGCTGACAACAGGGTGCTCTCGACGAGGAGCTGCCGCACGAGCCGCCACCTGGTGCCGCCGAGCGCGGTTCGAATGGCCAGCTCGTGCTGCCGTGCGGCACCGCGGGCCACCAGGAGGTTCGCGACGTTCACGCACGCGAGCAACAGCAGGAACCCCACGGCGCACATCAACACCACCAGCGTGTCCCGAATCTGATCGACGAGGCGGTCGCGTAAGAGCACGATGCGGCCGCCATTCGTGCTGTTCGTGTTGGGATAGGCGCGCGTGAGATCCGCGAAGATGTGGTCGGCTTCGGCCTGAGCCTGCCTGACGCTGACGCCCGCCTTCAACCGTCCGATCGCATACAGTCCGAAGTGGTTGCCCCTGTCGAGCATTCCTGAGTCAGGCGTCACCGTCAGCCCAAGCGGCACGAAGATGTCCTCAGGCCTCGAAAACCGGAAGCCAGCCGGCAGCACGCCGATAATCGTGAACCTCAACTCGCTCGTTTTCAGCGTCCGCCCAACGACTGCGACGTCGCCGCCGAGGTCCTGCTTCCAAAGTCGATCGCTGATCATCGCCACAGGGGGCGCACCGACACGATCGTCGGCCGATGTGAATGTCCGTCCGAGCTGAGGCCGCAGGCCGAGCACGCTGAAGAAGTTCCAGCACACGAGACGCCCATCGACGCGCCGGGGCTTCGCCGCGCCGACGACCGTGAAGGATTCGCCCTGATGACAGGCAAGAGACTCGAATGACTGCGCGCGGTCCCGATAGTCGATGTAATTGGGATACCCGAAGCTCATTCGGCCGCCCCGTTCCGTCTCGCTCGCATAGACGAGCCGGTCGGGCTGCGCGTAGGGGAGCGGACGCAGCAGGATGCCGTTGACGACGGAAAAAATGGCCGTCGAGGCGCCGATGCCAAGCGAGAGCATCGCGAGCACGACAATCGCAAAGGACGGCCGCTTCGCGATTGCTCGCACGGCGAATCGCAGGTCCTGCCTGAGTGCATCGAACCCCATAGGCTCTCCTCGTTGGGAAGTGGACGACCGTGGCGGCTGCGGCACGGGCCGCAGGGCGTAGCGCAGCGCAATCGACCATGCCTGGCGCGAAAAGCGACGGCGGGCGGCGCGGGTGTGCCCCGACGATTCGAGCTCCTCGATGAGATCGCCGAGTATGGCAGCGCCTGCGTCCCGCGGTGGCAGCGTGCGCCGCAGCAGCCACGCCGCGACGCGGGGTGGGCGTCCGCTTGTCACGACGACTCCTTCAGGACGTCTTCGAGTCCGCGCCACATCCGATGGAGTACGCGTTGCGAGGCGCGCAGCGCGACGACGCCTCGTGCCGACACGGTGTAAACGCGCCGCGGCAGACCGCGGCGGTCGGCCCCCCCGGCTTCCAATTTCCAACGGACCAGGCCCTTCAATTCGAGCCGATCCAGCGTTGTGTACAGCGCGCCGCGCGAGAGCCTGCGCGCGGCCTCGCGCTCGAGTTCCCGCGCGATCCCCAGCCCGTAGGCCTCGGACCCGAGACGGAGGACCGCGAGGAGCACGAGCTGTTCGAGCTCGCCCAGGGACGTCTGCATGGAGTCTACTTTGTAGACTCGAAGGCGTCCGTGGTCAAGCTAAATCGGACGGGCGGCCGCGTTTCACGACAGCCGCGTGTCAAGATCACACAGGAGAAAGAGAGAAAGGGCGGGAAACCCGGTTTTGTTCTTTGTCTCCTTTCTCCCTGCCTCCTGTGTGATCATCGAGTGGCTGTCGCCCGGCACGAGCGGCGCGGCAGGCGGTACAATGCCTCTAGATGCACGTTGGGCGATCGACTCCTCGGAAGGAAGGGCGCAGCAAGGTCACGGGGCAGGCCCGTTACGTTGACGATCTCGCGCTCCCCGGCATGCTCCACGGCGTGACCGTCCGCAGCGCGTCGCCGCGCGGGCTCATCCGCGACATCCGCTACGCTCCGGGCATTCCCTGGGACGATGTTGTCGTCGTGACGGCCGCCGACATTCCGGGCGCCAATGTCGTGGCGCTCATCAACGACGATCAGCCATACCTCGCGGACGGCCGCGTCAATCACGCGGAAGAACCGGTCGTGCTGCTCGCGCACCGGGACCGCTCGCTGCTCGAGGAGGCACGACGGCGCGTGACGATCGAGATCGAGCCGCTGCCTCCCGTTTACACGATCGAGGAATCGCTGGCGGCGCGCGAGATCATCTGGGGTACCGACAATACCTTCAAGAAGTACCTCGTCTCACGCGGCGACGTCGACGCGGCCCTGGCCGACGCCGTGACGATTGTGGAAGGCGAATACGAAACGGGTGCCCAGGAGCAGCTCTACATCGAGCCGAACGGCATGCTGGCCGTCGCCCGGCGTGAGGACGGCGTCACGGTGTGGGGCTCGATGCAGTGCCCCTACTACGTCCACAGAGCGATCGAGCGTCTCTTCAACCTCCCCACCGAGAGAATTCGCGTGGTTCAGATGGAAACTGGCGGCGGCTTCGGCGGGAAAGAGGAATACCCATCGATCCTCGCGGGACACGCCGCGTTGCTGGCCTGGAAATCCGGACGTCCCGTCAAGATCGTCTACGACCGCGCGGAAGACATGGTGGCGACCACGAAGCGCCACCCGTCGAGGACGCGCCACCGGACCGCGGTGACGAAGGACGGCCGCCTCCTGGCGATGGATATCGACTTCGTCATCGACGGGGGCGCGTACAGCACGCTGTCGCCCGTCGTGCTGTCACGTGGCACCATTCACGCGCCTGGGCCGTATTACTGTCCGAACGTGCGCGTGCGCGGTCGCGCCGTCGCGACGAATGTGCCGCCCCACGGCGCCTTCCGCGGCTTCGGCGCGCCGCAGAGCATCTTTGCGCTCGAGCGGCACATGGACCGCGTCGCGGCCGCAATCGATATGCCTCCGGCCGAGCTGCGCCGGAAGAACTTCATTCAGACGGGACAGACGAGCGCCGTCGGTCAGGTCATGCGGGATCCGATCGATATGCCGGCGCTGCTGGATCGCGCCCTCGAGCTCTCCGACTATCACGCCAGGCGCGCCCGGTTCGACGCCTCGAACGCTGCGGCGTCGTTGAAAAAGGGCATCGGGTTTGCGGCGTTCATGCACGGCGCCGGCTTCACGGGATCGGGCGAAGATCACCTCGCGTCGGTCGTCACCCTTGAAGCGACGGTCGAGGGACGCGTCCGCGTGCTGACCTCCTGCACGGAAATCGGCCAGGGGACCAACACGGTCTTCTCTCAGATCGCGGCCGATGCGCTCGGGATCGATGTCGCGGCCATCGACATCGTGCAGCCCGACACGGCATCGGTTCCCGACAGCGGCCCGACCGTCGCGTCCCGGACCTGCATGATCGTGGGAAAGCTCGTGGAATCGGCGGCGCTCAATCTCCGGACCACCCTCGACGGGGCGATGGGCGGGAACAAGGATTTCACGAGCGCGTGCCGCGAGTACATTCAGCAGATCGGTCCCCTCCGCGCATCCTCTCAATATCACGCGCCTGCCGGCGCGCGGTGGAGCGACGAGCGGTACGAAGGGGATGCATACGGCACCTATGCCTGGGCGGTCTACGTGGCCGAGGTGACGATCGACATGACGACCTGCGAGGTCCAGCTCGACGACTTCGTAGCGCTGCAGGAAGTCGGCCGAGTGATCAACCCGGTGCTTGCGACGGGGCAGATTGAAGGCGGCGTCGCGCAGGGCATCGGCTGGACGCTCTTCGAACGAGTCGTCTGGCGCGACGGCCGGATGGCCAATGCGCAGATGACCAACTACATCATGCCGACTTCGATGGACCTGCCCCCGATTCGAGTGTTTTTCGAAGAGACGCCGTACGAGCACGGGCCCGGGGGCGCAAAAGGCATCGGGGAGCTGCCCATGGACGGGGCAGCTCCGGCGATTGCGAATGCCGTCTCGCACGCCGCCGGCGTCAGCATCACCGAGATTCCGATCACCCCGGAACGTCTGATGGCGCTCATGGAGATCGCGGTTGCCTGATCTGACCGTCTCTGTTCAGTGCATTGTCAACGGAACGGCCGCAGTATTGAGCGGACATCCGATGACGCGGCTGCTCGATGCGCTGCGCGATCTTCATCTCACCGGCGTCAAGGAGGGATGCGGCGAAGGGGAGTGCGGCGCGTGTTCCATCCTGCTCGACGGCCGCCTCGTGAACAGCTGCCTCGTCCCGCTCATCCAGGCGGGACGCGCCGTCATCGTCACGATCGAAGGGGTGGCACAGGGTGAACGGTTGCACGCCGTGCAGGAGGCATTCATCGCACGCGGCGGCGCACAGTGCGGCATCTGCACGCCCGGCATGGTGCTCGCGGCCGTGAGCCTTCTTGAACGAAACCCCCATCCAAACGATGCGGAGATTCGTGCCGGCCTTGCCGGCAACCTCTGCCGGTGCACCGGCTACATGCGGATCTTCGACGCTGTGCTGGACGCGTGCCGCCGACTGGACAACGATTCGCGGTGAGAGGCTATTTTCCCGCGTTCGATCTCCGGGCGCCAAAGGATCTGCCCGCGGTCTTGCGGATGCTTGCCGACGAACCAGGCTCGTGGCGCCCGTTTGCCGGCGGCACCGATCTGATGGTGCTCTTCGAGGCGGGAAAACTGCCGCCGGGAAAATACGTCAGCCTCTGGGGGCTGAAAGAGCTCAGTGGCACCGTCGTGGCAACCGACACCGTGACGCTCGGCGCGCTGACGACGTACACGGATGTGCTCGCGCACCCGGTCCTGGGTGCGGAATTTCCCCTGTTATGCCGCGCGGCCGAACAAACCGGCGGTGCCGCCACGCAGAACCGCGGCACGCTTGGCGGCAATATCGCGAACGCGTCTCCGGCGGCCGATACGCCTCCCGCGTTGCTCGTCTACGACGCGGAGCTCGAGCTGATTTCCGCGCGAGGCTCGCGGCGCGTGCCCTACGAGCGATTTCATTCGGGCTACAAAGCCATGGACCTGAAGGCTGACGAGATCATCAAGAGCATTACGCTTCCGCGAGGGCGCGGCTCCTGGATACAAGCGTACCGAAAGGTCGGCACGCGCAAGGCGCAGGCGATTTCGAAGATCTGCTTTGCGGCCGCGGCGGATCTCGACGGCCAGGTCATTCGCGATGTTCGCATCGCTTTCGGAAGTGTCGCGCCGGCCGTCGTGCGCTGCCCAGGCGTCGAGTCGGTCCTCCGCGGCCGTACGCTTGACGACAAGCTGCCGGCCGCCGCCTCGCTCGCGCTCGAACATGACATCGCGCCGATCGACGATATGCGCTCGAGCGCCAGCTACCGGCTGCACGTCGCGCGGAATCTGCTGATACAGTTTGTATCGGAGACGCTCTTACGGAGGACTCATTGATCGTGACGTTCCGCGGGTATAGGACAGGGTTCGTGGCGGTACTAGCATGGCTGGCTCTGGCAGTGCCCGGTGCCGCCCGACAGTCGCCCCCTGCGGAGCCAGACATTGAGGCCGCGCTGGCGAAGGTCTCGCCGAGCCTGGTCCGCATTCACGTCGTCACGTATGCCTACGAGGAAGGCCGGGAACTGAAGCGCGAGGCATCCGGCAGCGGCACGATAATCACGCCGGAAGGACACGTCCTCACGAATCATCACGTCGCTGGCCGGACACGGTCCCTCATCTGCACGCTGGCGAATCGGGAAGAGATGCCGGCCGATCTCGTCGGCACGGACCCGCTGTCCGACATCGCCATCATCAAATTGCGGCCCTCGAGTCCACGGACGTTTCCAGCGGCGCGCTTTGGCGATGCGGGGCGCCTCAAAGTCGGCGACAGCGTCATGGCGCTCGGCAGTCCCCTTGCTCTCTCGCAATCGGTCACGATGGGCATCGTCAGCAACACGGAAATGATCATGCCCGGCCTCTTCTGGCCGTTCAATCGCATGACGCTCGATGGGGAGGACGTGGGATCGATCGTGCGCTGGATCGGCCACGACGCCGCGATCTTCGGCGGGAACTCCGGCGGTCCGCTCGTCAACATGTCGGGGGAAATCGTCGGCGTCAATGAGATCAGCATGGGGCTCGCGGGTGCGATTCCGAGCGACCTCGCACAGGAAGTCTCGCACGCGCTCCTGCGGGATGGCCGGGTGCATCGAAGCTGGATCGGTCTCGACGTGCAACCGCTCCTGAAGTCCTCAACCGTCCGGCGCGGCGCGCTCGTCGGCGGAACGGTCGAGGGATCGCCCGCCGCGAGGGCGGGGCTCCTGGCCGGGGACGTACTGGTCAAGCTCTCGGATCGCGACATCAACGTGCGGTTCGCGGAAGAGCTGCCTCTCTTCAATCAGGTCGTGATGCGATTGCCGATGGGTAAGCCGGTCGCCGCGACGGTGGTGCGCGGCGGTGTCGAACGAACCTTCACGGTCGTCCCCGAGGAGCGTGAAAGCGCCGAAGCCCTGGTACACGAGTTGCCTGCGCTCGGTATTACGGCGTCGAATCTGACCGCATGGTCAGCCAAAGAGCTCCGCCGGGCGGATCGCACGGGCGTGCGCGTGAACGGTGTGCGTCCCGGTGGTCCGGCAGACGACGCGAAGCCTTCGCTCGCCGACGACGATGTGATTGTGTCGTTTGACGGGAACCCGGTCGCAAACGTCGAGGCGCTCGCGGCCGAGACCGAGCGGATGACGGGCGGCCGGAATGGGCCGGCGCACGCGCTCGTGACATTCGAGCGTCGTGGAGAACGGCTGCTGACCGTCGTCGAGGTCGGCCGCGCGGCCCTCGAGGATCCCGGCCTCGAAGCGAGAAAGGTGTGGGTGCCGGTGAACGTCCAGGTCCTGACCCGCGACCTCGCGGAGAAACTGGGCGTTGCGAGCCAGAGCGGCGGGCGGGTCACGCGGGTGCTTCGGGAAGGGGCCGCGGTGGGGCTGCAGGTGGGCGACATCATTACCGCGATCGACGGCACGGCGATCCAGGCGTCCCAGCCTTCCGACACGGACCTTTTCGCGACGATGATCCGACAGTACCGCATCGGGTCAACCGTCGAGCTCTCGATCCGCCGCGGTAACGAAGATCGGAAGATTTCCGTGACGCTCGATGCATCGCCGCGGCTGCCTCGAGAGATGAAGAAGTACGAAGATCGTGAATTCGAATTCCGGGTGCGCGACGTGGCGGCCGCCGATCGAGTGGCCACCGGCCTTCCGGAGGGACAGCCAGGCGTACTCGTCGAGGCCGTTCGCGAGGGCGGGTGGGCCGCGCTCGGCCACCTGGCCGACGGTGACGTGATTCTCGCGATCGACGGCGACCCGGCCGCCGATGTCGCCGCCGTCCAGCAGAAAATGGGGCGCGTCGCCCGCGAGAAGCCGCAGTCGGTCGTCATGAAGGTGCGCCGAGGTATTCGCACGTTTTTCGTCGAGCTCCAAACCGGCTGGACACCGTCCCCTGCCCGGTAGGAGAGAGCTCTTTTTGCGAACAGGACGTCCCAGGAGATTCATGTTGAAGTTACGGGCATTGGTCATCGCCTTGGCGTGCGGAGTGCTCACGGCCATACCCAGCCACGCGCAGGACACGCGGGCCGCGGCGCGCGAGCTGGTGAAGAAGTGGCAGGCCGCGATCGTAAATGTCCGGGTTGTCGTGAAAATGCGGATGTCGATGGCTGGCCGCGAAATGCAGTCCAGCGACGATACGATCGAGGCGGTGGGGACCGTGATCGATCCCGGCGGGCTGACGGTCGTGTCGCTCGGCTCGATTAATCCGGGCGCCATGATGACGAAGCTGATGGGCGCCGGCGCGGCGGGCGCGCAGGGGGTCGATATCGCCAGCGAGCCGACCGACGTGAAGATTCGCTTGTCGGATGGCCGTGAAATTCAGGCTACGATTGCGCTCCGCGACGAGGACTTGAATCTCGCGTTCATCCGTCCGACGACGGCGCCGGACAAGGCGTTTGTGGCGATCAACCTCGCGGATGCCGCGCAGCCCGCCATGCTCGACGAGGTGGTCGTCCTCGGCCGCCTGGGGCGGGTCGGCGGCTGGGTGCCGGCGGCGGCGCTGCGCGAGATTGGCGGCATCGTGTCGAAGCCGCGCACGTTCTTCGTCCTCTCTGGAGAAACAGCCGGGGTCGGAACCCCCGCGTTTCTGCCAAACGGCAAGATTGTCGGTATCCTGACGTTGCGGCAGATCGCCAACGATCGGCCAAGCGCCTTCGCCGCGATGAATGGACCAGAAGGGCTCGGACTGCTGTCGGTTGTCCTTCCGGCAGCCGATGTGCTCGACATCGCCAGGCAGGCCACGGAGAAGAAATGACGCAATCAAGTGAAACCTTCGAGGTCGTGAAGTCGGATGAGGAGTGGCGCCGACAACTGACGCCGGAACAGTACCACGTGCTCCGCGAGCATGGAACGGAGCGTGCGGGGAGCTGCGCGCTGCTGCGCGAGAAACGCGCCGGCGCGTTCACGTGCGTTGCGTGCGGGAACCCGCTCTTCAAATCGGGGCCGAAGTTCGAAAGCGGGACTGGTTGGCCGAGCTTCTTCGCCCCGATCGAAGGGTCGGTCGGGTCGTCGACCGATCGGAGCTTCTTCATGACGCGGACCGAAGTGCACTGCCGCCGCTGTGGCGGCCACCTCGGACACGTCTTCGAGGATGGTCCGCCGCCGACCGGGTTGCGCTACTGCATCAACGGCGTGGCGCTCACCTTCGAACCGGAATAACCACCAACCGCCGTCTACTCGTCTTTCAGCAGCCGGCGGATGTCGAGCAGGCTGGCCGATCGGTGTTCCCAGTCGGACGAGAAACGGGAGGCGGACTCGATCTGGGCCTTCAGCATCCCGAGGCGGTGCCGCTCCTCCTCGAGGTCGTCTTTTTCGCGCTGCCGCGCCCGATCGAGACCTCCGTCCGTGATGAACGTGACGATCGCGTGCAGTTCTCCAGCGTCGAGAAAGGTCCCGTGCCCGCGGCACACATCGACGACTGTTCCGGACATCCGGCCGAAGTTCACGCGGTTCATCAGTTTGCCGCATCTGATGCACGGCCGGTAGCGCATCCGGGTTCCGGGTGCCTCCACCGTGTGGGCATTCCAGCGGTGCAGCACGGCTCGCTGGGCTTCGCGGTCGGCGCAGATGCGCTCGAATTCCACCGCTTCGACCCAGACGCCGTCACACGAGGCGCATTCGAGGAGCGCGAGGTCCCCGATGATGACGCGTACCATCGCGCCGCGGCAGGCCGGGCAGGCCGTCGAGGAGGGCTGAGGCTCCGCTCTCACCGAGCGGGCGCCGCACGCGGGGCAGAACGCCGCGCCGTCGAACATCAGCGCAAAACAGCGTGGACAGCTGACCGTGGCGAGCCGCGCGCGGCAGTACGGACATCGGGCGGCGTGCGGATCGGCCGCGGCGCTGCAATTCGGACAATGCAGCGACCTGGCGTCGGTCATTCGAGCCTCAAATAACTACTAGAATAGATCTTTCCCAAGCCGGCGGGCAGCCGGCCCTCCAGTGGGGTGTGCGATGGGTTTGATGGATTTCATCAAAGGCGAGCTGATCGACGTCATCGAGTGGACCGATGATTCGCGGGACACACTCTCGTACCGGTTTCCAGACGAGGACAAGGCGATCAAGAACGGCGCGCAGCTGATCGTCCGGGAGTCGCAGCAGGTCCAGTTCGTCTACCTCGGCGAGTTCGGCGATACGTTCGGCCCCGGCAAACACACGCTGACGACGGACAACATCCCGATTCTGACTCGGCTGAAATCGTGGAAGTACGGATTCAATTCTCCCTTCAAGGCTGACGTCTACTACGTGACGACGCGCCTCTTCACGGGGAACAAGTGGGGAACCGCGAATCCGATCATGATGCGCGACGACGATCTCGGGATTGTCCGCGCCCGCGCGTTCGGCACGTTCGATTTCAAGATCGTGGATTCGAAGCTGTTCCTGAAGGAAGTCGCCGGCTCGGATCAGAATTTCCGGGTCGACGAGTTCGCCGACACGATGCGATCGCGCATCGTCAGCATTTTTGCCGACGCGCTCGCATCGGCCAAGATTCCGGTGTTCGACGTGGCGAGCCGCTACAGCGAGCTCGGCGAGGCGCTCCTGCCGCTCATCAACCCGGTGGTTACCGCGAAGTACGGCCTCCAGATAGCCAGCTTCATCGTCGAGAACGTCTCGGTGCCGCCGGAGGTGGAACAGGCGATCGACAAGCGCTCGAGCATGGCGGCCGTCGGGAACCTCAACGACTACGTCAAATTCCAGATGGCGCAGGGGATGGAGAAGGGCGGAAGCTCGGGCGGCATGGCGACGGAGCTTGCCGTCGGACTGTCGATCGCGCAGCAGATCATGCAGCAGCAGGGCATGCCGGCTGCGGGTGCCGGACGGCCCCCGGCACCGGCGGCCCCCGCGGAACTGCTGTCCCCGGCAGATGTGGCGCAGGCCCTCGGCGTGCCGGAGGCCGATGTGATGACGATCATCGAGTCGGGCGAGCTTGCCGCGAAGAAGATCGGCTCATCGTACCGCATCAAACGCAGCGCGGTTGACGAATATCTGGCGAAGTAGAGTTTAACGTTCTAACGTTCTAGCGTTCTAGCGTCCTAGGGTTTCCACCGTGTGAGTCTCGTTACCGTTCCGAGGGTGACCGTGTGCGCCGGCTTCAATTGCCGCGTCGAGACACCACCGACCAACTTTAGAACATTGGAACTTTAGAACTTTAGCCTCCGATGCCGGATATTGCCGCTCTCGAGAAGTATCCCTGCGCCGCGTGCGGGGCGCAGGCGGAGTGGAACCCGTCGAAGCAGCTGCTGGTCTGTCCGTTCTGCGGAACGTCGGCGCCTTTCACCGTGAACGCGCAGTCGGGGGCGCTGGTCGAAAACGATCTGGCGAAAGCGCTCCGCGATCTGCCGGACGAAGCGCGCGGGTGGCTCGCGGAAAAGCGTACGGTTCAGTGCCAGAGCTGCAAGGCCGTCTCCGTCTTCGATCCGGAACGCGTCGGTCAGAACTGCGGCTTCTGCGGATCGCCTTCGCTCGTTGACTACACGGAGATCAAGGCGCCGATCCGGCCGCAGAGCCTTCTGCCTTTCAAGATCACCGAGGCGCAGGTCCGCGAGCAGATTCGGCGATGGTACGCGAGCAAGTGGCTGGCGCCAGGCAGCCTGAAGAATCGGGCACTTGTCGATCGCGTGCGGGGCGTGTACATCCCGTACTGGACGTTCGACGCGCAGGCGGTCTGTCCCTGGGAGGCCGAGGCGGGCCACTACTACTACACGACCGAGTCGTACCGTGACAATCAGGGCCACTCGCAGACGCGGCAGGTCCGGCACGTGCGCTGGGAACCTGCCTCGGGCCTGGTCCGGCACTTCTTTGACGACGAGCCGGTACCCGGGACGCGCGGCGTGTCACACGCGCTTCTTGGACAGATTGAGCCGTTCCGTACGGCCGAGCTCGTTCCGTACGACACCGCGTTCCTGTCGGGATTCATTGTCGAGCACTATCAGATCGTGCTGCTCGACGCTGCGCAGGCCTCGCAGGATGCGATGACGCGGAAGCTGGAAGAGATGTGCGCGGCCGAGATCCCAGGGGATACCTCTCGCAATCTGCAGATTCATCCGGTGTTTTCCGGACAGACGTTCAAGCACATACTAGTACCGGTATGGTTGTTGTCGTACCTCTATGGTACGAAGACCCACCAAGTCGTGGTGAACGGCTATGACGGCCGGATGGCCGGACAGTACCCGAAGAGTCCCTGGAAGATTGCGTTGCTCGTGCTGCTCGCCATCATCGTGTTCATGATCTTTGTGTTGTTGAATCAGAATAATTGATGCGACAGCCGCTCGTCGAGAAGATCACACAGGAGAAAGAGAGAAAGGGAGTTTCGTGGGCGTCGAAGGAATGACCACTGAACGCCGGAGAATGCGATGTTTGACAAAAAGATAAAAGTGCCCGCGAAAGAAAACGCCCTGCCGGGCCGTGCTGACAAGATGCCGGTTCCCGCGGCCCACCATGTGAACGGCGCGCGCCTGGAGCCGCCCTTTCCAGCCGGTCTCGAACAGGCCTTGTTCGGCCTCGGCTGTTTCTGGGGCGCCGAGAAGAAGTTCTGGGAGACTCCCGGCGTCTACACGACGGCGGTCGGCTATGCGGCGGGCCACACGCCGAACCCGACGTACCGTGAAGTGTGCAGCGGTGGAACGGGGCACTCGGAGGTCGTGCTGGTCGTGTTCGATCCCCGAAAAATCTCCTATTCCGATTTGGTGAAGATTTTCTGGGAAAGCCACGATCCCACGCAGGGCATGCGGCAGGGGAACGACGTCGGCACCCAGTATCGCTCCGGGATTTATTACTACAACGACTCGCAGCGCGAGATCGCCGAGCGCTCGCGCGACGGCTACCAGGCGCAGTTGTCACGCGCCGGCTACGGCGCCATCACGACCGAACTCCTTCCGGCGCCGGAGTTCTACTACGCCGAGGATTACCACCAGCAGTATTTGTCGAAGAACCCCGCTGGGTATTGCGGTCTCGGTGGCACAGGCGTGTCGTGTCCGATCGGTCTTGAGGTGAGGTAGGAACCGGGCTCCGGGTCTATACTCGCCGCCGCATGTCTCTGCGCACCGCCACCGGCCTGATCCTCGCGCTCGTTCTTCTTGTTCCAGGGCTGCCTCGCGGCCAGTCACGCCTGGCCGTCCCGGCTCCGCCATCGGTCTTCGGGTTCGAGGCCGGTGCCGACTACAAGCTTGCTACCTACGACCAGTCGATCGAGTACTTCAAGAAGCTCGATGAGGCGAGTAAATACCTGACGCTCGTCGAGGCCGGGCGGACGAGCCAGGGCCGTCCGATGTATTTCGCGCTCATCTCGAGTCCGGACAACCTGTCGCACATCGATCGATACCGTGAGATCGCGCGTCGGTTGGCTCATCCCGGCGGCATGAGCGAGGAGGAGGCGCGGCAGCTTGCAGCCGAAGGCAAGGCGTTCGTTCATATCGACGGCGGCCTTCACGCGACCGAGGTAGCCGGCCCGCAGCACACGCCGCTGCTGGCGTACGAGCTGATCAGCCGGGCATCCGAACCCGACACCAAAGCGATCCTCGACAACGTCGTGCTGATGCTCTGGCCGACGATCAATCCCGACGGCCAGCAGATGGTTGCCGAGTGGTACATGAAGAACGTGGGTACGCCTTACGAGCAATCCGACCTGCCTGTGCTGTACCAGGAGTATGTCGGCCACGACAACAACCGCGACGCGTACATGCTGAATATGATCGAGTCGCGTGTGATCGAGCAGGCGTGGCGCCAGTGGGAGCCCCAGATCGTCTATGTGCACCACCAGTCCGGACCGTTCCCCACGCGCATCTGGCTTCCTCCGTTTTCCGAGCCGGTCGCGACCGATGCCCCGTACCTGATGTCGCGCGAAGTGAACATGATCGGGATGGCGATCGCGAAAGGGCTCGAGGAGCGCGGGCAGGTCGGGGCGACGCACATGGGCACGGCCTTCGATGCGTGGTATCCCGGATACATCGACTACGCGCCGAACTTCAAGAACGTCGCGGCGTTCTGGACCGAGACGGCGCTCTATCAGTATGCGACGCCGCACGAGTACACGATCCAGGATTTTCCCCAGAACATGCGCGATCTGCGCCCGCGCAGCCTCTACTCCAGCCCATGGCCGCCCGGATGGTGGCGCCTGCGCGACGCGGTCGATTACATGGAAACGGCATCGTTCTCGGTGCTCGAATACGCGGCGAAGTACAAGAGCTCGCTGCTCCTCAATCGCTATAAGGCGGGTCGCGATCAGATTACGCTCGGCACGAAAAAACCTCCCTTTGCGTACGTGATTCCGCAGGAACAACGCGACGTCGTCGCCGCGGTCGAACTCCTGCGGCGCCTCGCGTTCGGCGGTGTGCGGGTGTCTCAGCTGACCGCCGTCGCAAACGTGGACGGCGTGTCGTATCCCGAGGGCACGTGGATCATTCCGACCGATCAGGAATTCGCGGCGCTCGTGCGCGAAGTCTTCGACGTCCAGACGTACCCGGACCTCCGCCAGTATCCCGGAGGACCGCCCGAACGCCCTTACGATGCCGCGGGCTGGACCCTTCCGCTGCAGATGGGCGTGCGCGCGATTGCGGCAGCGTCTCCGTTGAGCGCCGGCGTGCGCGCGCACCTGAAGACGATCGGCGGCGCGGTCGATCCGAAGGCGCGTCCGACGATGTACGTGAGCGGGCTGGCGGATGCGGCGCCGTTCGACAGCGTGCCGGGGACGGGGTTCGATACGAATCCTGCAGCCGCGGCGATCGTCCCGCCGCCAGGGCGGATCACCGGCAGCGGTGCATCACTGGCCATTGATCCAGCGCAGAACAACGCGTTCCGCGCCATCAACCGCGCGTGGAAGGAGGGCGCGACCGTGCACTTCGCGGCCCGCACGGCCGCGGGCCCGGCGCGCTACATCATCAGCGGCCTGTCGGACGACGCGCAGTCCGCCCTCGTGCAGTCGTTCGCGCTCACGGCAGAGCGCACCGCGCAGACCGGCACCCAGATTCACAAACCCCGCATCGGGGTGTACGAACCCTGGGGCGGCAGCATCTCGGCCGGTTGGACGCGCTGGATTCTCGAGCAGTACGGTTTCGACTATATGACCCTGCGTACGGCCGACTTCCACTCGCCGCTGGGGAGCAAGGTCGATGTCGTCCTCATGGCAGACGGCACGAGGCTGCCGACCGCCACCGACGGGCGGGGTGGCGGCCGCAGCGGCCGCGTCGTTCGACCGGAGTATGCCGACACGCTCAGCGAAGAGGACCTGGCCGCGTTCCAGGCGTTCATCCGCGGCGGCGGCACGCTCGTGTGCATAAACTCCGCGAGCGCCTTTGCGATTCAGCAGTTCAAGCTGCCGATCACGAACGCGTCCGCCGGTCTGCGGACCGAGGAGTTCTTTCTGCGCGGCTCGATCGTCGAAGCGTCGGTCGATCCGTCGCATCCGATCATGGCCGGCATGCCGGAGAAGGCGGCGATCTTCGCCGACAACAGTCCAGTCTTCGATCCGCAGGAAGGGTTCAAGGGGACCGTGCTGGCCAGATATGCCGAGACCGGCTCGCCGCTGCTTTCGGGATACTTGATCGGTGAGAAGTATCTGCAGGGCAAGGCCGCCGCGCTCGATGTGCCGGTCGAGTCCGGCCACGTCGTGCTGCTCGGTTTCCGTCCCGAATGGCGCGGGCAGCCGTTCGGCACATTCCGGGTGCTGTTCAATGCGGTGCTGAACGTGCGCTAGAGGTCTTGACCGCGTCCGTTTTCTAGTTGCGAAGGGCGTGTTCATGCTACAGGCTGTCGTCACCAGGGTTTCGGTTGACCTCTCGGGGGAGATTAACCGTGGAACACGCATTGTCGCCGCTCGCAGTCTGGGAAAGCTTCTACGTGATCGTCGGGTCCTCGGCTGCCGCGCTGACCGGTCTGCAGTTCGTCGTCATTGTCCTCGCCTCCGAGACGAATGCCCTGAAAGTCCCGACGACCAGCGCGTTTGCCACGCCGACCGTCGTGCATTTCTGTGCGGCTCTGCTCATTTCGGCAATCATGAGTGCCCCGTGGCAGGGGCTGTGGAGCGCCGGGCTTGTGGTCGGCGTCTGCGGAGCGGCCGGATTGGCGTACGTGGCAATGGTGGTCATCCAGCTTCGGCGCCAGACCGATTATGTGCCGGTGCTCGAGGACTGGATCTGGCATTGTGCGCTTCGGTTCGCTGCGTATGCGGCACTTCTGGCGGCGCCGGTCCTCCTCCGGTCGCATCCCCGTCCGTCTCTGTTCATGATTGGCGCGACCACGCTTCTCCTGTTGTTCATCGGAATCCACAATGCATGGGATGCGGTCACGTACATCGCGCTCAAGGGCCGTGCAACGGATCAAGCCTAGCGAGGCTGCGCCTCAACCATGGAGGCTCCGCCTCGCCAGGCCACGTGCTTGATTACCCCGCTGACGCGGCGGACCTCTACCGTCGTAGGATGTATGTGACGAACCAGCAATCCCCAAATGATGCTCACACCGCATTCCAGGTAGCTGCGGTTCTCGCTCTGATTACCGCTATAGACATGGCACGTTCCGGGCTCGTCGGGCGGGGAGGCGCGCTCGCTCTGTCATTCAGCGGCGTGCTCGCTGCGGCCGCCGTGTTGTTGTGGACTGGCCCTTCCGATCTGGCGCACATCGCGGGAGAGAACACCGTGGCGCACGTGCTGCGCCGATCCGCCGCAGTCCCCTTCGCCGCCTATGTGGCCATCGCCGCGCGTCTTGGCTTCATCAGCCTGGTCGCTGTTCCGTTGTATTGGCTGTCGCTTCCCATCGTAGTGGTCAGCGTGATCGTATGGATTGGCGTACGGATGGGGGCGAGTCTCACAGCGTGCGGCGATCAATAACCAGTCAGGCAGCCAGGGAGAGTGCCATGGGTGGATTGCGCAGGTGGTTCGGTCCGAGCAGGAAGGACATCTGGCGGCAGTTGAGCTCCGAGATCGACGCGCGCTACGTCGCCGGCGGGTTCTGGAAGGGCGATAAGGTCCAAGCAGTGCATGACGAGTGGACCGTCACGCTCGATACGTACGCCGTGTCAACGGGCAAGAGCACCATCGTGTTTACTCGAATGCGTGCCCCGTATGTGAACCCTGGCGGCTTTCGCTTCACGGTTTACCGGAAGGGTATGTTCAGCGGCATCGCCAAGATGCTGGGCATGCAGGATATAGAGATCGGCGACGAATCGTTCGACCACGACTTTATCGTCAAAAGTGACGATGAGATACGCGTACGGGAACTGCTGGCAAATCAGAGAATCCGGGAGCTCATTGCCCGTCAGCCGGAAATCCGCTTCACGGTGAAGGACGACGAAGGGTGGTTTGGGGCAACCTTTCCCGACGGGGTTGACGAGCTGCACTTCCAGACTGTCGGCGTCATCAAGGATGTCGAACGGTTGAAGCTGCTGTACGAGTTGTTCGCGGAAACACTGGACCAGTTGTGCCGGATGGGCGCGGCATATAAGCAATCTCCCGACGTGGCGATCTGAGCACGCCAGACTTGCAGAACGCCAGGCAGCTGCGTAGAGTAAGAACCTGAGCGAGACGTGTTTCACAAACGCAGGCTCATCGCGTTCATTTGTCTGGTGGCCCTGCTGCTGGCCGCGCTGACGCCTGTCACGTCCAGTCCTCACGACGCCGTCCTCGTTCCTGTCGACCCCCTGTTCTGGCTGGTGGTCATCGGTCCGGCAGCCTTGCCGACGCAGAGCGATTCATACCGGTTTCCGCTCCTCGAGATCGCGGGTCCTCGACCCCCTCCAGCGCTGTAATCCAACGCTCACGTGCTGTACGCGACGTGGTCGCTCGCCCTCTGCGCGGGCGGTCCGGGTCACGTTGGCATCGGGATTACTGGAGGGAAGCACATGTCCATTACCCGTCGCCTGCGCACCGTTGCCTGTTGCGCCATTCTCGAAATCGGCACGTTGATGGGCATGCCGATGCGTCCCGAGCACATTCAGGATTTGATGCGCGCGATGAACGTCCCGAAAGTCGCGCAGACCAATCCCGACGAGAGCAGTACGGGCGACGGATCGCCCTCGGGCGCCACGACCCAGTCCGACGATTAGACGTAGTGTCATACCCCTAATCGCGAACCGCAAACCGCGAACCGCGAATCGCGATTTATTCGTAGCGTAGCGCTTGCATGGGGTGCACGCGAGAGGCGCGATAGGCGGGGATATAGCCGGCGCCGAACGCGACGATCGTCAGCAGCACGACCGAGAGTCCCATGACGGCCGGGTCGTAGGGCCGCAACTCGAACAGCAGGCTCGCGGCGGCCCTTCCGAGGTAATACGCGCCGGCCACCCCGATGACGCCGCCGATGAGCGTCATCCAGCCGACCTGCTTGAGGATCATCCCGCGGACGCGCGCGGCGTCGGCGCCGAGCGCCATACGCAGGCCGATCTCACGCGTGCGCTGCGACACCGTGTAGGCGAGCACGCCGTACAGGCCGACGGCTGCGAGCACGGTCGCCAGGAGTGCGAACGCCGCCGACAACGTGCTGATCATCCGGTCGAGGAATACGTTTTCCCGGACCTGCTGCGGCATCGTCTTCAGATCTTCGATCGGCAGATTGGGATCGAGGCGCGCGACGGCGGCCGGAATGCTGCGCAGAAGCTGCGCCGAATCGCCGGAGGTGCGAGCGTAGAAGTTCATCGACCCGACGCGTTCGCTTTGCCGGTACGGCCTGAAAAACAGCGGCGGAACGTCAGCCTTCACCTGGCTGTACTTCGCGTTTTGGACGACGCCGACGATTTCGATGTCGAGCGGCCCCTTGTCCCCCTGGGCCATGTGCTTGCCGACGGCGTCGCGCCCCAGCTTGAACTTCTTCGTGAAGGCTTCGTTGACGATCGCCACCTTCGGCGAGCCCTCGACATCCGCAGGCACGAATTCACGACCCGACATCAGCGGCACGCCCAGCGTGCGGAAGTACCCGGGATTGACCTCGTTATATCGCGACCCGGCGTCGGTATCAGGCCCGCGCTCGAATCCTTCGACCGAGACGTCGTTGCCCCAGTTGTTGCCGGCCAGCAGGGGAACCCTTGCGGTGGCGACGCCGGTCACTCCCGGAATGGCGCCCACCTCTTGCTCCGCTCGCTCGAAGAATGCCTTCGATCGCGCCGGCTCGTAGCCGTTCAGACTTGGCGAGACGCCGAACGTGACGACGTTGTCGATCTTCAGGCCGAGGTCGACGCGGCTGACATTCATCAGGCTCTTGACGAACAGACCCGCGCACATGAGGAGCGCCATCGAGAGCGCGATCTGCGCCGTCACGAGCCCGTTCCGGAACCGCGCGGCGCCGCGTGCGCCCGACGGCTGCCCGGCCTGCGCTTTGATGGCGGAGACCAGATCAGGCTTCGTGCTGTGCCAGGCGGGGAACAGCCCGAAGACGAAACCAGTGGCGAGCGACACCAGAGCGGCGAAGAACACGACGCGGCCCTGCAGGCCGAACTCGAGCGTGTTGGTGGCCTCGGGCGGCAGCAGCGACGCCACGAGTGTCAGCGTCCACCGCGCGACGATCAGGCCTGCGATGCCGCCGAGCACGGCCAGGACACACGATTCGGTCAGGAGCTGCACGAGCAATTGGCGGCGGCTCGCGCCGAGCGACAGCCGGACGGCCATTTCGGTGGCGCGCCCTGCCCCACGCGCGAGCAGCAGGTTCGCGATGTTTGCGCACGCAATGAGCAGCACGATCCCGGTGACGGCCATCAGGAACAGCAGCGGAATCTTCGCCTCGCGGTGGATTGAGCTTTGTCCGCGGTACCCCGGTTCTACACCGATCGCCTTCGCTCTGAACCGCGCCATCGTCTGATCGCTCATGCCCTTCTGCAGCGGCGCTTCGACGTCGTTGATGATCGGCCGGTACACGTTCTGAATCCCCGCACGCGCCTGATCAATTGAGACCCCGGACTTCAGCCGCGCGAACACATAGGCCCAGTAGGTCTGACGATTGTCGAATCCCTTCCACCCGGGCGACATCAGCCCGCGCATCGTGAGCGGCACGAAGACCGTCGGCTCGCTGCCGAGCGTCGTGCCCGCGAAGCCTCGCGGTGCCACCCCGACGATGGTGAGCGCCTGCCCGTTGACGATGATCGTTTCGTTCAGCACGGCGGGATTGGCGCCGAGCCGGGTCGTCCAGTAGCCGTGGCTGAGCACGGTCACAAAATGGTTGCCGATGTTGCGATCGTCGTCTGCCGTAAGGAGACGGCCGAGGGCCGGTTGCAGACCGAGGATCGGAAAGTACGAGCCCGACACCAGCATGCCCTGGGCATTCATCGTCTGGCCGTGATACGCGAGGTTGGCGCCGAAGCTGACATGGGCCGCCACACCTGTGAACACGGTCTGGAGTCGCTCGAGGTCGCGGAACATTGCATAGCTGAAGACCTCGTCGCAGTCTCCGGCCTGGTTGCATGACGTGGAGCCAGGTTTGGGCCCAGGCGCGGAGAAATTGACCAGTTCAGCCGGCCGAACGACCGGCAGCGGGCGGAGGAGCGTCTGGTCGTAGAGCGAAAAAATCGCGGCATTCGCGCCAATTCCAAGCGCGAGCGACACAATGGCGACCAGGCTGACGAAGGGAGTCTTCAAGAGCCGTCGGACGGCCAGTTTCAGATTCACTTGGGGTGTCCTCCGGACAGAGTGGGGCTTCTCTCGTCAGACGTAGTTTCGTTGGAGATAGTTTATTCTTTGGCGCGTTTTCTTGTGGGTGGGGACCTGCGCGCCTCCCACTGATACGCCTGCCTCGTGCATCGAGGCCATGTTCTCCTCATTCGCTGCGCAAGGCCACTATCGGATCGACGCGAGACGCACGGCGCGCGGGCAGATAGCCCGCGAAGGCAGCGACCACCACGATCAGGACAATTGCGGCGGTGAGCGTCGCGGTATCGTGTGGGATCAATCCAAAGAGTTGACTCCGCACGAGGGTCGACAGCCAGAAACTTGCCGGAAAACCGATCGCGATTCCGGCGATGACGATGACAAGACATTCGCGCAGAATCATCCGGATGAGAGCGCCCGGACCCGCTCCCGTCGAGATGCGGAGCCCGATTTCATGCGTCCGATGCTGCACGGCATACGCGAGGGCGCCGTACAGACCAATAGCCGTCAGTACTGATGCCAGGCCGCCGAAAAAGCCAGCCAGCGTCGCTATCAAGCGCTCCTGCAAGAGATTCTCGTTGACCAGATCGAAAAACAGCCGCAGCTTTACCGGCAGGTTGCTGTCGAGCGCCCGTACTTGCACTCGGATCGTCGAAACCATGTCTCCAGGATCTGCCGCGTGCGTATGTGCAGAGTGCGCTCGCTCCCTGCAAACTGCGCCTGGTCCATCGGAAGGTAAAGGGTGTTCGGGATCGCCTCCCGCAGGGCTCGGTATTTCGTGTCCCCCATAATTCCGACGATTTCCATGTCGGGTATGCCTCCAAGCCCCACGTGCTTTCCGATGGGGTTCTGACCCGCGAAGTATTTGCGCGCGATGGTTTCGTTGACAATGGCGACCTTTGGCGAGACCGCGCGATCGTCAACGGAGAAATCCCGTCCGAGGCGCATCGGGATTCCCATTTGTTTCGAAGAAGCGCGGGCCCACGATCCGCAAGCTGGTTTCCGCACCGTCGTGCGAGCCTTCAATTGAGAGGCCGTCGATATACGAGCCGCTCAACAGTGGAGCATCCGCGATGCTCGCAGCGTCAACGCCAGGGAGCGCCGCCACACGGCCGACGAGCTCCGTGTAAAACGCGCCAACCCAGGTCTTGTACGCTCAGATTGAGACTGACCGGCGCGTACGCCAACATCTGTGCCACGGTTCGTGCGTGTTCGCGGAGATATGTGAACTGCGGATACGAGAAGCTGCTGCCTCCGAGGCCGGCCCCATTCAGGCTCTGCACGACGACCAGACGATCGGGATCGGTGACCGGCAGCGTGCGCAGCCTCACCGCATCCATGAGAGAGAAGATGGCCGTGTTGGCGCCGATGCCGAGCGCCAGCGTGAGCACGGCGACGGCCGTGAACGTCGGACTTCGTCGAAGCATGCGCACGGCGTACCGCAGATCCTGCGTCAGGTCGTCGACGGCGCGGACATGCCTGGCGTCGCGACACTCCTCTTTGCGTTGCTCGACCCCGTGCATCGCGCGGATCGCTGCCAGACGCGCCTCGGCCGGGACGAGCCCCCGTGCGACGTGCTCCTCGGTCAGGCGCTCGATGTGGAACTGCAGCTCATCGTCGAGCTCCTGCTCGACGTGATTACGTCAACTCCCCTCGGTAAGCAAGTGGAGTACGCGAGCAGGGGGCTCGTGGTGGAAACTGGCGGCTCGCGACTCGCGGCTCGCGACCAGCGGCTGGAAACTGGAAACTGGAAACTGGAAACTGAATCAAAACCGCGGGATCGTGATCTTCTCGCCGCCCTTGAGCGCCGACTCGTGCGCACAGATGCCGACGAGCGTCCAGTTGACCGAGGTCTCGGCATCTGGCATCGCCGGCCTGTCTCCAACGCACGCCATCAGGAAGTTGTGAACAAGATGCGGATGCGAGCCGCCATGGCCGCCGCCCTGGAGAAACGACAGGTGTTCCGCGTCCTGAATCGCGGCCGGCTGCGTGAACCGCCGGATCGGCTCCGGAAGCAGGTGCGCGTAATCGGGAACCTTCACACGCTCGGGAATATCGGGCTCCGCCAGCGGCCGGTCCACCGTGCTCTTGGTGTGAATCACAGGATCTTCGTCCTCGACCTGCTGCCACTCGAAGGACTTCTTCGATCCGTACGCGTCGAAACTTTCGCGATACTGCCGCGCCGTGGCGAACAGGCTTCGCGTGACCTCGGCGCAGACGTCGGAGTCGCGCAGCTTGAACGTGGCGGTCTCGATCGCGAACGGGCTGCCGTATTTCGCGATGAGCGGCTCGTCGATGCGTCCCGAGCCGTGGCAGACGACGTGCTCAGCGTGTTTGCCGAGAAGGGCAAGGCAGGGGCTGACGCAGTGTGTCGCGTAGTGCATCGGCGGAAAGCCTTCCCAGTATTCCGGCCACCCGTCCATGTCCTGCTGATGGCTTCCGCGCAGAAACTGGATCCGCCCGAGGTTGCCCGAGTCGTACAACTGTTTCACGAACAAGTACTCGCGGCTGTACACGACGGTCTCCATCATCATGTAGACCTTGCCGCTTTTTCGCTGCGCCTCGACGATCTGACGGCACTCGTCCTTGGTCGTGGCGGCGGGCACCGTGCTCGCCACGTGCTTGCCAGCCTCGAGTGCCGCGATCGCCTGCGGCGCGTGATCGACAATCGGCGAATTGACGTGGACGGCGTCCACGTCCGGGTCTGCGAGGAGCGCGTCATAGTCCGTGTACCGCGCTTTGACTCCAAACCGATCGCCACAGGCGTCGAGCTCTTTGCGATCGCGCCGGCAAATCCCGTACATCTCGGCGTTCGGATGGCGCTGATAAATCGGGATGAATTCGGCGCCGAAGCCCAAGCCGACTATCGCGACGCGGATCTTCCTGTCACTGCTCATGGATACGTGTCCTCTCCAACAGCCGGCGCGGTTTGTAACACGGTTGCCTCGGGACCGTCAACGAAGGCGCCACGCGTCACGGAAGAACGCCACCGAAGAACACGAGCCGCCCGAAGGGGGCGGCACACAAATGAGAATCCGTGTCATTCCGTGTTTATCCGTGGCGTCATTCCGTGTTTGTCTGGGGCGGGGTAATATCTGTTCCGCGAAAGGTGTGTGGCGATGAGGCTTCACGGTTCCCGGTTGAGACTTGCGTGGTTGAGTGTGGCGGGCGCAGCCGTGCTCGCGCCGGGCTGTTTGTCGCTTCTGGCCCAGTCGCGGCAGCCGGCGGCGCCAACGGCCGCGCGTCCCGCCGCGGCGGTTCAGGGCACGCCGATCAAGGTGCTCTTCATCGGCACCGACGAAGACGCGCCGCACAACCCGACAAAGATGTTCCCGCTGCTTGCGGCCCCTCTGGCGCGCCGGGGCATTCAGATTACGTACGGACGGACGGCGGCAGAGGCGCTCGACGCGGTGAAGCTCGCGTACTACGACGCCGTGATGATCTACGGCGATCGCGTCGCCCTCAACCCCGCACAGGACAAAGCCCTCAGCCGCTTCGTCGAGGAAGGGCACGGCCTCGTTGCGCTCCACGCGGTCGGGGATCTCGCGCTCGTCGACGCGAAATTGCAGCCGCAGGGAGGCGCTGAGTTCACGGCGGAGATCGTCCAGCCCGCCAATCCTGTCGTGCAGGGACTCCAGCCATTCACCGCGTGGGAAGAGCCGGTGGCGAGTGCCGCCTCTGCGCCAGCGGGACGCACGGTGATCATGGAGCGCGTGGACCCACAGGGACGCCAGCCGTGGACCTGGCTGAAGACGCAGGGGAAGGGACGCGTGTTCTATACGGGGTACGGCCACGACGAACGGACCTGGCGCAATGCGGGTTTTCAGAGCCTGGTCGAGCGCGGAATCGTGTGGTCGGTCGACGAGGCACGGCGCCGCACCTGGCAGCAGCTCGAGATGCCAGGCGTCACGTACGTCGACGGTTTCAACGTGCCGAACTACGAGAACCGTCCCGATCCGCCGAAGTTTCAACTCCCGTTCCCGCCCGACCAGGCCGAGAAGTTCATGCAGACGCCCGCCGAATTCCGGCTGGAGCTTTTTGCCAGTGAGCCCGACATCATCAAGCCGATCGCGTTCACGTTCGACGAACGTGGACGGCTCTGGGTTGTTGAAGCCATGGACTATCCCAACGAAGTGCTGAACGGAAATCCCGGCGACGACCGGATCAAGATTCTGGAGGACACGAACGGCGACGGGCGTGCCGATAAGATCACGGTGTTCGCCGAACATCTCAACCTGCCCACGAGCCTGACCTTTGCGAACGGCGGCGTCATCGTCGCGGCCGCGCCGCATTTCCTGTTCCTGAAAGACACGAACGGGGACGACAAGGCAGATGTGCGTCAGGTGCTCAATACGGGGTGGGGCATTCGCGATACCCACGCCGGACCATCAAATCTGCAGTACGCACCCGACAATCACATCTGGGGTGTCGTGGGGTACTCGGGTTTCGATGGACAAATGAACGGCAAGCCGCTGCAGTTCACGCAGGGCCCATATCGCTTCAAGCCGGACGGCAGCGAGTTCGAGTACCTGACGACGTCGACGAACAATACGTGGGGACTTGGCTTCTCTGAAACGTTTGACGTGTTCGGATCGACGGCGAACAACGACCAAAGCTGGTACATGGCGATTCCCAACCGCTACTTTGCGGATGTCCAGGGAATCCCGAGCGCGACCGGGCGCGGTGCGCCGTCGGGCCCCGGCTACCAGAGCTCGTCCGCGTTCTACTCCGTGCATCCGACCACGCCGTACATTCGCCAGGTGGATGTGTGGGGCGGCTACACCGCGGCCGCCGGACACTATCTGTATACGGCCCGCGCGTATCCGAAGGAGTACTGGAATCGCGTGGCACTGGTCAGCGAGCCCACGGCGCACCTCATCGGCCAGGCCATCCTCGAGAAACAGGGCGCGGGCTTCGTGGCGCGCGATGGGTGGAACCTGATCTCGAGCGCCGAAGAGTGGTTTGCTCCGGTTGCCGCGATGGTCGGGCCTGACGGTGCGGTCTGGTTCGCCGATTGGTACAACTTCATCGCGCAGCACAATCCGACGCCGAGCGGATTCAGCGTCGGCAAAGGCGCCGCGTACGAGACGTCGATGCGCGATCACCTGCGTGGACGGATCTACCGGATCGTCTATCGAGGCGCGCCCGCCGCCAAAAAGCGATCGCTCTCGAAGAACGATCCCGCGGGCCTTGTCAGCGCGCTCGCCGCCGACAACATGTTCTGGCGGCTGCACGCCCAGCGCCTCCTTGTCGAGCGCGGACAGAAAGACGTCGTCCCGCAGCTCGTTGCGCTCGTCCGCAATCCTTCGGTTGACGAGATCGGAACCAACGGCGGCGCGTTCCATGCGCTGTGGACGCTGCAGGGACTCGGCGAGCTCAACACCACCACGAGCGATGCGTATCGAGCGGCCGTGGATGCGTTGAAGCACCCGGCGGCAGGCGTGCGCAAGGCGGCCGCGATGGTATTGCCGCACAGCGCCGAGTCAAGCCGGGCGATCCTGTCGGCGGGTTTGCTGCACGACCCCGATCTGCACACCCGCCTGGCGGCGACGCTCGCGATCGCTGACATGCCGACGTCGCCCGAGATCGGTCAGGCGCTTTATACGGAGAGCCTGAAGACGGACAACTATGGCGACAAGTGGCTGAGCCGCGCGTTCTACATCGCAGGCAGCCGTCATCAGAAGAGTTTCACGACCGCGTATCACGCCGATCCCGCGGCACTGCCGTTCAGTGCGTTGCCAATTTCGGTGCGTATCGGGTCCGTCAAGCCCGACTGGCGGACGCCCGGGAGCCAGGAGCTGGCCGGCGAATGGGCCGACATGCAGGTTCCCGGCAACTGGGAATCTCGCGGTCTGCCGGACTTCGATGGCGTCGTGTGGTTCACGCGGACGGTCGATTCGAGTGGCGGCGACGTGCCGGCGACGCTCTCGCTGGGCCCGGTTCGCAATACCGGTGACGTGTGGGTGAACGGCCAGTCGCTGACGGCCACTCCGTTGGTCGCGCCCGTCCCAGCACCCACGACTCCGCCGTCAGGTGCACGTGGCGCCGCTCCCGCCGGCGGAGGCCGTGGCAATGCGTCGGCCACCTACGCGTTACCCGCCGGCCTGATCCATGCGGGGCCGAATACCGTCACCGTCCGCATTCAGAATCAACGCAACGAAGGTGGTTTCATCGGAACGCCGGATGTGATGTATCTGCAGGCGGGTGACAGCCGCACTCCGCTTGCCGGTACGTGGAAGTATCGCGTCGAGCGACAGCTGAATGCCGGCGCGCTCTATACCAAGCCCGGACAGCTCGCCGCGCACGTGGCGTTCACGGCGGAGGGCGGCCCGGCCGGCGCAGGCGCCTCCCTGCCGGCGATCGCCGCACAGGCTCCTGATCTCGTGCTGCGGCTCAACGTCGTCCCCAATCAGATGAAGTTCGACAAGACGGAATTCAACGCGGCGCCCGGTCAGCTCATCGAGATCGTTTACGCGAATCCCGACGTGATGCAGCACAACTTCGTGCTGGGCGCGCCTGGATCGCTCGCGGCAATCGGCGAGGCCGGCGATCGGCTCGCAACATCGCGGACTGGTCTTGCGCAGGGGTACGTGCCGGATATGCCGCAGGTGCTGTACTCGACGAAGCTCCTCGAACCGGGGCAGACGGTCACGTTCCAGTTCAGAGCGCCGACCACCGGCGGTCAGTATCCTTTCGTCTGCACCTTTCCGTCGCACTGGCGCACGATGAACGGCATCCTGAATGTCGTCATGCCCGCGGGGCGCGGTGGACGGGCGGGGGCTAGCGGCTGGCGAACCGCAAATCGCAAATCGCGAAGCTCCAATCGCGAACCGCGAACCGCAAATCACGAACCGCGAACCGCAAGTCAGCCCGACAGCAGGCTGAAGTACTTTCGCCACGGGCCGATGGCCGGTCCCAGGTAACGGACCAGGCCACGCGTGATTTGTTCGATGTGCGCCAGATCGTGCGTCGCCCAGCATGCGAGGAGTTGGCCGAGCGTGACGGTGCCGAGATCCGGATGCACCGCCGTCCGTCGAAGGTCGGCCTCAGTGATATTGAACGCATCGAGCCGCGCAAGGTTTGACGCCCGCAGCTTGTCGAATTCGTCGAGCAGCCGGGGGGCTGTACAGCCGGCGTATCGTTCAAAGCCACCCTCGCGGTCGAATGGGGTGAATCGGTTGGAATCGCCCGGCGACAGAATGAGCTCGACTCGAGGCATCCAGTCCGTGACTTCGCCGTCAGCGAGGTGACACAACACCTGGACGGGACTCCAGGCGCCCTCCTTTTCATGAAAGCCGATCGCCGAAGTCGGCGACCCCTCGATAAGCGCGCGGAGGATGAGAGGTGTTCTCGATAACACCGGCCGGACATCGTTCTCTTGAGCCGTCATGTTCATTCACTCTGCGCGGAGCGCGATGACTGGATCGATGGATCGCAGGCGCCACGCCGCCGTGAGCGCCGCCGCGAGGCCGACGAAGAGGAGGAGCGCGCTCACCCCGGCCATTGTCAGTGGCGCGATGGGATCGACGGCGAATAGCATCGAACGCAAGGCGGGCGCGCCCGCGATCGCGGCCAGGACGCCCGCGCCCAGGCCCGCGGCCAGAGGCCGGAGAATATCACCGATCACGACGCGAAGATTCTGCGCAGGCCGCGCTCCGAGCGCCGCGCGGATGCCGATCTCCCGGGTCCGCGTCGAGACCGTGAAGGCCGTCACGGCATAGATGCCGGCAGCCGCCAGCATGAGGGCCGCGATACCGAACATGCGTACGAGCCAGAGGTTCACCCGCCGCGGGGCGATTGCGGTCTCCATCATCTCCTCCATCGTGC
>JBBQEJ010000023.1:0-46974 GCA_038320555.1 Vicinamibacterales bacterium | reverse complement strand
CACCGCGCACTCGCGCGCGGCCGCGAGCGCGTGCAGCGTAGAGATGGACGCGGTGTCGTAGATGACGCCTTCGAAGCCGTCCGGGAGTCCCAGGAGCTTGCGCAGCCACGACAGGGTGACTTCCTCGAGCTCAGTGGCCGCCGGGGACGAGCGCCACAACATGGCCTGCACGTTCAACCCCGCGGACAGAAATTCCGCGAGAATGCCGGGAGCGCTCCCCGTGATTGCGAAGTATGCGAAGAACCCGGGGTGATTCCAGTGCGTAATGCCTGGGAGCAGCACGCGCTCGAAGTCCGAAAAAATGGTGTTGAAAGATTCGCCGGTGGCAGGCGCTTCAGGCGGAAGCGCGGAGACGATGTCGCCAGGACGCACGCGAGCCAGCACGGGATACTGGCTCGAATGCGCGAGGTAATCGGCAATCCAGTCAGCGACGCGGTGGGCTTCGCGTCGAAACGCCTCCGGGTCCATGTCGCCGAATTGAGAACGATCCGCCGTCATCGCCGGCGGGCCCGGCGGGTCGAGCACACTCACGCGGTGATTCTGGCCGACCGGTTCCGGCCGGTCAATCAGTACTGCTGCGGGTCGCGCTTCTCGACCTCGATTGTTGCCGGCGCGGAAAGCTTGACCGTCAGGACGGTCCCAGGCGCGAGCGTCGCCGCATTGCGATCGCCGGCCATGACGACTGCCGAACCACCGGCCGCGCCCGTTGCGCCGCCGATCACAGCGCCTTTGCCGCCGCCTATGATGGCACCCAGAATAGCGCCGCCGATCGCGGCGCCGCCGATCTTGCGCGCGCTCTCTCCCGTGGGAGAGTCACCCTCGCGATAGACAGGTTCGGTGCGCAGCGGTATTTCGCGTCCGTCGGCAAGCACCAGGGTGTGGAATCGTACCCCCAGGCGAGCGGCCTGTTTGACCTTGCCTCCACGCTCGACGAGCGTGACCGCTCCAATGACGCGCGACCCCGCGGGAATCGCCACCCGTCCCCCCGCCATGACGTCGCGCGTGACACGCGCATCCACTCGCTCTTCAATCCGCGCATGTTCGCTCGAAAGTGATGTGTCGACCTCGAGACCCATGACGGACGACGTGGGGAGGACGACCTCTTCGAATTGAGGCACCGGAGGCGCGAACGGCGGATCCGGCATGCGCGCCGGTTCGTGCGCGGGCTCGAGCTGCGGTGAAGCCGACGGGGCGGCGGCCGGACGATCGAAAACTGGCGCCGGCGCAGGCTGCTGTGCCGGACGTGCCGCGATCTGACGATCCCGTGCCGCAGGCAGCGGATCACGTCGGACGCTTGGCGTGGCGGAGCGCGGGGATTCGCGAACCGGGTTCACGTTGCCGCCCTTTGGAGCCGGCGCCGCCGCAGCCGGCGCCGCGGGTTCTGACGGCCGTGCCGGGGCAGTTCCGCCCACGACTGCTTCGGTTTCCGAGACGGGCGGGCGTGCTGCGGGTTCGGACGACGCCGGAGCTGCAGCAACCGGAGCGGGCGCCGCCGGGGTCTGACGAACCGCCACGTAGGCGCCGGCACCGGCGGCCGTCACGCAGCCTGCAGCGAGAATACCCGCGAGAATTCTTGAACTCATGTGTTACTCCTGAACAGCCACCGAATCAGCAATTGCCGTGCCCCGTCTTTCGGCGCCAAGGCCCCATGAATTCAGGCTAAATCGTCAAAACCCCACCCGTCCCACCATCCCCCGCCGCCGCTCGGGGACAGTCCTTGTCCTCCCTGAAGGACCGCTGGAGCCTCACGTGCCAGGCGGCCCGACATTCTGGGTCCTCAACGGGTACCGACATTGCACCTATATTGTAAAGTTCGTCAGTTCTTGCGATGCTCAGGCTCTAACACCGGAGGATTCAATGCGCCGGATCGCGCTTCTTGTTGTGGTTCCGCTCTTGAGCCTGCTGCCTGCCCGTGCCGACGCATTGACCGTTCGGGACATTCTCGAGCTTACACGGGCTGGTCTCGGGGAAGAGATTCTGCTGACGCTCATCGACGTGGACCGCTCGGTGTTTCCAATAGACACGGCGACGCTGAAGCGGTTGAAGGAAGCAGGTGTCAGCGAACGCGTCATCCTGGCGATGATTCGCAGCGCCCGGATGCCCGCACCTGTGCCGGAACCGATTGCCGCTGTGGAGCCGGCGCCCGCGCCGGAACCGCAGGTCATCGTGATCGAACACCACGACCCGCCTCAGATCCGCGAAGTACCTGTTGCCGTTCCCGTCTATGTGCCCGTCGTCAGGCGTAACGGGCACCAGGGTTCCATTGCGGGGCGACAGCAGTTCGTCCATGAATCCTTTGCGCCGCCGAGCGAGCTCGATCGCTTTGGGGGTGCTTCGGTGCACACGCAGCCTGTCAAGCCCGCTGAACCGGTCTACTGGGGTTCCGGCGGGAAACTTCGTCCCGATGCCTGGCAGCCGTCGCCCGATAGCACGAGCAAGGCGCCGGATCCCACGATCAAGAAGAAGCAGAACTGAGGGCTGAATCAGGCGGCGTCCGAGGCGTCCGATTTGTGCGCCTGGTCTGAGCTCTTGGTCACAATCTCGCGGATCTCTTTCGCCATCGTCACCGCGGCTGGAGCGAGGATGGCGGCCCCGATGATCAAATCGCTCGCGCGAACGCCGTGTCGCCGGTCCCGGGGCGTCTCACGATCAATGTCGCAGTTCACATCGTCGGGGAACGGCGTGATCGGGATTTCTCCTCGCGCCTGGCGCTCCTCGTAGTCTCTCTGCGCGGCAGGGCCTATTTTCTTCTTCTCGCCGGGAACTTTCTCGCCGACATCTTTTCCGTAGGGCGATGCGTGTTCGATCTCCGCGTTCAGTTCGGCGCCGACGAGAATCGCGAGACCGGATAAGTAGAACCACATCAACAACACGATGAAACCACCGAGTGTGCCGTACGTTTCGTTGTAGCTTCCGAAGTACGTGATGTACATCTTCAGTCCGATCGAGACCACGACCCAGAGAATCGCCGCAAGGACTGAACCGGGCGTGATCCAGATCCAGTCCTGCTCGGCGTCGGGGGCGAAATAGTAGACGAGTCCGATCCCCGTGGCGACCATTACGAAGATGACCGGCCACTGAAGGACCCACCATGTCCACTTGAACGCGGGCCCCACGTGCAGCGTCGTCGCCAGATGCGCTCCGAGTGTCGGCCCGATGAGCACCAGAGCGATGGAGACGAGAATGAAGAACGCCATCCCGAGCGTCAGCCCCATGGCGATGAGCCGCACCTTCCACAGCGGGCGTCCTTCCGTGATGTCGTAGGCGGCGTTGAGGGTCGTGATGATCGACACCATCGCTCCTGAGCTGCTCCAGATTGTCAGCAGGAACGCAAATGTCAGCACGCCGCCATGACCGCTCTGCGAGATCTTCGTAATCTGATCGGTGATGATGTTGAGCACCTCCGGAGGCGCGATGCGGCCGAGGACGGCGACGACTTCGCCGACGAGGTTCTCAATGGGAAAGAAACTGGCGATCGAGATGAACGTCAGCAGCGCGGGGAACAGCGCGAAGAAAAAATAGTACGCCTGCTGCGCGGCAAGGTCCAGCAGGTCGTCGGCCATGATTTCCCTGCCGGTTCGTTTCGCGAGTTCGGTCCAGCTGAGCGGCACGTGAAGATACGCCAACATGTCAGTGGCCAGAGCAAGCGGTTTGCCACGCTGCACGGCCGAGCTAATCCGCGGGGATATCATCCAATGATGGGTCGGAACGCGTAATGTCCACGCGTGAGCTTGATGCAATCGTGGTGGGAGCGGGCATCATCGGCTGTGCCGTGGCCCGGGAGCTTTCGCGTCGGGGCGCGCGAATCGCCGTCATCGAAGCGCGCACAGCTGGTGCGGGGGCGACACAAGCGTCGGCAGGCGTTCTCGCACCCTACATCGAGGCGCCCGGCGAGGGCCCGCTTCATGCGCTGACCGTACGAAGCATGGCGATGTACGACGAATTCATCGCGGATGTCGTGCGGGACGCCGGAACACCCATCGAGTATCGCCGCTGCGGAACGCTTGAAGTCGCCGCGGATCCGTCGTCAGCAGCACGCCTTGCGGCTCTGGGCAGATGGGTGCAATCGATGGGTGTCGATGCGCGATGGCTCAATCGGGCCGAGGTCAGCCGTCTGGAGCCTGCCGTGAGTGCAACCGAAGGTGCTTTGCTGGTTCCATCACACGGCTACGTTCGCGCCTCCCAACTGACGGTGGCGCTCCTCGCAGCCGCCCGCCGTCATGGCGCGGCGTTTCATTCCGAGCGGCGCGTGGAAGACATCGGGTTCGACGGCGACGGTGTCACCGTGCGGGCGGGAGGGGAGTCCTATAGCGCCCGGACGGTGGTGATCGCGGCCGGAAGCTGGTCGGGTATCCTCGCTGCCGCGACCGCGGTGAAGCCGGTCCGTGGCCAGCTGCTGCAGCTTCGGTGGACCGGCCCGCCGATCACGCACGTGCTCTGGAGCGACACCTGCTACATCGTGCCGTGGCTGGATGGGACGCTGCTCGTCGGCGCAACCGTTGAAGACGTGGGTTTCGACGAGCGGGTCACCGTCAGCGGCGTGCATGCCCTGCTTACGGCAGCGAGCGCGCTGCTCCCCGTGGCCGGTGACGCGACGTTTGTCGCGGCCCGCGTGGGCCTTCGGCCCGCCACGCCGAACGGATTACCGATCATCGCCCGATCCGCCGAGCACTCCTCGGTCGTCTACGCCACGGGGCATTACCGCAACGGCATCCTGCTCGCCCCGCTGACGGCCCACCTGGTCGCGGACCTCGTACTCTAGACGCTGTAGCGGCGGCATTCACTGTCACGTCACATCCCAGCCAAGGATCAAACAGGAGACGAAGAGATCAGGAGAAAATATCCTCCTGTTTGATCTTTGTCGGGAATGCAGCGCGACAGTGAACATATTTCAGCGCGGCAAACTCATGCCGCCGCTTGTTTTCTGCGCGGCCTCGAACGCGACGACGGCAAGCTGATAGTCCAGATTGGCCTGCAGCTCGTTGTTGCGGGCGACGGCGAGGTCGCGCTGTGCTTGAATGACGAGGAAGCTCGTCGACATGCCCACCTCGAACCGCTTCTGTTCGGCATCGAGCCGCTGTTCGGCGAGGTCGCGACCGAGCTGCGCGGTCTCGATACGCTGGCGATTCTGCTCGAGCCGAAGCGCGGCGTCCCGGACTTCGCGCACCGCCACGAGCTCCACGCTACGGAGACGCGCGGTGGCCTGATCGCGCTCGAGGCGGGCGCGCGCGAGGTTGGCTTCCTCGAGGCTTTTTCCCAGCGGGTAATTCAGCGTGAACCCGAGCGTCCACGTCGGGAAATCCGCCGAGAAGACCTGACCGAGCACGGTCCCAAACGTCGTGTTTTCTGTACCGGTAATCGTGCCGGGGAAACCGCCGGTGCGGAGCAGCTTCGAACCTCCGAGACCGTTGGTCGCGTACGTGGCCTGTAGGCGAAGGTCCGGCAGCGTCTGGTTTTTCGACAGCATGACGTTCGTATCGCCGATCTGGATTTGCTTGCGCGCTTCAACAACGTCGGGACGCTCGGTCAATGCGCGGCGGACCGCCGAGTCCACGTCGGGAGGGGCCGCAGCCGGCGGCACCGCGTCGGCAGGTTCAAGCCGCGCCGTCCAGAAGTCGGCCCGCTTCGGATCGAAGACGAGCGCACGCAAGACGTCTTCAGCCTGCAGCGCCGCCGTCCGTGCGACGATGAGACTCTCGCGCCGCTGGGCGACCTCGGCGCGTGCGGTCACCAGATCGAGGGGCGGCGATTGCCCGACGTCCACGCGGGCGCGGTTGGTCCGCTCGAGCTCGAGCGACAGATCCAGCGATCGCTGCTGCACGGCGACGCCCGCCCTCGTCGATACGAGCGACCAGTAGGCCGTTTCGGCGTCGGCCGACGTGCGCGCGATCGCTTCCTGCAGTCTGAGATCGGCGATCTCTCGATTGCGCCGGGTCAGGTCGAGTTCCGCTCTGGCCGGATCGGTCTTGAAGTTTCGCAACAATGGCTGCGAAAACACCGCCTGGACGGCCGACGTCAGCGACGGCGTGAACGTCGTCAACGGATTGGTTGTCGTCGTCCGCGCGGAATTGAACGACACGTCGTACGTGCCTCCTCCCCAGGGCAGCAGCTGCCCGACCGTCGCGCCGCCGGACCAGAATTGTGTGTCGAGCGCGCTGTCTCCGGAGAAGAGATTGGAGGACGGCGTCCTCTGGCTGTTGCGCTGAAGCGCCGTGGACAACGTTGGAATGAACGCGCTTCGAGCCGCCGCAACGCGCTCCGCGCTGATCGCCGGGTCGAATCGATTGGCGGCAAGGGCGGGGTTGTTTTCGACGGCCTGGCGGACCGCGTCGTCCCGAGTCAGTCTGACGATCTCTCCGGCCGGCGTTTGTGCCGCGGGCGACGGCGTCTGCGCCTGCGCACTGAACGGCGAGAGAACGAGCGCCGCGATCAACAGCGTCGCCGTGGCCGCAGCGGTGCGGGCGGATCGCTTCCACCGCCACCACCGGATCCGGGCCGCATCGTCAAACAGCGAATACGCAACGGGCGTCGCGACAAGCGTGAGGATGAGCACGAGCGACTGGCCGCCGATGATGACGAAGCCGATCGCGCGGTTCGTCGCCGATCCGACGCCGCTCGACAGCACCAGCGGGATCATGCCGGCCACAAACGCGAAGGTCGTCATCAGGATGGGCCGCAGCCGATCGCGGCTCGCCTGCAGCACCGCCGCGTCGCGCTCCATCCCGCGCTCGCGAAGTTGATTGGCGTGGTCGATTTGAAGAATCGAGTTCTTCTTCACGACGCCAAAGAGCACGAGAAGGCCAAGCGCCGAGAAAATATTCAGCGACTGCCGTGTGATGATGATCGACAACAGCGCAAACGGAAGTGTCAACGGAAGCGACAGGAGAATCGTCACCGGGTGGAGCCACGATTCGAACTGCGCCGCGAGTATCAGGTACATGAAGACGAGCGACAATCCGAATGCCATGAGGAAATTGTTGGCGGCCCGTCCAAGCTCGCGCGATCGTCCCGCGAAGCGCGTGCTGTAGCCGGGCCCCATCTCCAGCGAATCCGCCAGACGCGTCATGGCCGACATCGCGGGGGTCTGGGACACGCCTGGCAGAAGGCCGGCAAAGACCGTCACCTGACGTTGCCGGTTGAGACGGCTGATTTCCGACGGCCCCGTGCCTGGTGCAAAGCGCGCGACGTTCTCGAGCGGGACGCTCCCCACCCTCGAGGACGGCACCGTCAACTGGCCGATCGCCTGCGCCGTCCGGCGATCGTCCTCTCCCGCGCGAACGTGCACTTCGTATTGCTCGCCGCCTTCGTTGTACGTGGTCACCTGATCGCCTCCCACGAGCAGCCGCAGCGCCTCGGCGGCATCCGAGATCTGGACGCCGAGATCCGCAGCCTTCAACCGGTCGAGGTTCACCGAAAGTTCGGGTTTCCCGACGTTCAGCGACGTGTCCACATCGACGACGCCGGGTTCTTTCCGAGCCGCCGCAGCGATTGCGCCGGCAAAATGCTCGAGCGCCTTGAGGTCGGGCCCGTTTATTGTGAACTGGATTTCCGCGTTCTGGTTACCGCCGCCTCCGATTGTGGCCACCGGACGCACGCCCGTGCGCAGGTTCGCCGCGCCGATTCCCGGAAGAACCTTCGCCCGCACCTCATTCATCACGGCGAACTGGTCGCGTCTCCGATCCTCGACCGGCGTCAGCCGGACGTACACGGTTCCCGCATTCTGAGTCTGCGCCGGATCATCCGCGATCGATACGAGCGTGTAGGCGACCTCCGGCAACTCGCGGATTCGCGCGGCCAGCCGGCTCGCGATGATCTCCGTCGCGTCCAGGCTCGTTCCTTCGGGCGCACGCAGGCCCACCTCGAATTCGGACTGATCGTCGTTGGGGAGGAAGTTCTTGTTCGCCAGCATGAACAGCGGAACGCTGCTGAGGAGCACGAGCGTTGCGATACCCGCGATCACGGCGCGATGTGCCAGCGACCATTGCAGGATTGCCGTGTAGCCTCGATCGAGCGGCCGGAAGAACCGCGAATCTTTCGAGCCCTGGTCGGCGATTTCGCGGCCGTCGGCGTCCTCGCGGCGCGGCCGCATCTTGATCCAGCGCGCGGCCAGCATCGGCGTCAAGGTGAAGCTGACGAGCAGTGAGACGAGGATGGCGAACGACATCGTAAAGCCGAAGCTTGTCATGAAACGGCCGACGATGCCGCCCATGAAACCGACAGGAACGAAGATGGCAATCAACGAGAGTGTGGTTGCAAGCACCGCGAGACCGATCTCACGCGTGGCTTCCACGGCCGCCTGGGCCGGTGGGCGCCCCTTTTCCTCGACGAACCGGTAGATGTTCTCGAGGACGACAATTGCATCGTCTATGACGATGCCGACCGACAGGGTGAGTGCCAGCATCGTCATCGAGTTGAGCGTGAAGCCCTGATACCAAATCAGTCCGAACGTCGCGATGATGGACGTCGGGATCGCCACAGCCGCGATGATCGTGGACCGCCAGTTCCAGAGAAAAATCAGTACGACCGCCGCGGCCAGGATCGAGCCGACCACGAGATGCTCTTCCACGCTTCGAATGGAAGCCTTGATGAACTCGGACAGATCGCGGACGACGCGGATCTTGTAGCCCGCGGGAGCGAGCGGCGCGACTTCTGCCAGCCGATCCTTCACCGCCTCTACGACCTGCACGGTGTTGGTGCCGGACTGCCGCCTGACCGTTAGAAGGACGGTCGGTTTGTCGTTCAGCCTGGCCTTGGTCGTCGCTTCGGCCATGCCGTCCTCGATCGTCGCGACGTCGCGAAGCATGATCGGATGCGCATCGCGCTGGCGCACGACGATATCGCCGAACTCGGGCACGGATTCCACGCGCCCGCGCGTACGCAGCGTGAGCGCCGTCGCTCCCTGCTCGACACGTCCGCCGGGAATTTCCGTATTCTGCGCCTGCAGCGCGCGCGACACATCGGTCACGGTCAGGTTGTAGGCACGCAGCCGTGCCGCGTCCAGCGTGATGTTGATCTGCCGGGCGCGCCCGCCCGAGACGACGACCTGGCCGACCCCGTTCACGCTCTCGAGCTGCCGGCGCAGGGTCTTGTCGGCATACTCGGTGATGTCGCGCACCGGTCTGTCCGCAGACACCGCCAGTGTAAGGACCGGCGCCGCGTCAGGGTCGAATTTCTCGACCGTCGGCTGCTGGATCGTCTTTGGCAGCAGCGGCAGCACGCGGTTCACGCGATCGCGAACTTCCTGCGCCGCGATGTCCGCGTCCTTCTCGAGCAGGAACGCGATAACCACCTGCGAAACGCCCTCGGACGAGTTCGACCGCAGCTCGTCGATCGCACTGATCGTGTTGACCGCTTCCTCGATTTTGTCGGTGATCTCGGTCTCGACCTCCTCGGGCGCCGCGCCGGGCAGGCGCGTAGTAACCACCACGGTCGGGAAATCGACCTTTGGAAAGCGATCCACGCCCAGCCTGGTGAATGCAAAGGCCCCCACCACGGTGAGCGAGAGGATCAAAACGGTTGCGAAGACGGGACGCTTGACGGAGAGCGCTGCGAGCCACTGCATAGTGAAATCTCTGAAATGAATGCCTTACGAGCCTGAAGCATGAAAATGCCGTGCGCCTATCGGACGCGAACCTCGACGGCGTCAGCCAGGTGTCCCTTGGGTGCGGCGGCCACCACCTCGCCCTTCGTGAGACCGCTGGTGATTTCGACCTGCTGGCCAACCGTTTCACCGACGGTGACGATCCGCTCCTCGACCTTGCCGCCTTTTACGACGTACACGCGGCCGGTGCCGGCGACCGTTTCGACCGCAGTAGCCGGAACAAGCAAGGCCGGAACAGAGACCGGCTGCTGAATCGACGCGGTGGCAAAGAGTCCGGGCTTCAACCGCGCGTCGTGATTCGGGGCGACCGCTTCAGCAGTGAGGGCGCGCTGATCGGCCTTCACCGAGGGAGAAACGAAGCGGATGGTTGCCTCAAAGCTCTCGCCGGGATAGGCGTCAACGGAGATCTTGACCGGTTGACCCACCTTGATGAGGGAGACTGCCTGTTCCGGCACGGTCAGCTCCACGCGCATGGGATCCACGCGCACCACCGTCGCGACGCGTTCCCCGCGGGTGACGTAATCGCCGATGCTGACGAGCCGCTCCGCGACGACGCCGGAGAAGGGCGCGCGGATGGTCGTGTCGGCCTGCGCTTTGCGGGCGAGCGCGATACGAGCCCGCGCGGCTGCGAGGGAGCGATACGATTGTTCGGCGACGTTCTGGGCCATCTGGTACTGCTGCCGCGCCGCGTCAACCTGCGCCCGGCGCTGGTCGTACTCGCTTTGCGAGACTACCTTCTGATCGAGCAGCGACCTGATGCGCGCAAACTCCGCCTCGGCCAGGTCGAGCGACGCTTTCGCGTTCATGACGTCCGGTACGCGCTTCGGGTCGAATGCCTGCGCAGGCCCCAGTCCGAGCCGCGCCTCGATCTGCCCCGCGTTCGCCTCGGCCTCCAGCAATTGTGCTGACGTTTCGGTCGCCGATATCCGCGCGAGCACCGCGCCTTGCGCGACGCGCGTGCCGCGCTCGACCGGCGTGGCAATCACGCGTCCAGGCGCCTCGGAGCTGACCTCGGCCTGCTCGTCGGCGAGGAGCGATCCCGTCACGCGCAAGTACCGATCGATCGGCCGGCTTTCGACACTCGCCACGTCAATCGTGACGGGCTCCGGTTTTGCCTCCGCTTTGACCGTGGTGGACTCGGCGCCGCAACCCGCCGCCGCGATGCTCGCCGTGGCCGCCATAATTCCCGCAAGAACGTTCCGCAACTGAACTTTCATGACTTGTCTCTGCTCCGCTATGAAACCCGTTAGCAATCGGACGATTGGCTGGATGCCGTTTGGAGGGCCCGAGGAATCCCCGCCCGGAGTCCCGTCAGCGCGGCTTCGAGCGTGTCGCGCGCAAGCGCGTCCGCGTTCTGAGCTGGCGCCAGCCGTTCACACAGCCGCAGCACTGCAACCCCATGGATCGAGGCCAGCAGAATCTGGAACACCGCGTCGGCCTCGGTTCCCGGCGGGAACAATCCATCGTTGATCACGGTCTGGATGTGCGCGGCCATCTGGTGCTTCATCTCGCGGACGAATCCAAACCGCTGCCAATCCTGGCTGATGGACGGAACCGACCGATCGACGAACATCAGCGCGAAATACTCGGGATGCTCCTTGCTGAATTCGTACAGTCGCCAGAAGCCTGCGCGGATTCGATCGATGGGATCTGCCGCAGACGCCTCCTCGTTGCAGGTCAGGAGGATTCGGAATCCCTCTTCAGCCAGCGCCAGGAAGATGTCGTCCTTGCTTGGAAAGTAGCTGTAGATGGCGGCGGGGCTGTACTCAATCTTTTCCGCGATTTTCCGGATGGAGACGTTCCGGTAGCCCTCGGCGACGAACAGTTCGCGCGCAGCGTCCAGAATCGCCCGGGCGACCGCTTCCCGTTCCCGTTCCTGCCGCTCCTTGACTCCCATCGAACCCCTTTTTCACGCCCGAATTGACCATATGAACAGTGTTCACTAGTATAACACTGTTAGACGCAAGCGGGACCGCGCGGTTCCCACGTCCCGGCGGTATGCTCACCCATGGCAAAAATCCCTCAACAAGATGTGCAGACACGCTTGCAGAAACTGCCGGGTTGGGCCCCCGCCGGTGAGGCAATCACTCGCCAGTTCACATTCGCGGGATTCCCCGACGCCGTCGCGTTCATCGTCCGGCTGGGATTTGCAGCCGAGGCTGTAGACCACCACCCAGACCTGGTCGTGAACTACAAGCGAGTCACCGTGACCTACAGCACTCACAGTGAGGGTGGGCTGACCGACAAGGATTTTGCCGGTGCTGAGGCCGCCACGAAGATTGCGACGGGTACGGGCGGGACGTAACTGGTTCCAGGGTTCTGCTGGGTTCCGGGGGTTCTACGAGGTTCTGCCGGGTACTGCCTGGTTCGCCGGGTTGTGCCGGTTCGGTGAGGTTTCAGCGCGTGCAACTGAAGAACACATATAGCGCGCGGGAAGTCGCGGCTCTAACGGGGCTGTCCGCGCGGCAGCTGCAGTGGTGGGATGCGCGGCGCCTGTTTGCGTCAGCGGTCGCATCGAAGCGGACAGCCGCAGGGGGATTCACCGAGCGGCGCTACACCCCCGTGGACCTGCTGGAGCTGATAGTGCTAGCCGACCTCCGGCGGCAGGGCCTCTCGGTGGGACGGATTCGCCTCCTGCTCGAAACCTTGCGCGACAAATTCGGTATCCGGCTGTTCGAGGCGATCGGTGGCGCCGGCAGGATTACGCTGCTGACTGACGGCCAGGAAATCTACGCGCGCACTGCGGAAGGGGAGTTCATCAACGTTCTGCGGGCACCGGACCAGCCGATGTTCGTCGTTGGCGATTTGCCGGTGTTGAAGGAGTTAACGGCGAAAACCAGAGCGACGAGGAAAAAAGCAAAGGCGGGACGTAAAACTGAACCGCTGAAGGGAAAGCTCTCGAAGCCAGGATCCTGACGCTTCACCCGATCGGAAAGATCTTATCGAGACCGTCCACCGGCCGGGGAATCACGTGGACGCCGACGAGCTCACCCACGCGGCGGGCGGCAGCCGCCCCGGCATCGGTTGCCGCTTTGACCGACGCGACGTCCCCGCGCACAATCGCCGTGACGAGCCCGGCATCGACTTTCTGCCATCCCACGAACACGACGTTCGCCGCTTTGACCATCGCGTCAGCGGCTTCGATCATGCCGACCAGTCCCCGCGTTTCCACGAGCCCGAGTGCCTCACCGGGAAGCTCTTGTGCCATCTGTAATCTGCGACGCCAGTCTACTACGCAATCACCAAATCCGTTGATGCACCTTCATACAAATCCCAAGGTGGACTGCGCCGCGAATCCCGGAAACACAGTGCGCGTGTCGGTCAGGCCGAGATGTCCGCGGACCACCTCCGAGAACACCGCCCGGAAGTCGGTCGTGACCGACAGGTCGCGCCCTTCGTAGCGTTGTTCGGGCGCGAGGCCGGGCCATCGCCCGTAGACCTTCCCGCCACGGATCGCGCCGCCGATGATCATCATCGCGTTGCCGTGGCCATGGTCGGTCCCGCGATTGCCGTTCTCGACCACCGCCCGGCCGAACTCCGACATCGTCAGCACGACGACGTCCTGCATGCGATCGCCGAGGTCGCGAACGAGCGCGGCGATGCCGCGGGCGAGATCGTCGAGTCGTGTTCCCAGTTGACCGACGGCGGCCCCCTCGTTCACGTGATGATCCCAGTTCCCCGACTCGGCGAATGCCACTTCCAATCCGACGTCCGCTTTTACGAGCTGGGCGATCTGGCGCAGTGCCTCGCCAAACGCCGACCGCGGGTACTCGGCGCCGTTGGCCGGCGCGTACTGTGCGAGGTTCGCGGACTTCAACATCTTGACCGCGTCGAAGGCCTCGCGGCCCGTCGAGTGCAGGACGCTGTCGGCCGCTGCGGCGTACTCTGACTCGAACGACGACTCCACCATGTCGCCCGCCGCGCCGCCGCGAATGCCGAACTGAGCGATCTGCCCGATCGCGAGTGCCGGCTCGAGGCCTTGCAGCGCGCGGGGAAGCTGCGGCGCCAGGGCGACCGCACGGAACGGTGTCGCGGCCTGATGCTCGCGCGCGTGGAGATATCGATTCAACCAGCCGTCCTGGGTACTCCTGACGCCCGGCGTGGCGGTCTCCATGTAGTCCTGGGCGTCGAAGTGCGAACGGGTACCGTCTGGCGACCCGCACGCGTGCACGACGGCCATCTGCCGCGCGTCGAACAGCGGCTTGAGCGGCGCCAGCCGCGGGTGTAAGCCGAAGAACCCATCGAGATCGATCGAGGCATCCGCCGACGCGCCAGGCTTCGCGATGGCAAGCGTCGGCCGCGCGGCGTAGTAATCACGCTCGCCAAATGGCACGATCATGTTCAAGCCGTCGACGGCGCCTCGCTGAAAAATCGTAATGAGCACGCGCCGGCGCGATTGCGCCGCCGCCACGGTGCGCGCGAGGAACGTCGGAGCGAAGCCAAGGCTGACGAGCGCAAGCCCGCCGTTCTTCATGAAGATGCGTCGCGAGATCATGGCGTCCTACTTTCTCTGGAACTCAGGGGAGCCGAGCAGCAACGCGATCGCCTGTGCCGGAGTCGAGGCTTTCGCCACCGTCGCCCGTGTCGATGGCGCCAGGTCGCCTGCGAGCACTTCGTCCGCGATCGTGTCGCGAGCGGCCTCAAGGCTATCGGCGCTCCGCATCTTGACCCCGGGGAGGCGGCCATTGGTCAGCGCGACCGAGAAGTTCATCCGGTTGAGTAGCGCACCCGTGTTGACCCAGGCATCGGCCCGGTCGGCATAGCCGGTCGGCGGCTGGCACTGATACGGCGCCATCCCAAGGTCGCGCATCGCCGTTACGAGCGGCATCGCGTTCACGGCATCGGCCGATGTCGCCCGGACCGCGGCAGCGACGAACTCGAACGGTGTCTTCACTTTCGCGCGATAGGCGTCAGGAGCAAAGAATTCCGGAGACGTCACGATCACCCGGACCACCTCTCGGATGTTTCCCTGCGTATCCCGGAAGCGCGCCGCCGCGCGATCGACGAGTGAAGCCGGTGGCTGATCGGATACGAATCGTCTCACCAGCTTGGTCGCGATGAAACGCGCCGTGGACGGATGTGCCGCGAGGATGTCGAGCACTTCTTCCGCATCTCGTTTGCCGCCGCCGGCCTTGAGACGATGTCCCAGCACCATCTTCTCCCCGTCGTCGTGCATGCGGGGTTCGAATTGGAAGCCGCCGCCTTGCCGCGGATTCGCAATCGTCCAGCCGGTAAACGCGCGCGCCACTTCCTGCACGTCCTTTTGCGTATAACCCCCGTCGACGCCGAGTGTGTGCAGTTCCATCAGCTCGCGCGCGTAGTTCTCGTTCAAACCGCGCGGCCGGCGAGTCTGCGCGGCGGGCGGAAGGTCCGCGATCGTCCGTCCCGGCCGGGGCATGCCGAATCGTCCGCGCCGGCCCAAAGCGCGCCCCGGCATAGCGCGTTGACCCGGACGACTATTGGAAGTGACCGACGTCGGCGCGCCCGCGGGTGCGGCGCTCTGCCAGTTGTCCAGGTAGAACAGCATCGCGGGGCTCTGCGCCGTCGCGCCCAGGAGATTGCGGAAGCTTCCGAGCGCGTTCGGCCGGATCGCGTCGCGCTCGTACTCCGTGAGGTAAGTGCGCGTCTGGCCTTTGCCGGCGAACACGTTGAAGTGGTTGAACCAGAAATCCACCATCACTTCAGTGAGCTGCCGTTCGCTGTAAGCCGCGCGAAGGATCTTCTGCTGTGCCAGATCGGTAAAGACGCGACGCTGCGCCTGCATCAGCTCCATCTGTTCGGGTGTCCGCATCCCGCGCTTGTCCATGGCGGCGTCGGCGGGTTGAGCGGCCGCCTGCTGCTTCGTGCGTCGCCGCTCCATCATGGCCGGAACGAAATAGTCCTCGGCGAGCTCGCGACTGCTCTTTGCAAGCGTGTCGAGACCGGAAAGCCGGGCCGCCATGCCGGCATCGGCCAGGGTATCCGGCCGGAGTTGCTGGTCGATGTACTTCTCCAGGCCGATTCGCCGAAGGCGCTCAACGTCGCCCGGCGCGGGTCCGAAGCCGAGCCGGTTCAGCACGTGCACGATCGTCTTGTCATCCGGATGGGCTGGAATGCCCGACGCCAGCGGAGCGGCAAAAACACCGGTCAGCTGGAGCAGGGCGACGACGCACGCAATTCGAACAAGATTACGAACCTGCATGATGGTCCTCAGTTCGGCCGGCCGTGAGTCTGCAGGTTTAGACAGGATCCCGGGGTCCCCGGTTAAATATCACTTTTGTCGCTGGTTCTCCCGAAGGGCAGCCGCAGCCCTTCGCAACGCTGAGGACACCCGCACAGCCTGCGCTTTGACGCCGCGAGCGTCCCGTGCGTTGACGGCCTCCGTGAGGCCGGGCAGCACTTCCGGTGCGTAGGTGTACTGCGGCGCATAAATCTGGTGGCGGTACCACGGCCTGTTCGGGATGCCTTCCGGGTCGGTGAGTTGTCGTTCCACCAGGAGGAGCGCCGCATTCAAACGCTCGAGCGCAGGTAGATCCCCGCGCGCAAGGACAACGTCGCGCGCCGCGTTGAAGCTCGCCGCCGCGACCTGCAGTTGGCTGGCAGCACGACCGAGTTCCGCGAATGCTTCGACGGTTGCGGACCGGCCGATCGAAGTCGATGCATTCCTCTCGACCTCGTCGACGAACGACAGGATGCGAGTCGCGTACGGCGCGTAGTCGAGAGGAAGCGCGTCCGCGTTTGCGAGCCGCAGCGTAAGGAGCCCCCACAGCTGCACCAGCGCCGTATGATACAGGAAGCCGGGATCCCCGATCGTCGCGACCCACCGATGGGTGTCGTAGAGCGAGTGATACACGCCGTAAGGTCCGTCGAACGTGAAATCGGCGACGGGAATACCCAGGTGATTCAGGAAAACCGTGTAATCGGAGCCGCTGCCGAGCCGGTTGTCTACCAATGACTCGGACGATCCGGCCGGGAGCGCTCCCCGATCGCGCGCGCGGCGCTCACGAGAAGCGGCGGATACCGGAATGCGGGCGACCGGATCGCGGACGTCGCCCGCGGCCTCCGCAATCAGTCTGTTGAGCGCCGGCACGGCGGTCGCCGTGAACTTCGATCCCGACGCGGCGCTGTCGACGTTGAGATAGGCCACCGCGCCACCTTGCAATCGATCGGCATGCTGCTCTCCCCATTCGGTTGACGAGGTCAGGGTGAACTCCTCGGCGTCCCAACTCGCGAAGAGGATCGACCGTTTGGGCCGCCATCCTCCGCGCCGCAATTCGCCGAGGGTCCGCGCGAGCTCCATCAACGCGGCCGATCCGCTCGACGGATCGACACCGCCGTAGATCCACGCGTCGCGGTGGTTGCCGACAATGACGATCTGTTCGGGATGCTCGCTGCCACGGATCATGCCTGTCACCGTCCAGATCGGACGGATCCGATCGTCGAGACGCACGACGACTCGGACAACCGGCGAGTCGGCCGCCAGCAGGCCTCGGGCATCCTTGTATGACAGCGGCGCGCTGATGATCGCGGGAAGCGAGAGAGCATCGGCGCGATCGATGCGGCGCGCGCCCGGCAGTGACGGCCAGCCGGGTGTGAGCGGATCGCCCGGCACCATGAAGTCGTACACCACGCCGCCACGCTGGATGTGGCTTTCGGGTCCCCACGGTCCCCGGGGATACACCGCGCCCTTTCCGGCCCCGTCGTCGGCGGGATCGGAATAGATGAGGATCGCGGCCGCGCCCCGCTGTTGCGCGGTGAGAGCTTTGAAGCCCCGATAGCTGTATGGAACCGAATACCTGGCGAGCACGATCTTTCCGCGCACGTCGATGCCCCGGCGCGCGAGCGCCTCGTAGTCCGCCGGATTGCCGCTGCCCACGGCGATGAGCGGTGCCGTGACCTCGCCAGATGCTGAGTACGCGTGGAACGGCAGTCCTGTTTCTTCCGGCGCGATCTGCGTATCCGGATCCTCGGCAATGGGATCCTCGCGCATGGACGCGCGCCATCGCATCGGCGAGGTCATCTCCACCGACACTTCCTCGGGCCACGGCAGGAGGACTTCGTGAGTGGTGACTTCAACGTCTTCGAGCCCGAACGCCGTGAATTGTTCGCGTGTGCGCGCCATCAAATCGCGATCGCGTTCAGTTCCCGCCATGTGAGGCTCGGCGGCGAATACGCGGTGCTCGTCGCGAATACGATCCGCCGACGGCAGCGCGAGGAAGCGACGTTCGACGTCGGCTTCCGCCACGGCGGTGATCCGGGTGAAGCCAAACGGGACGTGCACGGGGCGCTGCCACACCGCGATGACAACGAGAGCGGCAATCGCGATCGCGGCTGGAATGCCAATGCGCATGCAGCTCGGATTATTTCAGATGGCGGAGAATTTCCCGCGCGGCATTCTGCCCGGGACCACCGGTAATCCCGCCGCCGGGATGTGTGCCGGCGCCACACAGGAACAGACCGGCGATCGGCGTGCGGTACTGTGACCACCCGAGAATGGGGCGCATCGTGAACAGCTGATCGAGCGAGGGCTCGCCGTGAAAGATGTGACCGCCTGTCAGCCCATACGTGTGCTCGAGGTCGACCGGCGTCATCACCTGCCGGTGCTCCACCAGCGCGTCGATGCCCGGGGCATGCCGATCCAGCGTCCGCATCACGGTCCTCACGAGCGTCTCTCCAGCCATTTCCCATCGTTGTCCTGCGGCGAGCTTGTACGGCGCGAACTGCACGTGGATCGACAGCACATGTTTTCCTGCCGGCGCGAGCGAGGAATCGTTCAGCGTAGGCAATGCCATATCGAGGTAGGGCTCCGACGAGATAGCCCCGTACTTCGATGCGTCGAAGGCGCGTTCGAGGTAGTCGATGCTCGGCCCGATGTGGATGCGGCCGCGAAGATCGGCGGGGTTTGCGACGCCGCGAAAAACCGGCAGGCCGCCGAGGCCGAGGTTGATCTTTGCCACCGTCCCGGGGCAGCGGTAGTTTCGGATTTTTGTCGTGAATGACGGATCGAGATCGACGGGATCGACCAGATCGAGCAGGGTTCGCCTGGGATCGGCGTTGGAAATGATCGCCGCTGTCTGGATCTCCGTTCCGTCGTCGAGCACGACACCGGTGACATGACCGTCGCGAACGAGGACGCGGCTGACGCCGGCGCCGGTTCGGATCTCAGCTCCCGCTTCTTGTGTGGCGCTCGCCATGGCGCGTGTCAGGGCACCGGGCCCGCCTGTCACCGTAACGCTGCTGCCGCCGGGAGCCGGATCGATTGCGGCGTTGAGGAGCAATACGGCCGCGGTTCCCGCGGACCAGGGGCCTTGCGCTGTGCCGAAGATGCCGCGCGCGGCGACGGCTGCCTGCAGCAAGTCGGCCTCGAACCACTCGGCAACCAGATCCGCCGCCGCCATGGGGCCCCAGCGGAGGAGCCGAAAGCCATCCGCCTTCCCAAGCGCGCGAAAGCGGCGTCCCAGTTTCAGCAGGTCCCACAGCTCGCCGCGGCCTGGCGCGTCGAGCGACGGCGGCGTACTCTCCAGCAAGCCGGACAAGAACGTACCCAGCCGCGACATCGTCGCGCAGAAATCCTCGTATCGATTCGCATCTTTCGACGAAAGCGCGCGAATCGCTTCGGAGGTGCGGGCGTGATCGATCGAGAAGGCCAATGGCCGTCCGTCGGGCGAGAGGGCCACCAGACGCGGATCGGGACGCACGAATTCGACGCCGCGGCGCTCGAGCTGCATGTCGCGCACGACCGACGGCCGCAGCGGTCCGATTGCGTGAGCCAGGGCCGGACACAGGTACCCGGGCGCGATTTCTTCCGTCGTCGCGGCGCCGCCGACCATCGGCCGGCGCTCGAGGACGAGAGGCTTCAATCCGGCTTTCGCCAGATAAAACGCGGCGGTCAGGCCGTTATGGCCCGCACCGATCACGACAGGGGGAGTTCGCATGTCAGGCGTCACCCCGTCTCCTTCAGAATTCTCATCGCCGCGTTTCTGCCCGGGGCTCCCATGATGCCGCCGCCCGGATGCGTCGCCGATCCGCACATGTAGAGTTTCCTGACCGGCGTGCGGTACTGTGCCCAGCCGGGTGCCGGGCGAAGGAAGAAAAGCTGTTCCAGGGTGAGCTCCCCCTGGAAAATGTTGCCTTCGGTCAGACCGAATTCACGCTCGATGTCGAGCGGGGTGAGCACCTGGCGGTGCAGGATGATGCTCTTGATGTTCGGCGCGTATTCCGCGATCGTGTTGATCACGGTGTCTCCGAACGCCTCGCGCTGTTCGTCCCAGTTTCCTTCCCTCAGGTGATACGGCGCGTATTGCACGAAACAGGACATGACGTGCTTGCCGGGGGGAGCCACCGACGGATCCGTCAAACTCGGGATCACCATGTCGATGTAGGGGCGGCTCGAGTAGTGCCCGTACTTCGCTTCGTCGTACGCGCGCTCCATATAATCGACGCTCGGCGAGATCGAAATCGCTCCGCGCAGATGCGGCCCGGCGCCGCCGAGCGCCTTGAAATCGGGAAGGGCGTCGAGGGCCAGGTTTACCTTGCCGGACGATCCACGGAACTTGTAACGCCGCACGTCGTCCACGAACTCGTCGGGCAGGTGTTCCGGCCCGACCATCTTGAGAAACGTCAGGTGTGGATCGACGCTGGAACAGATGACGTTCGCAGTCAGGTAATCGCCATTCATCAGCACGACGCCGACGGCCGCGTCGTCCTTGACGATGATTTTCGAGACCGCGGTCTCGGTCCGGATTTCGGCGCCGAACCCGCGCGCCGCCGCGGCAATCGATTCCGAGATCGCGCCCGTCCCACCGCGCGAGAGGCCCCAGGAGCGAAACGCACCGTCGATTTCTCCCATGTAGTGGTGAAGGAGCACGTACGCGGTTCCCGGCGATCGGACGCCGAGGAACGTCCCGATGATGCCCGAGGCCGCCATCGTCGCCTTGAGCACATCGGTCTCGAACCACTGGTCGAGAAAATCCACCGCGCTCATCGTCATTAACTGGACCTGGTTGTACTTGTCGGTATCGCTCAGCGCCTGGAAGCGCCGTCCAAGGAACAGCAAATCCATCAACCCGCGCGGATCGAGGGACGTCGGATCCGGAGGCGTCATCGAGAGGATCGGCTTGACGAATCGTCCCATCTCGATCATGGCTTTGCCGTACTCGTCGTACGCCTCGGCGTCGACCTTCGAGTGACGCGCAATCTCGCGGCGCGTGCGCGCGTGATCGTTGACACGCCACAGGTAATCGCCGTCAGGCATCGGCGTGAACGTTCCATCGAGCGGAAGGATCTCGAGCCCGTGACGCGGGAGGTCGAGTTCACGGATGATCTCGGGACGCAGCAGCGAGACCACATAGGAGCACACGGAATATTTGAACCCGGGATAGATCTCTTCGGTGACGGCCGCCCCGCCCAGCACGTGCCGCCGCTCGAGCACAAGAACCCTGCGCCCGGCGCGAGCCAGGTAGGCGGCATTTACGAGGCCGTTATGCCCGCCGCCAATGATGATGACGTCGTAGTTCATGGGGATTGCCGGCTGTCGAACGAGAAAAATGCGAGTGGCGTGCGCACAGCACGCGGGCTCAGAGGCCGGCGGTTCGAGAGCAGAGCAGGGAGAGCATCAAAGACCGGCGGGTATTCTACTCTATAATCGCGATTTGGGATGAGTGATTCGGGATGAGTGATTCGGGATCAGGGATGAGGGATTGTCCGATGCCAATAGGTACTGCGGTCCACGAAAGGACATTCGCGCTCTGTGAGAGTCTCAACTACCGGGAATGGTCCGGGTACTATGCCGTCAGCGCGTACGAGGGACATCACGAGCACGAATACAACGCCATCCGCAACGCCTCAGCGCTCATCGACGTCTCTCCACTCTTCAAATACATGGTCACCGGCCGCGATGCCGCGCGGTTTGTCGACAGGATCATCACCCGCGACGTCGCGAAGATGGCGGTGGGGCAGGTCTTCTACACGCCGTGGTGCGATGAGCACGGCCGAGTGATTGACGATGGAACCGTGGCGCGGCTTGGCGAGCACGTGTTCCGCTGGACGGCGGCCGATCCAAGCCTCCGCTGGTTTCGGCAGAACGCCGCCGGCCTCGACGTCGTCGTGGAAGATGTCTCGGAGGAGATCGCGGCACTCGCGCTGCAAGGTCCGACCTCCGCCGGCCTTTTGCGCGCCGCGGCCAGCGCGAATATCGGGGGCTTGAAGTACTTTCGTCTGACGACCGGCACGATTGCGGGCGTGAAGGTGGACATCTCGCGAACAGGGTACACAGGCGATCTGGGCTACGAGATCTGGATGCCGGCGCAGGACGCGGTCCGCGTCTGGGACGGGTTGATGGAGCACGGCAAACCATTCGACATCAAGCCGGCCGGTATGCTCGCGCTCGATGTCGCGCGGATTGAGGCGGGGTTGCTGCTCATCGAGGTGGACTTCTTCAGCAGCAAGAAAGCGATGATCGGCACCCAGGCGTACTCGCCGTACGAGATGGGGCTCGCCCGCCTCGTTAACCTCGACAAGGGGCGTTTCATCGGACAACAGTCGCTCCGCCACGAGCAACGTCGAGGTCACGCGCGTCAGGTCGTCGGTCTCGAGATCGAATGGACGGAAATCGAGCGCATTTACGAACAGTTGGGGCTGCCGCCGACCGTCGGCGCGACGGCGTCGCGCGTCGCCGTTCCCGTGTATCGCGGAGGACGTCAGGTGGGGAAGGCGACCTCCACGACGTGGTCGCCGGTACTCAAGAAGATGATCGCGCTCGCGACGATTGATCGGCCGCATTATGCCGACGGCACCCTCCTCCAGATCGAAGTGACGGTTGAAGCCGTCCGTCACCAGGTCAATGCGAAGGTCGTTCCGACGCCGTTCTTCAATCCCCGCCGGAAGATGGCTACTCCCCCCGCCTGATTCTGCCCACCAGGGCAGACCCCATTGGCACGATTCTTTCGAAATTGGGATCAAGACCCGCGCCTGCATGAGCTTGACGAAGCACGGTACGGTTTACCCCTGCGCCTCGTTGGTTCTAATAATGGACGTAATTGGGTACCGGACTGCCGGCGGATTGAGCCCGGCGGCCTTTTTTACGGCGGGATACGGATATCATCAGGCCCGTAAAAAGGCCGTGATGCGGGACGAGAGTACTTCACCCAATCCCCTGGAGTCGACGCTGGAACTGCTCGCGCGGGTGCGGCAGGGCGATCGGGATGCGCTCGAGCGATTGTTTTCCCGCTGCCTGCCGGCACTGCGACGCTGGGCACGGGGGCGGTTGCCGTCGGCCGCCCGGGGCGCGCTCGATACGCAGGACCTCGTCCAGGACACGCTCCTCAATTCGTTGCGCCGGCTCGATCATTTCGAATCAAGACACGAAGGGGCCCTCCAGGCATATTTACGACAGGCCGTGCTCAATCGCATTCGTGATGAGGCACGGCGATTCAGCCGGCGTCCCGCCGCCGCGGAACTGACCGAGTCGCAGCCAGCCGAATCCGCATCCCCGCTCGACATCGCGATCGGGCGCCAGGGCGTGGCGCGCTACGAAGCTGCGCTGCAGCGTCTCCGACCCGCCGATCGTGAAGCAATCATCGGCCGCCTGGAACTTCAGTACGACTACCGGGAGCTTGCGACCATTCTCGGAAAACCCAACGCAAACGCGGCGCGCGTCGCCGTCACGCGCGCGCTGGCGCGGCTCATGGAGCAGTTCGATGAATCCTGAGCGCGACAACTACCAGGCGCTGCTCGAATCGCTCGCCGACGGCGTCGAGGTGGACTGGTCCGCGCTCGATTCCGCGGCGACAACAGATGTCGGGCGCCGGCGCTACCGAAACCTCCGTCTGGTCGCGCGTGTAGCGGAGCTGCACCGGACGCTTGTGCTCGACGACGAGGATGGGACCGCATCCGCGAGCTCCCTCGTCGACAAGGCGCCTGCCGATGACCCCACGACGTGGGGTCATCTTTCCGTGCACGGGCGCCTCGCCGCCGGCGCCTTCGGACGGATTTACCGCGCGCACGATCCGCAGTTGAATCGCGAGGTCGCGCTGAAGCTCCTGCACGACGGCATCCCCGCCTTCCGGCCTCTCGATCATCTGCTCGGCGAAGCCCGAAAGCTCGCCAAGGTCCACCATCTCAACGTCGTCACGGTCTACGGCGCCGACGTTCGCGACGGACGCGCCGGCTTGTGGATGGAGCTCGTCGATGGCCAGACACTCGAAACCTGGCTGCGTACTCACGGTCCGATGGGCCGTGGAGAAGTGTCGGCTGTCGCCATCGATCTTTGTCGAGCGCTTGCCGTCGTCCACGGCGCCGGGTTGGTGCACGGGGATGTCAAGGCGCAGAACGTCATGCGGGAGCAGGGCGGCCGGATCGTCCTGATGGATTTCGGCGCGGGCCGTGTGCAGGGCGCCGATGCCACCGGCGTTGCGGGCACGCCGATGTATCTCGCACCCGAAGTCCTTGCGGGCGAGCCGCCCACGCCGCGCAGCGATCTCTACAGTCTCGGTGTCCTTCTCTTTCACCTGCTGACCGCCGCGTATCCCTATCGAGGCGAGGATCTCGATGGCTTGCGGGCCGCGCATGCGGACGGCACGCGCACGTGGCTCCGGGATCTCCGCCCCGACCTTCCAGATCGGCTCGTGCAATCGATCGAGCGCGCGATCGACGCGGATCCCGCCCGGCGATTCGGGACCGCTGGCGCCATGGAGCGCGCGTTCCCCGAGGCGCCAGAATTGGCAGGCCGCGCTGCCGAAATAGTTACGGCTCCGCCTGCTGTGGTCGAGAAGAGTTTCGCTGCGGCCCGGTGGTCCAGGCCTGGCTTCGTCGTTGGCACGCTCGTGCTGCTCTGTGCCGTGGTCGGGCTCATCGTCTTGTCGTTCCGTGGAGGCAGAACGGCCGTTACCCCGGCCGTCAGATCGATCGCGGTGCTGCCGATGACTGACCTGTCGGATCCCCAGCAAATGCCGTATCTCGCCGACGGGCTGCACGATCAGTTGATCACGACACTCGGGCAGATTCAGTCCCTGCGCGTGATGTCGCGCACATCGGTCATGCGGTTCAAGGGCTCTCACGCTTCCGCGGGTGAAATCGCGAAGCAGCTCGGCGTCGATGCGGTGCTCGAGAGCACGATGGTGTCGACCGAGGGCGGATCCGCCGGCAGCCCCGGGCGCGTCCGCGTTAACGCCAGTCTCATGACAGCCGGCGCCAGCATACCGTTGTGGTCCAGCACGTACGAACGGCCGCTGGGAGATCTTCTTGCGCTCGACGCTGACGTGGCGCGAGCGATTGCCGCGAGCGTGCGCGCGACAATCACGCCGGGTGAGTCAGCTCGGCTCGGTCGCACCCAGCAGACAACCCCTGCCGCCGAGGAAGCGTATCTTCAGGGCCGCATGAACCTGGCGGCATTTGGTGCCGACTCGGCTCGCCGTGCCCTCGACGCCTTCGAACGCGCCCTGAGGATGGACCCCGCTTACGCAGCCGCGCATGCCGGGGCGGCCTACGCGTACATCGTCCTTGACGCAAACCGGGTCATGACCCACCAGAAAGCGCGCGCCCTGGCGTTGGCTCATGCTCGCCGGGCGCTGGAGCTGCGCGACGACCTCGCCGAGGCGCACGCGACGATGGCGGACATCGAGTTCTTCTACGACTGGAACATCGCGGGGGCCGAGCAGGAGTATCGAACGAGTCTGGACCTCAATCCGAGTTTGACCAGTGCCCGCGCCCACTACGCAGAGTTCCTGGCCGCGACGGGTCGTTTCGACGAGTCGCTGGTCCAGGCGGGGCTGGTTGAAACTCTTGGTCCCGGCGACGCACCAACTCTTCTCGGGTTGCTGCTCTACTACAAACGGGATTATCCGGCCGCAGAGAAGGCCATTCGCGCTGCACTGATTCCGCGCCCCGAGACCGCCGCTCTGCACGTACTGCTCGGCCGCGTTTCGGAAGCGCAGGGTCGTATGACGGATGCGCTGGAGGCCACGCGCGTCGCGATGCAGTTGTCTGGGAACATCGTTCCACTGCGTGTGCAAATGATCCGGCTCGAGGCGTTAAACAGCCATCCCGATCGGGCCCGTGAGAGCCTGCGCGATCTGGAGGCGGCCACTGCGCAACGGTCGCAGCAGATCGAGTCCAGAGATCTCGCGTACATCCGCCTGGCTTTCGGAGATCACGACGGCGCCGTCGATACCTTCGAACGGGCCCTCGAGGAGCGAGATCCGACCCTGGTGTGGCTTGGCGTCGACCCGCGCATCGACGCCCTTCGACAGTACCCGCGGTTTACGGCCATACTGAAGCAACTCGGACTGCCAGAAAAAACGCGCGCGCCGCAACCTTGACCGAGCCCGGGGAGTAGCCTAGACTCCCTCATACTTTGGAAGGAGCGCTCACGTGGCCAAGACCCGCAGTAAATCGACAAAAACATCCGGTGCGTCTTCGACACGCGCCAAGGGGACGAAGAAGTCTGCCGGCAAACGAAAGACGTCGGCGAAACGCGCGAAGCCGGCCCGCTTGGATCTGAAGGAAATCCGGCGCGACATCGAGCGAGCCCGGGCCTTTCTCGGAACCAGACCAAGCGCACTGTCGGCGGGGACCTCCCTGGACGAGACGCAGGCGGGGTTGGATCGTCTGATGGCCGAAATCGACGGCTTCTGCGGTCGCGGCAACTGCGGGCCAGTGATGGTGATTGACCTCGCCTGAGTCGACGTGAAGGGATCGCCACGCGACGCAGCGCGGGTCCGGCGATCGGCGCACATTGTCGCGTATTGGCGTCACGGCCAGCTGGTAATTCGCAACTACGCCACCGACAGCACCACCAGGGCGAACTCGCTGGTGTTGGCCCTCCTCGAGTTCTGCAGTGAGTGGCGAACCCGCCGGGAGATCGAGCAGGTCCTCGGCGATGCTTCGCCGGCGCTCGTGCTGAGGCTGGTTCGCCGGCTCACGAAGCAGTCGCTCCTCGAGCGATCCGATCGGCTCCAGGATCCGCGCGAGCGCGCGATGAGCGCGCTCGATCGATGGAACCCCGAGGCGGGGTTCTTCCATACAGCAACCAAGAACGTCCGCTTCTGGTCTCCCCAGGAAGCCGCGAGGCAGGCACGCAGGAAGGCGCGCGAGCAGAAAATGCCCGCGACGGTGAAACGCTATCCCGGCGCGCCGCGAATAGACCTTCCGAAGCCCGGCGACGGCGCGTTCGCGCGAGTCGCGTTGGACAGACGCACATGGCGCCGCTTCTCTTCGACGCCCATGTCGCTCGATGACCTGGCGACAATTCTTGGTCTCTGCGCCGGAGTCCAGAAATGGGTGTACGTCGGCGATCGTGATGTGCCGCTCAAGACGTCACCGTCCGGCGGCGCCAGGCATCCTGTCGAAGCCTATGTCGTCGTCCGCGACGTTCGGGGTCTCGACCCTGGCACCTATCACTATGCCGGGGACCGCCACGCGCTGGAGCGTCTCCGACGAGGCGCATCCGCGAAGCAAATCCGGGCGTACGTGCCTCACAGCGGGTACTTTGCCAGTGCGTCGGCACTGGTGCTCTTCACTGCGGTCTTCGAGCGGCAGCTCTGGCGGTATCCCTACTCGCGTGCGTACCGCGCGGCGCTCGTCGAGGTCGGACATGTCTGTCAGACCTTCTGTCTTGCCGCCACGTCGCTTGGGCTGGCCTCTTTTTCCGTGATGGGACTGGCTGACTCCGTCATCGAGCGCGATCTCGGGATTGACGGCATCGGGGAGAGCGTTCTGTATGCTGCTGGTGTCGGCCGCCCGCCCGCCGGCGCCACCTGGGCCCCTTTGCCCCGCGGTCGCCTGTTGGTCCGAGACAACCCTCGCCTCCGGCGTCGCTGATATGTTACGCGCTGTTGTGCACCGCGATGATCATGCGATCGAACGCATACAGCAGGTCCTCTCGATTGGAATACGGGCCTGGGGTGTAGGCGCGTGACGAGATGCCTGCCTGCGACAGCTCGCAGACGTGCCAGTCCTGGCGGTTCGTCATGTCCCAGAAGTCGATCGCATCCGATGCAGTGAACCCTGGCTCCGCGAGCGCCTCCGGCTGGAAGTGCCATTCGCAGATATTGATCGTGCGGTCCGGCGCGATCGGCCAGAGTGTGTGCACGAGCATGTAATCGGGGTGCAGGCTGAGCAGCATGTTGGGGAAGATTGCGTAGTAATACACGCGTCTCACGTCCTCAGGCGACAGTCCCGGCAGGAACGCGCGCGGACACGTGCCGTCCATCGACAACGTCGCCACTCCAGGCCTGAGATCCATTCGCCCGCCCATATAGGTCGCGCGCAGCGGTTCGTTCTCTCCACTGAGGTAATGCGACAGCTTGTTGAGCGCCGGATGGAGATTCGGGCAATGCAGGCACTCGTTGTAGTTCTGAATCAGCAGCTTCCAGTTCGCGCGCACGTCGTAGACAATGCGCCGGCCGAGACGGAGGTCTTCCATGTGCCACTGCGTGAATTTGGAGGGTAGATCGGCAAGCTGTGCCAGCAGCGGCTGCGGATCGCGCGAGAAGTTGAGAAAAATGTGGCCGTCCCAGACGTCCGCGTGCACCTCGTGCAGCGGATACTCGTCCTTTCGGAAGTGCGGAAGTTCTTCCATGTGCGGCGCGCCGATCAGGCGGCCCTCGAGGTCATAGGTCCACGCGTGGTAAGGGCACTGAATGCTCCCCGCGAATGTACCTTCGTGTTCGGTGCACAGCTTTGTGCCGCGATGCCGGCAGACGTTGTAGAACGCGTGCACACGCCCTGACGGCGCGCGCGTGACGATGACGCTCTCACCCAGCACCTCCCGGACGAAGAACTTTCCAGGCCGTTCGACCTGCTCGGCCCGCCCGGCGCAGATCCACATGCGGCCGAAGAGCGCCGACATCTCCCGGGTGAAGTAGTCCGCGTCCACGTAATAGGCCGCCGGAAGGGTCGTCGCACCCTGCGGCATCACGTCCCGTGGTTTCACGACAATGTCGGTTTGTTGTGACATCAGCAGTTCCCGTGTGTTTTGGTTGCGTGGAAATGATACAACCTCGCGGTGCCTTCAGCCACGGATCGCCGCGCCGATTCAGCCCTCAAACGGGAGCTGGGCCGGTGGGATCTGACGGCGACTGGCGTCAATCAGGTCATCGGCTCGGCGGTGTTCGCGCTGCCCGCAACCCTGGCGGCAAGCGCCGGCCCGTGGAGCCCATGGATGGTCGCCGCTGTTGGCGTCGCATCCTTGCTGATTGCGCTCTCTTTCGCGGAGGTGGCGAGCCGCTTCGACGGCACGGGAGGGGCATACCTCTATACCCGGGCGGCGTTCGGCCGCTTCCCGGGGTTCGAAGTTGGCTGGATGATGTGGTTCACGCGGGTCGCGAGCTGGGCGGCCGTGATCAACGTGCTCGTGTCGTCGCTGGGGTTCTACTGGCCCGTGCTCACCGCCGGATCATCGCGCACGATCCTGATCACGACGATCATCGCCGTGCTTGCCGCCATCAACATCCGTGGCATCCGCCAGAGCAGCTTCGTGCTCAACGTCCTGACGGTCGGGAAACTCGTGCCGCTCTTCATGTTCGTTGCCGCCGGAATCTTCTTCGTGGACTGGGCCCGGCTGCGCCCGAGCGCCACGCCGTCGCTCTCGGAGCTCTCGGCAAGCGGTCTCCTGCTCATTTTCGCCTTTGGGGGCTACGAGATCGTGCCGGTTCCCGGCGGTGAAGCGCGCAACCCGCGCCGCGACGTCCCGTTCGCGCTGATCATGACGATCATCATCGTAACTGCCGTGATGACGCTGGCGCAGATCGTCGCACTCGGAACGCTCCCAGGACTTGCGGCCTCAAAAACTCCTCTTGCGGACGCCGCCGTGCTGTTTCTCGGCGGCGCCGGAGCAGCGATGATGACGCTCGCGGCCGTCTTTTCGACCTCCGGCAACAACATGGGCGGGGCGCTGTCCGGATCGAGGAACCTGTTCGCGCTCGCCGAACAGGGCGACCTGCCCGCTTTCTTCGGCAGAGTTCATCCCGCCTTTCGCACACCGGTGAATGCCATCCTCGTCACCGCCGGCGTTGCGTTGGCCCTTGCCCTGTCCGGGACGTTTCAGTCGATGGCGACGGTGAGCGCCATAAGCCGTCTGCTCCTGTACGTCGCCACCTGCGCGTCGATGCTGCGGTTGCGCAGCCCACGCTTTGAAGGCGTCGTGAAGCCCGCAGTCTTCGTCGTGCCGTTTGGTCCGATCGTCCCCGTTTTGGCAATCGCGATTGCGATGACAATCCTCGCCGGCGCCACTCCGATACAGCTTGGCAACGGCGCCGCAGCACTCCTGGCCGGTGCGATTCTGTACGCCATCGCCGTGCTTCTGCCGCGGCGAGCCCGCAAGAAGCCGTAGAATCCGCTCAGCGCCGCTGAACCGGCGCGTCCAGGTGCACCCTCCGGAATCAGCCCGGATCCACGGCGAGCACGTTGAACTTCCAGACGGCTGCTGCATACCCGAGCGGCGTCAGCAGGCCCAGAGCCCAGATGAGGACCGTCAGCCCCGACTGCATCACGCTGTTGGGAGCGAGGACGGCCAGGACGGGGGCGAATACGATCGCGAGCGTGCCTCCCGCGATTTGGCTGAGCAGGATGAGCTCCAGCGGGACCTTGAGCCGCTCGAGTCCTCCTTTCTGAATGTCCTGATGGCTGCGGAGCAGAGACACGATGGCGGCAATGGGGATGACAAAGCCCAGCAGCACCAGCAACGGAAAGCCAAACGCGATGACAGCGAGGATATACGGCACTGTCAGCGCCTTCACGCTCGCCGGCATGAACCGCACGAGCCCCATGATCGTCAACGGTGCGAGGCCATACGCGATCGGCATCTGCACACCCGATGCCTTGATCCATGGGCGCCGGCGCGGGAATACCTGTGTGAAATGGAACAGCAGCAGCGCGCCGACACCGAGCGCCGCCATGATGACCGCCGTGACCGCTGCCGGGAGCGTCGTGGGATCCGTCATGCCACGCAGCCACCAGAACGTGGGGAGGCCAAAGACGACGAGGTTTGCGATCGAGAATGCGAGAAAGACGCGCGTGCGGACGTCGCCCCTGGCTCGAAGCCAGGCGGCGGCGCCGATGGCGAGGTAGCACGCCGCGGCAATTCCCTGGGTGACGCCGTCAACAGTCGTGAAGGCGGGTGCGGGAAGGTTCGTTAGATCCATTGCCCGGCGGCGGCGGGCGTCAATTGGTGGACGTCGCGCCGCGGCGGTAGACGATCTTTCCGTCGAAGATCGTGACGGCGACGGTCGTGCCCGCAATCTGCGCGTCCGGGTTCTCGAAGATGTCCCCGGAGAGCACGACGAGATCCGCAAGCATCCCTTTCTTCAACGTGCCCTTCCGCTGTTCGTCGAAGGACGCGTAGGCCGGCACGGACGTAAAGGCGTTGATTGCCCGCCTCACGCTGACGCGCTCGCCATCGTTCCAGCCTCCTTCGGGCAGGCCATCGATTGTCGTGCGGCTGACGGCGGTGTGTATCGCGGCCATGGGGTTCAGCGGGGCCTCGGGCCAGCCGCTGCCAAACGCGAGTTTGCCGCGCGCCGAGACGATGCTGCCGGATGGCCACGCCCGTGAGGTGCGCTCCGCGCCGACGGCGCCGCTCCACGCGGCGAGGCGTTCGGTGGTTGGGTTTCCGAAGAGCGGCTGGATCGTTGCGATGGCTCCGAGCCGGCCGAAGCGCGGTACGTCGACCGCATCTACCAGTTCGACTCCTTCGATTCGATGGCGCCGGCCCCGCTCGGGCTGCGGGTTGGACCGTGCCGCGTGCTCGATTGCGTCGAGCGCCATCCGCACGGCGCGATCGCCGGACGCTTCCGCCGTGAGCTGCCAGCCGCGCCGGTCGAGCAACCGGACGAATCGATTGAATGCATCAGGATCGACACGATCGGGACCGGCGTCCTCCGGTTTTCCGTCGTACGGCTGGAGCATTGCCGCGCCGAATGATTCCACCGGTCCATCGACCGTGACCCTCGCGCCGCCCATCTTGAAGATCGGGTCGTCGGGATATTGGCTCGTCAGCGCGTCGATCTGCTTGAACGCCTCGGATTCCGGCACACCATCGACGTTGATCGAGGTGTAAATCCTGACGCTCAGATCCCCCGACCGCCGCACGTCGTCGTACAACAGAAAGTCGTCGGGGCGCGCAATGATGTCCTGCACGCTGGTGACACCGTTGCGATGCGCTTCCATGATCGCTGCGCGCAGCCCACGCGCGCGATCGTCGCGCGTCGTCTTCGGAACCATCCGCGTCGCCAGCGCGACCGCTGTACCTTTGAGTACGCCGGCCGGCGCTCCCCCGTGAAGTTCCTTGACGATAACCCCCTCTGCCGGAGTGGGGGTGTGGCGGGTAATTCCGGCGCGCCGCAACGCTTTCGTATTGAGCCAGGCCGCGTCTCCATCCCGCGAGAGAAGGCACGCGGGCCGATCGGCTACGGCGGCATCGAGCAGCTGCCGCGTCGGACCGGCCGCGAATGTCGTGATGTCCCAGCCTCCGCCGACGATCCAGGGACGATCCGGATGGGCCTCGGCCCATGCGCGAATCCGTGCCTGGATCTCATCGATCGTCGCGGCCTCGCGCAGATCGACCGCCTCGAGCGCGACTCCGCCGTCGATGAAGTGCGCACTGGCGTCATTGAAGCCGGGCAGCACTGCCGCGCCGAGCGCGTCGACGACGACAGTCTGGGGACGGCGGAGGCGATTGATGTCCCGGTTGCTCCCGACCCGCAGGATCTGATTCCCACGCACCGCCACAGCCTCCGCCATGGAGCCGGAGCCGTCGGCCGTGTAAACCTTCCCGTTGAAAACTATGAGATCGACCGGACCATCGTTGTCGTCGCGCTGGGCGCCGACCATGAGGCCGGCGATAAGGGTGGCGGCAACGATGCCGACAACGACGTAAGTGGTGAGGCGGGCGGCCATGCAGTTTCCCGGGCGCGGCGGCGCGGCGTCCGCCCGGCGCTCGGCCTAGGTTGGGCATTCTAGCACGCGGACAGGGTCCGACATCCAATCACGGGGCACCGGTCTTCCCCGCCACAGCCCCACTAAAGATCGAACAGGAAATCAGGAGAAATACCAGTGTTTTCGCCTATTTTCCTGATCTCCTGTTTGATCTTGGCAGCGAAGACTGCGCGACAGTGGGAGCGTGACCACACCGCCCCGGAAGTAAAACGAGAGCATGCTACAGTTCCGGCCGTGAACGTCGATCGCGCCCCGGACACGACCGGGGACGAGGGCCTCGCCCGGGTCATCGGCCTCCGCTCGGCCATTCTGTTCGTCGTCGGCAGCGTCATCGGATCGGGCATTTTTCTCACGACGGGCGGCATGGCGGCGGTGATTCCGTCGGCATCGCTGTTGCTCGCGGCATGGGTTCTCGGCGGCATGCTCGCGATCGCGGGCGGCCTGACCTACGCGGAGATGGGAGCGATGTTTCCGCGATCCGGCGGCGTGTATGTGTTTCTCAGGGAAGCCTACGGGCCGCTCACGGCGTTTCTTTACGGTTGGGCGGCGTTGTTTGTCGTGATCAGCGGGGGCATTGCGGCCGTGGCGGTCGGTTTTGCCGAGTACCTCAGCTACTTTCTGCCGGCGCTCCCGTCGGCGTCGATTCTCGGCTTCAGCGGAACCAAGCTGGTCGCGGCCCTGGTCATTCTCCTGCTCGGCGCCATCAACTACACCGGTGTTCGGAGCGGCAACATGGTCAACGTGGTCACGACCGCGGCGAAGGTCGGCGCGCTGGCGTCGCTTCCGGTGATGGCGCTGCTTGCCGCGCGAGTGCATCCGGTCTTCGTGCCGATCGTTCCGTCGGGCCTCGAGCGGCCGGCGGCGTCGTTTGGTGTTGCGATGATCGCGGTTCTCTGGACGTACGAAGCGTGGTACTTCGTCACATACGCGGCGGGTGAGATCAAGGATCCCCAGCGCAACATTCCCCGCGCGCTGCTGGGCGGCCTCCTCATCCTGATGTCGATCTACGTCGTCGTCAACATAGCCTACTTGTACGCGCTCTCCATTGACGAGATGAAGGGAACGACCCGCATCGCGGAGCGCGCCGCGACGGTGCTCGTGGGACCGGCCGGCGCAACGTTTGTCGCGTTGACGGTCGTCATTTCCACGTTTGGCAACAACGCGGCGGCGATTCTTGCGGGCTCGCGGCTCCTCTTTGCCATGGCGTCCGACGGCGTGTTCCTGCCGCAGGCCAACCGCGTGCACGCGCGTTATCGCACGCCTCACGTCGCCATCGTGGCGCTGACCATCTGGTCGGCGCTGCTGGCGCTGTCCGGCACGTATGAGCAGCTTTTCACGTACGTGATGTTCGCGTCGATTCTGTTCAGCGTGGCGGCCGGGGTCGCGTTGTTCCGCCTTCGCTACACGATGCCAGACCGTCCTCGTCCGTACCAGACGTGGGGGTATCCGTTCGTGCCGCTCGTGTTCATTGGCGGTTCGGCCGCGTTCGTACTCAACACGCTGTTCGAAAGGCCAATCGAATCGCTTGCCGGGCTGGGTCTGCTCGGGCTTGGTCTGCCGGCGTATTGGTATTGGGGCAAGCGGGATCGGTTGTAGGTTTGGGGTTTTTGGTTTTTGGGTTGGTTTTTGGTTTGAGGTTTCAGCTGGATTGAGTGCAGATGCGATTTGCCATTCTTGGATCAGGCGCGGTGGGCGGGTACTACGGCGCCAGGCTTGCCCGCGCCGGACATGAGGTCACGTTCATCGCGCGGGGTGCGCACCTGGCGGCGATCCGGGAACGGGGGCTCGCGGTACGCAGCCCGATGCTCGGGAACTTCACGGTGCGCGCGCGCGCCGAAGAGGACACGGCGACGGTGGGTCCTGTGGACGTCGTGATAGTCGCCGTCAAGGCCTACGACAATGCGAGTGCGCTGCCGCTCCTCGCTCCGATAATGGGTCCGGACTCGTCGGTGCTGACCCTTCAGAATGGCGTCGACAGCGTGCAGGAGGTCGCCGTAGTCGTCGGCGAGGGACCGGTCATCGGCGGCACCACGTATGTGGCCACAGCGCTGAGCTCACCGGGCGTGATCGACCAGACGGGCACTCATCGCCGCATCGTTTTTGGCGAGGTCTTCGGATCCCTGCCCCGGGCCTCGGCCCGCGTCGGCGCGATCCATGAGGCGTTTGCGGCCGCGGACATCCAGTCGGAGCCCGTGGACGACGGCCGAGTACCGATTTGGGAGAAGTTCATCTTCCTCGTTGCGCTCGCCGGATTCACGGGGGCGTCGAGGTTGCCGATCGGCCCGCTCTGGGCCGAGCCCGACGTTCGCGCGCAGTTTCTCGAAGCGTGCCGAGAGGTCGAGCATCTGGCCCGCGCGGAAGGAGTCAACGTCGCATCCGATGTCGTTGACAGGGTGAACACGTACATCGGCGGGATTCCAGGCACGATGCGCTCGTCGCTGCTGATCGACCTGTCGCTGGGCAAACGCATCGAGGTTGAGGCCCTGCACGGATCCGTTGTGCGGCGCGCCGCGCGTGCAGGCGTTCCGGTGCCGATTACGTCGACACTGTATGCGCTGCTGAAGCCATTCGCGGCGGGGCCACCCCCACTCGCGTGATCAGTGCCTCGTAGCGGCGCTGGCCGCGCAGCTTCGAGAGGCTGGGATCGACGCCGAGAAACACGCAGCCTCCGCTGTGCTCATCGGCCATCCGTTCCGCGTCATGCACGGCTTCTTCCACCTGGCCCAGATTGGAATGGACGACGGCCCTCGCAAAATGAATGACCGGCGGCGCGCCCGCCGACACGAGCTCCAGCAACTCGAGGCGTTTCCGCCAGTATTCCCGGGCTCCACCGCGCCGGAACGCGTCTGCCAGCGCGTGGCCGTCGAAGGCCAGGCCCCAGCATCTTTGCCCGCCGATTAACGCCGCCGCCTCTTCGTACCTTCCAAGTATTTCGTACGACGAGATCAGCACGTTGCCGGCCTCCTCAAACCCCGGAACGATTTCGCGAGCCTTGATCGCTTCGCGAATGGCCTCCTCGGGCCGACCAGCGAAGTGATGCACCCACGCGACACCGACATTGATGAACAGGGAGAGCGGATCCAGTTCGCGCCCGTAGAGGGCGCTCTGCAGCGCTTCCGCGTGACGGCCGCCGATGGCCAGCAACATGCCAAAGAACGAATGCGCGAGCGCGAGCTTCGGATTCAGCCTTATCGCCGTCTGAAGCTCGCGTTCAGCCGTGATCCGATCCCATCCCCAGAACAGGCGCTCGATGCCGAGCGTCACGTGCGCATCGGCGATCTTCGGATCGAGCTCGAGCGCGCGCCGCGCCGCTGCCGACGCGCGGGGAAACCCGTCAGCGGCCGCGACGTGCCCGTAGTACGCCTGGGCGCCGAACGCGTCGCCAAGTCCCGCATACGCAGGCGCGTACGTCGGATCGAGAGACACTGCGCGCTCGAAGTGCTCGCGCGCGCGACGCAGACTGTCAGCCGAAAAGTTGTTCCAGTGGTAGCGACCCCGGAGATATTCCTGGTACGCGTCGGGATCGACCGTCGAGCGCTTCCGCAGCTTTTTCTTCTGGTCGCCCGTCAGCCTCAGCCGGAGCGCTTCCGAAATCTGCCACGCGATCTCCTGCTGCACGGTCATAAGGTCGTGCGTACTCTGGCGGAACTGCTCTCCCCACAACTGGGACTCGGTGTGCGTGTCCACGAGCTCGGCCTGGATGTTCAGCACGTCTCCCTGCTGGACGACCCGGCCGGTCAGGATGGTCCGCGCGCTCAGCGCGAGCCCGACGGTCGCAGGGTCGGCTTGCAGTCCCTTGTAGCGGAATACCAGGCTTCGCGGAACCACGCGCAGTCCACTGAGCTGCGAGAGGCTGTTGATGATGCTTTCAGTGATCCCGTCGGCGATGTGTTCAATCTGCGGATCCGCGCCGGCATTGACAAATGGCAGGACGGCCAGGGACTTGCCTCGTGGTTTTGCCCGGCGCGCCGGTCCCGACCCTCCCGATCCCGTCAGCAGGCCGCGCAACGCCATGGCGAGATCGTGCGCCGATTCGAAACGACGCGCGCGATCGTGCTCGACCGCGCGCGACACGATGCTGCGAAGCTCCGGCGGCGCGAGAGGATCGAACGCGTCGAGCTCTCTCACGCTGTCGTGCATGAGGCTGGCGATGATTTCCTGCGGCGTCGCGCCCGCGAACAGCCGTCGGCCGGTGAGCATCTCGTACAACACACAGCCGGCAGCAAAGATGTCGCTCCGCCCATCAACCCGCTCCCCGAGCACCTGCTCCGGCGACATGTAGCCGAACGTGCCGAGGACCACGCCCTGCGCCGTGCGTGCGGCGGTCGCCGCTGCCGCCTCCGCTTCCAGCCGCTGAAGCGCGAGGCCGAAGTCCAGAATTTTCACCAGTCCGCCGGCCGTCAGAAACACGTTGTCGGGCTTGAGGTCGCGATGGACAACACCCTTGGCGTGGGCGGCCGCGAGGCCGTCCGCTATCGATCCCCCGATGCGCACGGCCTCGCGCCATTCGAGCGCGCCTCGCGAGAGCCGCAGGCGGAGTGTCTCTCCCTCGAGCAGCTCCATGACGGCTACCGGAACACCATCGACGATGACGAGCTCGTGTAGGGAGAGAATGCTGGGGTGCGACAGCGCGGCAACGGCTCTGGCTTCGGTCTCGAAGCGGCGGCGCATCTCGGGATCCGACGCGATGTGCTCGGCCATCACCTTGATGGCCACCTCGCGACCGAGCCGTAAGTCGCGCGCACGGTAGACCTCGCCCATGCCCCCTGAACCGAGCGGAGACACGATTTCGTACTGAGCAAGGCGCTGACCTGGAGAGAGTGGCATGCTGGGGAACTCGTGATCATTCTAACGCGGGGGGAAACTCGATCACTAATCTCTAATCACCAATCGCGAATCGTTGAATTCGAGCCCTCGATTCAAGGATTCAGGATGAGTGATTAGCGATTCAGCCCGGCGTCGAGCCACCGCTGACACATCGGATAGAATTCCTGCTTGGGTGTCTTTGGATCATAGCATTGCCGTCCGGCATCGGTGCCTGTCCTGCTCTTGACTGGTCTGACCCCGTCCATCGTCGCCGTCGTGATGGTGTCGGGTGCCTTGGCCGGGTGCCTCGGCGCCTTGCTCGGGCTTGGGGGCGGCGTTTTTCTGGTGCCTTTCCTCAACGCGTGGCTGGGACTCGATTTCAAAACGGCGGCGGCGATCAGTCTGGTGACCGTGATCGCGACGTCGAGCGCGGTGTCGGCGGCCACGACCGGGCGCAATCTCATCAACCTCCGGCTCGGCATGCTGCTCGAAGTGGCGTCTGCCGCGGGCGGCGTGGCCGCGGGCGTCACGATCGCGCACCTGTCGGACGTGACGTTGGAGCGCGGCTTCGCAGTGATTGCCGCACTCATTGCCGTCCTGATGATCACCCGGCTGGAGCGACGGAACGTCATCTCGGACACAACGGTCGATCCCGGCCCGCTTGGCGGAAGGTTTCACGACGAGGAGAGCGGCGGGGAGGTGGTCTACAAAGTGCGGCGGCTGCCTGTCGCGCTGGGTGTGTCGTTCGTCGCCGGCAACGTCTCGGCCGCCTTCGGGATCGGAGGAGGAATCCTGAAGGTTCCGGTCCTGACGGCCTGGTGCGGTGTGCCCATGCGCGTGGCGGCTGCGACGAGCTCCCTGATGATCGGTGTCACCGCCGTGGCATCGGTGCCCATTCAGTACGCGAACGGCTATGTCAACCCGCCGCTCGCTGCTGCTGCCGTGCTCGGCGTGCTGATTGGATCGCGCGGCGGTCTCTGGTTCGGCGCTCGCGCACGGGCGAAGTGGCTGAAGCTGATGATGGCCATCGTGCTGCTGCTCGTCAGTTTCATCTATCTGCGGAGAAGCCTGTGAGAGCGGATCCCGCCTCGCTTGAACGGCTCGAGACTCATCTCGGCCGTCTGCTGGCGGTCGGCGTGATTGCAAGCGCCGCGCTTCTGGCGATCGGCCTCGCACTCTGGCTGTCGAATCCTCAGAGCCAGGCCGCATTCTGGCTTTTGAACGCGGGGCTCATGGTGCTGATGGCCACACCGATCATGCGCGTTGTCGTCTCGTTTGCTGAATACGTGACCGCGCGGCAGTGGTTTTTCGCGGGGGTGACGATCGTCGTGCTCGTGGAATTGTCGGTAACGGTCCTCGTTGCGCTCAGCAGGCGCCACTAGCCTATCTCCGCTTCGCCGTAGGCCTCCGGGCTCGAGGGAATGCCCCCCTGATTCACGGCGTCAGCGACTTTTTTGAGTCGATCCTGCGACGCCGCCCGCATCCGTTCGAGCAGTGCCGCAATGCGTTGCGCCTGCCGAACGATGGTGGCCAGATCCCGCTGCAGGTTGGGATCGGGATACCCCCGCTCGACCAAATCGCAGTGTCCGATGATCGTCTGAAGCGCGCTGTTGATTTCGGCCGCGATCGACAAGGTCAGCTCGGCCATCGTTTCCATCGACTGGTATTTGCTCATGGCGATCTGGAGCTGCTGCGCCACGTACGCGACGGCAAAAATCTCCGCAATCGGGAGCAGCACGTCGATGTGCTCCTGATGAAAGGCCTGCTTGTGCCGCGAAACGACATTCAACGTGCCCACCGCGCGCCCCTTGGCCACGAGCGGCACGATCAGGGCCGACGCGAAGCCGGCGGTGTGCAGCACGTTGATATCGAGAAAATCCGTGGCTCCCAGGCTCGTGTCGTCAATCACGAGCGGCTCGCGCGATCGCACGACGCTGCCAAGAGCCGTGCGATCCGTTTTGAACACCAGGTCCGGCCGGGGCCGCGCGCGGCGCTCAGGCTGGTTGACCCGGGCGGTATAGGTCTGGAACTCCTGTCCGTCGTCGGACAACAGTGCGAGTCCCACGCGGTCGCATGGCACGAGAGGAACGATACGTTGCGCGAGCGCCTGGAAGGCGAGCTGCACGTCGACCGAGCGCGAAAGGATTTGCAGGATGGCATAGCTCATCTCCAGCTGCTCGACCTGATCGAGGGTTGCGGTTCGCGCATGCTCGTGCCGGGTAATCGCCCGTGCAAGACCGTCGATGCGGCGTGTCGACACGACGGCGAGCGTCAGGACGACCACCCAGGCAATGGCAACCTGGACGACGGCAATCGGCCGCCGCGGGGCACCGCCCGCGTTCGTCCACGCCACCGCCTGGACGAGGGCGAACATGAGGACGAGGGCCCAGATGCCGGCGACGGCGGCGTGAGGCTGCCGGAGTTTCATGCAGCAGTCCACTGTATACGCCTCGAGCCATGCGGCTCAAGCGCTATGCGTCGTCGCTCGACGCGATGAACTGGTGCATCGCAGCAGTACGCTCGGCCGCGGGAACGAGCGGAAACGTGCCGAGGATGTGCTGAAACTCAATTGACGTCAGTCCATACAGATGCGCGACCGACGCCTGGAGACATGCAGCTGCGGCGCCGTCTGACGGCGCAGCAGCGAGGCGTGCGCTGAGCGCCGCGATGTTTCGGAACGCGCGCGATTCAACCGAGGGTCTGGGGACCGGCAGCCGTGCGATGGTCGACACCGTGACATGCGTGCCAACTCGCGTTCGCACCAGATAATTCGTTGCGAAGCTGTTGAAAACTCCGCAGAGAAACAGCTGGAGGTCCTCGTCGACATCTCCTTTCAGACAGAACAGCGTATGCGTGGTCACGACCCCGGCTGGCACGATCGCGGCAATCAGCGTGAGCCGGTTGGTGGGGGACGCGACGTCGCGATAGGCGAGACGCGCTCGCGTAAATGAGCCCCCGGAGCCGAGCAGCCGGGCAGCCATGCGCCTGGGGATGTACCAACGCGCCGCGGCGATGTCGACGACGAAGGGCTGGATCTGCTTGCCTTCGACAACCGGAAGATGCCGCGCCGTATGGTCACACGGGACGAAATGCTGCCGGTCGTCGGTGGCGTTCAATTCCCGGCCGAAGGTAACGCCCCACCCCTCGAGCGTACTCAGCGCGGGGATGGAGTACGCACAGCGGGACAGGATCGCGACGTCGATTGGCGTACGAACCTCCGGAATCGAGAGTTGATCGCCGGCGAACGCTTCAATCAGCGAGCGCGGGAGCCGGACCGAGCCCGGATCTCCGGTATCCGGCAGCGCCTCGAGCGCATCCGGCGATCGCACGCCGAAGCGACACGGAAGCGCAGCCGTCCGGCCGCCGCGCGTGAGAGTCAGCAGCAGGAACTTCAATCCTCGATGAATCGGGAACAGGCCATCGCGGTTTTCGATCGAGAGGAACGTATCGACCCCGGTGCGATCGAGCAGCGCGCGGCGAAGCGTGGCGCATCCGTGATCGAGGGCGAAGCCGGAGGGCAATACCATGGCGACGCGGCCGCCGGAGCGGACGAGGGCGAGTGCGCGTTCGAGAAACAGCTGGTAGAGATTCGCGTGCCCGTTGCCCTGCCACGCGTAGACGCCCGAGTTTCGCGCGAACGCCGTCAGCGCCTCCGAATCAGCGGCCGTTCCCCGTTCGCCACGCAGCATTTCCCACGGTGGGTTCCCGATCACGGCGTCGAAACCCGGACTCGCCGCCGGCCGGCCATGGGCATCGTGAAAGACCTCCGGAAACTCGAGCGGCCAGTGGAAGAACAGCTCGCGCCGGGCGATCGCCGCCGCCTCTTCAAGGAAGGGTCTGGCCACACGGGGCGGCAGCACGGCGGTGCGTCCAAGCAGCTGATCAACGAGTGCCCCGAATGTCGCTTGCGGGCGTCGCGACCCCCGGCGAAACCATTCTGCGCTCCAGAGGTCGGCGACGGCTTTCCACGCGGCGAGCGGCGTCCCGTCTTGCTGCAGCGACGACAACAGGCGCTCCTTCGCACGCACTTGCTCGATCGTGTCGCCCGGATCCTGTGCAAGAGACAAGCGGGATCCGACCGCGGTCCCGATCGCCGCGTCCGCTTGATCGAGATCGAAGAGGGGAAGGTGCGCCGGGCGGGCTCGCGTCGCGCGCCCCGACGGCGGCTGGCGGAGGATGTCCTCCAGCGACGAGCCGGCGATGCTGTTTCCGGTCCGTAGATGATGATCCAGAAACGTCAGCGGGCGATCGCCTGCCAGCGTGGCCAGCCACAACGACAGGCGTCCGAGCTGCACCGCCATCGGATTGATGTCCACGCCGAACAGGCATCGCTGAGCCACCGCTCGTCGAAACCCCGCGCGATCGTTCTCGCCGATCTCGGAGGCTGAAAGGACGCCCTCTCGAATCAGCGCTGATTCGTACGCGAACGCAAGGTAGCGGCACGCCGCAACTAGAAACGCTCCGCTGCCCATGGCCGGATCAAGAACCCGTATCGACAGGATCCCGTCTGGGTCCGCGTCGTTCACAAGTGGTGCAAGGGCGCGGCGGACCATGAATTCCGTAAGGGCCCGAGGCGTATAAAACGTACCGGTCGCTTTGCGGCGTCCTGCCCGAACGAGTGTCAGCGAGGCATGTTTACCGTCGGAAGCCACGGGCTCAAAATCGAGAATGCGTTCGTACACGCCGCCGAGTTGCTCGACACCTAAATCGGCGTACGCAATCCGCTGCCTGCCGCCGGTGGCCGCCCTGGTTGTCAACGCCACCATGGCCTCCCTCACGGCACCGTCGTCGAGTTCAAGCGATTCGGCCAGTGGCGCGTGCGCGGGTGAGAAGAGACGGCCATTGAACGGCGGGACGCGCAAAGTCCCCGCGCGGCAGCCTCGATGCGCGAGGCGCGCGATGGCCTGCAGCGACTGCCAGAGGCCCGGCGGCCTCGCCAGTCTTTCAATTGGCGCTCGAAGGGATTCAATCGTGTAACTGTCGCGATACGTAGGATGCCACTTCGGCACCAATCCTCTGGCCTCGGCGAAGAGAAGAAACAGAATGCGGTAGACGACGATGAGCGATTCGTCGAGCAGGACATCGGCCCGGCATGCGGCACGTCGTGCGCGGGGCGCCGATGCAAACGCGCGCAGAAGCGACGTCAGCGCGTCGTGCACGCCCTGCTGAAGAGACGCGCGCACTTCCGCGCGATATTGCTCCGATTGTGCGACCGCGCGATCGAGAACCGGCTCTGAACAGGCGAATCCGTCCGCGTTGAGCAGCCTCCACAAGACCGTGAAGCTTGCCGGCTCGCCAACGGCAGCCCCGAGATCGAACTCGGCGAACTTGCGGGAGTATGTGCGGCGCGCATCAAAAACCCGCAAGACCGGACCGTTGACGCAAAAACACCAACGGACGCCGGTGCCGATGCCGTGGCGCACGCTCTCGCGCCATGCGGCGGCGGGATCGCGGCCCCACTCGGTAGCGAGCAGCGCTGCAACCGCACCGCCGCCCGCTTCGAGCACCGCGCGAAAGGACCGGCCGGTTTCAGACGGACCGTGCGCCGGCACGACGCGGAACCCCAGGGCGGCCCCGAGCGGGACCGCAATGCGATCAAAGACGGCACGCGCGCTGCTGGCCGGCCCCATTTCGCGGGCCACCGCCGCGTGCCATGCGCGGACCCGTCGTTGCGCCTCGGCCGTGCTCGGATGGACCGTCGCGTCGATCGCGCAGGCGACCGCGTCGTGCGATAGAAGGGACCCCGACAGTCCCGGAATCATGCGCGCCTGCGACTCGTAACCAGAAGAATCGCGGAGAGACTGAGTGCGGCAGTCAGGTGTGACGCGGCCAGAAGGGTCTCGAGTCGTCGATCGGCTTCCTCGAGTAGTGCCGATGACACCCGCAGGCGCGCGGCGTTGGCCCGTAGCATCCGTTGATCGAAAAGACTTCCCTGTACGAGATGCTGCGCCACAGACGAGGTCGACCGCGCGATGATCGCTTCACGCCTGGCCATCACCGACGCGGCCACGGCACACCGGTCTCTGATTCCCTCGACGCGATCTGCGGCTCGCGCCATGAGCATCCTTTCAACGGAGGCAAGACGCGCGGCCTTGAACGCGTGGATGACGTCGCGCACCTCCGCGCAGGTTCGAAGCGGGGCCGGGATGTGCCAGGGTACGTGAACGACGACCAGCTCGGCATGGTGCACATTGCCGTCGTCGCCGGTCAACGACAGGGTATGAACGCAGATGATGCCGGCGGCGAGCGACGCCCCCTTCACTCGTAGAACGGCGGCCGCGATTCCGGCTGGAACGTTCTGGTGGCTCGCACGGCCGCGCCACATGCGTAGTTCGGCCAGGCGACGTGCTTCCTCACGCGCCTCCTCCCGGAGCCCGGGGGGTGGAAACACCGAGTCGACATCCACGTTCGGGGCAGCCGGCTCCAGTGGTACTGCGTCCATTACGGCAGCGGCGACTCGTGATTCTGTGAGCACGTCGAAGAAACCCGATCGGCCAGGAAGCGCCGTGTGCACCCGGGCGGCCCGTCGTGCAAGCGGCGCGAGGACCAGCCGTTCGGCCGTGGCGTTGGCGACGAGCATGACGTCGTGAACCCTGCGCGTCTGGCCGATGCGGTCAACTCGCCCGGTCCGCTGCTCGAGCCGCGCGGGACTCCAGGGCAGTTCGAAATGGATCACCGTCCGGCAGCGGTGTTGAAGATTGAGACCTTCCGCTGCGGCATCAGTCGCGAGCAACAACGATCCGGTGGAATTGAACGCGTGTTGCGCAGCAGATCTTTCGGTCGCGTTCATCCCGCCATGGAGCACCGAGATGTGCCGCCCGGTCCCGCTGAGCGCGTGACGCATGCGCTCCAGCGTGTCGCGATATTCGGTGAAGACGATCGCGGGTTCCTTGATGCGCCGGAGCAACCGGACCACGACTCGGAGCTTCGACTCATCGTGTGCCGCCTCGTCAGCGGCCTCGACGATGACGGCCAGCCAGTGCTGCTCGCGCGCGGCGTCGGCGAGGCCGGGCGCGACGAGAATCGACCCGGGTTCCTCGTCTTCGAGAGGCTCTTCCTCGCCAAGCGGCAGAGGAAGCTGTTGTTCGGGCGGAACGTCGGGTTCCGTCCTCAACAGCGCCGACCGCCGGCGGCACGAAATGGCCAGTGAGCCGGCGCTCGAGAGCGCTCGCTTCCTGAGAACCATGGCGGCGAGCCGCGCCGGCAGATCGCCTCTGATTCGCGACTCGGCGCACACGCTCGACGTATACGCTTCGAGTACACGATGCATGCGCAGCTCAGCTTCCGACAGCCGCACCGGAAGAAGCACGGTGCGGCGGCGCATGGCGGTGCCTGAATCATCCCGGGTTCGTCTGAAGATCAGCAGCGGCTGGGAATTCACGGCCGGGCTCCCGATGCTGCAGAGAGCCCGAAACTCTTCCCTGTCGCCGCTGTGTGGTGTTGCGCTCAGCAGAATGACGCGTCGCGCGCGCAACGCGACCGCCTGCACTGCCCCGCGCCGCGCCGTGCCGAGCGTGGCGGCATGCGCTTCGTCCACGACGAGCGCATCCCACTCGATCTCGTCCTCTTCGAATGGCCGCAGAACTTCCGGCCGTTTGATGAAATCAAACGATGAGATGTAAATGCCGGGCAGAGACCACGGGTTCACGTCTGAAGGAAGCTCGGCTACCCTGCGCGCCAGCCAGGGCGAGGTCGCGAGGATGGTGCTGATTCCAAAGCGTGCGGCGAGCTCCCCGGCCCATTGCTCGCGCAGACCGGCCGGTGCGATCACGAGTGCCCTGAACGACTCGTGCTCCGTCGCCAGTTCCCGCAGGATCAGCCCCGCCTGTATCGTCTTGCCGAGACCGACAGCATCCGCGATCAAGATACGGGTATGGCCGTCGCGCCGCATCGCCAGCGCGGGCTCCAATTGGTAGGGCAGGAAGTCGATCGAACTCGCGGCGGCCGCGGACAGCCCCCCGAAGGGCTTCTCGTCAATGGCCGCCCGATAGAGCGCGCGCAGCCAGCGTCGCGGGCGCATCACCTCGATCGACGACGGGCGCCGCGGGCGGCTTGGCCGATCGAACGGCAGAAGGATCGTGCGAGTTGTCGCCCGGTTCGCGCTTTCGGCGCCGGACAAGCGGAGCGCGTCGCAATCCCTGAATGCGGTTCGTTCGACGACGGTCCACAACTGGCCGCGCACCAAGATGCGCAACCCCGCGCGCCAGTGATCGCTTCCCGTTTCCGCCATGCCACCGGGAAGGCAAAGCCGATGCCTTGCGTGCGGGCCGTCGATGCGAGTCCGCTAAGCCGATGTTGGGCAATGGGGTGGAGTGATTTCGACTCGGGCCTGTAAGCGGCCGGGCGCTGGGAAGTAGGTATTAACTGCGATGGGGTGCAGCTCTCGATCGCCGCAGAATGTGCCAATGGCTCGCGGTTGGCGGCTCGCGGTTGGCGGCTCGCGGTTAGCGCCTCGCGGTGGGCGATTGCCGGCTCGCGGTTCGCGGTTCGCGGTTCGGGATCCGGGACTCGGGAACCGGGATTCGATGAGGGATGAGGGATGAGGGATTGAGGTCCTATCGCCGATTCCCTGCCCGGACCTCGTCGAGTGCGCGCTTCGAGACGATCAGTGTCTTGGCATTGCGGCCTCGCGGTGCGGGACGCGCGGCCGGTACCCGCACACGGCGGATCCTGCAGCCGCTTGCATAGGTGACCCCGGCGACGTGCGCCGGCACTGCCAGACCTTCCATCAGATCGTGCAGATCATCTTCCCGTACCACGGCCTCCGGCGTCGCGTGGCGGGGCCCTTCGAGTTTGGCCCACTGACTGACCGGCATCAGCCGCAACAGGGCCTGATGACGCTCCTCGGCTTCGGGCCGGAAGTCGGCGAACGGATCGACGTCGAGATCGATCTCGTACTCGACGCCCGGTTCGAGCCGCTCGGGTTGGCGTTCGGACGCGGCTGCCGCGAGCCGCGCGTGCTCGCGTTGCGCTGCCTCCGCGGCCAGCGTCAGCTCACGTTCGGCCTCGGCCTGGAGCTGCTCCTGGGCGCGTTTGGCCGCGGCCTCGATCTTGAGGCGTTCACGTTCACGTGTGGCGGCCGCCGCGACTTCGGCCTCGAGCCGCTCGCGTTCGCGCCTGGCGGCCGCTTCCGCTTCGAGCCGCTCGCGTTCACGTGTGGTGGCCGCCGCAGCTTCTGCCTCGAGCCGCGCACGCTCCCGTTTGGCAGCCGCTTCGGCTTCGAGCCGCTCACGTTCACGTTTGGCCGCCGCCGCTGCTGCTGCCTCGAGGCGCTCACGTTCGGCCTTGGCGGCCGCTTCGGCTTCGAGCCGTTCGCGTTCACGTTTGGCGGCCGCTGCGGCTTCTGCCTCGAGCCGCTCACGTTCACGTTTGGCGGCGGCTTCTGCCTCGAGCCGCTCGCGCTCGCGTTTGGCAGCCGCGACGGCTTCAAGCCGCTCGCGCTCGCGCTTGGCCGCCGCTTCGGCTTCGAGCCGGGCCCGTTCGCGTTTGGCCGCGGCTTCCGCCTCGACGCGCTCGCGTTCGCGTTTCGCGGCTGCCTCAGCTTCAAGTCGGGCCCGTTCGCGTTTGGCCGCAGCTTCCGCCTCGACGCGCTCGCGCTCGCGCTTGGCCGCCGCTTCTGCTTCGAGCCGGGCCCGGTCGCGGTTGGCCGCGGCTTC
>JBBQEJ010000022.1:0-47897 GCA_038320555.1 Vicinamibacterales bacterium | reverse complement strand
CAGCCGCTCGGCGCGTCGATCCCACGAGTATGCGGGCGCGGCCGCGAGCGCGGCGGCTGCGAGCCGCGCCGAGAGCGCGGGATCGGTAATCAGCCGCTCGATGGCCGCGGCCATTGCTGCGGGATCCCCCGGCGTGACGAGCAGCGCGTCCACCTCGTGATGGAGAACCTCGCGGATTGACGGCAGATCGGACGCGACGATCGGGCGCCCCGCCGCCATGTATTCGAACAGCTTCAACGGCGACGTAAACCGCGTGGAGATTGCGGATGCGGGGTTCGGCAGCGCGAGCACATCGGCCTGCCTCAGGAACCGCGCGACATGTGCCGGTTCAACCAAACCAATGAACGTGATGCGATCGCCGATCCCGAGCGTGGCCGCGACTGCTTTCAATCGCGCGAGATCCGGTTCCTTCGCATGCCCGCCGACGATCAGCCCGCGCGCGTCCGACACCTGCGCGAGGGCCTCCAGCAGCACGTCCACGCCCTTCCACGCGTATAGGTGACCCGCATACGCAACGACCGGCTCCGCGATGGTCTGCCCCTCGAGCGCCTCGCGGAGGCCGCCGGCTGCATCGATTCTCACGCCGTCGGGAATCACCGCCAGCCGCGCGCGCGCGCCATGACGGGCTTCCAGTTCGGCGCGGAGGGCCGCGGTAATCGTGACATACCCGTCGGCTCCCCGCCAGACACGCGCCTCGCGCTTCGCAAGCCGTCGCAGTTTTCGCGCGGAGGGAGGCGTGGCGGTTGCCACGAGGTCCGGAAGCGCCGCGGCCACGTCGGGGGCGTAACCGTGCGATTCGTAAACGAGCGGCGGACGAAGCCCGCGCGGCACGTCGAGCAGCAGCGAGGCGACGCCGAGATCGCGCGTCAGCAGCACGTCCGACCGGCTCCTCCCGATCGCGCGTCCCAGCGCAAACGCCATGTAGCCGAGCCGCCGCGCCATTGCCGGTCCCTCGACCGGCGCGCGGTCGATTCGCAGTCTCGGGTTGGGCGGCACGCCGTAGTACGCGAACGGATCCCGAGCGGGCGACTCCGTGTCTGGTCTGACGATCAGATCGACAGTGTGTCCGCGCACCGCCATCGCATGACACGTCTCCATCGTCTGGATGCCGTTGGCGCGCTCCAGCGGAAACCTGACGTCGGCAAAGTAAGTAATGCGCACTGACGTGGTAATCCGTGTGTGTGTGTCGTCGTGCCGGACGCTACCGCGTCGGCGGCTCCGGCGGTCTGTAAAAGGACGACCGTTGGGTGAAATAGCGATGCAGCAGCTCCGGCGCCATGCGCGGCAGCGTGACAAATGCGTCATACGCGTTGCGACCGAGCTCGAGCCGCTGGTGGTCCATCATGGAGGTGCCGAACTCTGCCATCAGCGCGACGTTCCACCAGATACAGATGACGATCGCGACGTTCACGGCAATCCGCGCCCATGTTCCGCGAATCCATTCGCGGAACGCCGCGAGGCCGATGACCAGAAAGATCGTGATTGCGACGAAGCGCCTCTGGCCGAACGCGCCGGCGACTGTCCACGATTCCACGGCGCCACTGATGTATACCTGCAGAGCGACCATCAGCAGCATGCACGCCCCGAGGCGCCGGATCTCGGACACGCCGTCGGTTGAGCTGACGGATTGTGCCCGTGCGGTGACGGCGTTCGCGCTCAGGCGGCCCCGAGCGGTACATGTCATCAGGACGAGTCCCGTCAGCGCCAGCACCGCGAGCGGCGTCCAGAAAAAGAATCCGTGTTCCGGATCGGCGAGCACCTGCGCCGCATGCGGCGCGGTCCAGAACATTTTCCGCGTCACGAGCGGTGACGGACGGGGATGCCCGTTGAGCGAGTTGTAAGCGGCAAGCTGCGGGAGGTACCCAAGGGCAAATGCGCTGATTCCGAAGACCGCGCTTTTCACGAGTCGCCGCCACCGTCTCTGGCTGTCCGCGGCGTTCCCTCGGGCAGCCTGACTACTACCTGTCTCCTGCCTCCTGTCTCCTGTCTCCTGATATAGCGTCAGGACCAAATCAAGAGCCGGACCGAGTGTGAAGAAAATGTCCTGCTCTCTCACCATGGCCATCAGCGCGCCCGCGAACCCGAGTGCGACAACGCCCGGCACGGACCACGTCTTGCGCACGTGCAGCCAGATCGTCACGAAAAGCGCGACGGCGAATGCCGAGCAGGCGTGCGAAAACGGCGGGGCGATGTACATATAGAAGAGAAGAGGCGTTCCCGCCCATACGGCGAGGCCGGAGCTGAGCGCGCGGCCGCCCACCACGCGGCGGGCCGCGCGGATGGCGAGCACGATGGTGGCGAATCCGTAAAACGCCGATCCGTACGCGACCGCCGATACATACGGCCGCGAGTACCCGTCCACCGCGACGTTGCGCCCGATGCCACGCAGCACGCGCGCCCAGATATCCGCAACCGCATAGAACGGCGACCACAGAATCGCGCACCCTATTGTTCCGTAGTTGATCCGCCGTCCCGTCGCGGTCTCGAGCTCCAGGAACGTGCCGTGAAAGCCCGCGGACTGCGCGATCTGGTGATCGTAGAAGTACTGGTATTCGTTCTCGAAGGACACGTCATGGTCGAACCACAGCGAGCGCAGGTAGGAGAAGTACTGAACCTCGTCCGACGAATACAGCCTGGCGGTGACGGCGGGCAGCGACGCGATGAAGAGGACGATGAGGAAGACAGTCTCGCGTCGCGAACGCATCCGGTCCTACCTCGCCGCGAACGCCAGGTACTTCAGAAGCTGGGCGAGGTTGAAGGCGGCATGGCTGACCATCGGCGCGACGATGCTGCGGCGGGAAATGTACAGAAGGCCCCAGAGGAAACCGAGAAGGCCGGTGGCGATCATCGCGTCGTACCCCTGCTCGAAATGCCCAAGGCCGAAAAAGATGCTGTAGACCGCGATGCCCCACAGCGCGCCGCCGAGGTACTGGCCGGAGCGGTGCGCAATGAACCCGCGCTGTACCTCTTCACGCACGCCCCCGGCAATCATGACGACCACCGCAAAAATCATCGCGTCCCCTCGCGTGCGCAGCATATCTTCCATCGGGTTTCGGGTGACGTTATGAAGGAACGGCGCAAACCTGAGGATCGCGACGAGCACGAGCACGACGAGCATGAACACGGCGGGCAGCGTGGCGATGCCGAGGAGCGCTTCACGAACCACGCCGCGCTCGCCGAAGAGCACCGCCCGCGGCGACTCGTCGTGCCCACGCAGGAACACCAGCACGAGACCGACGACGGCCGCCGCATCGAGGAGCGAGACGGTGAACACGAACGGTGGAGACAGCGCGCCATCGGCTGACGTCATGCGAAGGCCCAGGCTCCGCAGTACGAGGATCAGCAGAATCTGTGTCGGAAAACCGGAGCAGATGAGGATTTCGACCAGCGCGCCCAGCCGCTCGAGCGGCAGTACCGGGCGGCGAACTGGGATGCAGGAAGGCTCCGGAAGCGGCTCGAGCACAGCTCGGAATGGTACCACGCCCGACCGCAGGCCCGACCCGGCAGGTCGGGCCTCCGGCGTCACGTGTTATTTGACGGGCACGCGCACGGTGAGAGGTCCCGTGAGCCGGACCGACAGCGGCGTGCCTGCGGGCAGGCGGACTTCATCGCCGCGTGTGGCGAGGACAGCCCCGGTTCCCGCGCCGCCGCCAATCGCTGCTCCCTTTGCCGCCCCGCCGCCGCCGCCGACAATCCCGCCGATCAGCGCGCCGGCGCCGGCGCCGATGCCGATCTTGGTGGCGTCCTTCTTCTTTGTTGCCGGCGCGACGCGCACGATCGTGCCCGTCTGAATGGCTTCGCGGCCGCCATCACCAGGCACATCGACGGTGTTGAAGCGCACGCCAATCGACGCTCGTCCCTTGACCTTTGCGGAGCGCTGCGCGCTCGTGACGTGACCGAGCACCGCCGTGCCGACGGGCAGCGCCTGGATACCCTCCGCGGTGACTGGCGTGCGCAGCGTGGCGCGCACGGCATCTTCCACGTGACTCGTGTCGGATGCGACGGGGGTCGCGAGCGTGACCCGGAGCACCGTGCCGGCCGGCATGGTGACTTCACGAAACTCGGACCTCTTCGCGGCGCGTTGCCCGCTGTCGTCCGGTGTCGGCACGGAAGGGGCCTCGGGCGGTGCGGGAGCGGCCGGCGCCTCGCCGGTCGTGGCGGTTGCCGTTTTCGCCTGCGCGTCACGACGCTCTGCCGTCGCCGGCGCGGGTTTCACGGACTCGACGAGCGAGCGCGGCACCGACAATTTCACGCCGTCCTTGCTTTCGATGACGACCTGTTCCGTGCTGACCTCGACGAGGCGCCCGGACAGGCTCGCGCCGTCCTTTTTCTGCACCGTGACGTCTGTACCGGTGGGGATCTCGCGGGCGTCCGTCCGCGCACATCCCATCAGCGTGATCGTCAGTCCGAGCACAAGCCCAAGATTTCTCATAGCACTCTCCTGCACTTCTTTACGAACGAGCTCTGCAATGGACGTGCCGATCTGTACTTGAGCTTGTGCTTCCATTGACGAACGAAGACACTTAATCTTGCCGTAACTATGTAATTGATACGCAGGAAGTGTAAGAATGACTACCTTGAGTGCCATGACTGATGAAGTCGATTCCCAGCCGCCGGTCGCCGAACGCGTGCTGATTGTCGAAGATGACCCCGCGACGCGTAGTGGCCTGGCCGAGCTCGTCCAGGCGTGGGGCTTTTTGACCGATGAAGCCGCCGACGGCGAGGAAGCGATGCGGAAGGTGACAACCTTCCGGCCCGCGATCATCGTGTCGGACCTGGTGATGCCTCGGATGGGGGGCGCGGACCTTCTTCGCGCGCTCAAGGATCAACTGTCCGATATCACCTTGATTCTGCTCACCGCTCAGGGGACGGTCGACAGCGCGGTCGAAGCCATCAAGGAAGGCGCGTACGACTATTTGAGCAAGCCCGTCGATCCGCAGCGTCTGCAGATTCTTCTGCAAAAGGCGGTCGAGCGTCAGGATACGCTGCGCGAAGTGCGTGCGCTTCGTCGTCAGCTGCGTGAGCAGGGCAGCTTCGGCCGCATCATCGGCAACAGCCCGGGGATCCGTGCGGTGTATCGGGTGATTGAGCAGTCCGCGCCGACCAATGCCTCGGTGCTGATTTCCGGCGAGTCCGGCACCGGCAAGGAGCTCATCGCGCACACGATCCACGAGCTCAGCCCCCGGGCGACATTTCCGTTTGTCGCGATCAATTGCGCCGCAATTCCGGAGACGCTTCTCGAGAGCGAGATTTTCGGTCACGAGAAAGGTGCGTTCACCGGCGCCACCGATCGACGCACGGGCGTCTTCGAGCTGGCGCACCGCGGGACGCTCTTCCTCGACGAGATTGCCGAGATGATGCCTGCCACGCAGGTGAAGCTGCTGCGGGTGCTGCAGGAGCGGATTTTTCGGCGCCTCGGCGGCCGGCAGGAAATATCGGTTGACGTGCGGGTGATCGCCGCGACGAACCAGAATCCGCAGGACGCCGTCAACTCCGGGAAGCTGCGCGAAGATCTGTTCTATCGGCTCAACGTGTTTGCCATCGATCTTCCGCCGCTTCGGGCGCGTCGCGAGGACATCCCCTTGCTCGTGCAGACGTTCCTGACCGAGTTCAATCGCACGAACGCCAAGAGCATCCGCGCCGTCGACCAGGAAGCCATGTACATCCTCGAGCGGTACCCCTGGCCCGGCAACATCCGCGAGCTGCGCAACGTCATCGAGCGGGCGACGATTCTCGCCGAGAGCGAGTTCATCGAGCCCCGCCATCTGCCTCCCACGCTCATCTCCCGCGGCGAGGCATCGCTGCCGACGCTGACGATTGGACCGGGCACGACCGTGGACGAAGCGGAACGGCGTCTGATCCTTTTGACCCTCGACCACACGCGAAACAACAAGACCCGGGCCGCCGAGATCCTTGGCATCAGCTTGAAGACCCTGCACAACAAGCTGAATCGCATGAAGGAAGACGGAATCCGGAGCGAAGCCTAGTGTCGGGACACGAGCCTTGATCAGCGCCCGCGAGCAGCCAGCGATGCAGACACGTACGTGAGCATCAAAGCGAAGCAGGTCGCCGGAGTCACCACGCTCGTGGTCGTGGTCGTCGCTGCGCTCAGCGCCTACCATCTGGCGACGCTCGCGCGCCTGAGCCTCCAGGACACCGCCTCGCGCGGCCAGATGCTCGCGCAGGCCATCTTTCAGCGCGCGAAGGAGGTCGTCTCGCAGGGAGGTGCGGATCCCTACGAAGCGTTGCGCGCTGACGGCGGCATCCGATCGATGATCGAGTCGAGCACTGCCTATTCGCCCAACGTGACCTACGCCGCCATCGTCAACAAGGACGGTATCTCGTTGGCGCACAATTTCGCGTCGCTCGAAGGGCAGCCGATGGCCCGGCAGGAAGACTTCGGGCCGCTGGCGACCGCGCGTCCGCTCGAACAGTTCCGGGCCGTCTACTCCGACCGCACGTTTGAAATCCGCCAGACGATGCTCGCCGACGAGAAGGAGTTCGGGGAGATTCGCATTGGCGTCTCGACGCTGCTCGTCCGCAGCGCGCTCCGGGACGCACTGTGGAACGCCGCCGGCGCGGCCGTCGTCGCGCTGATTGTGTCGTCGGTGTTCGCGATGCTGCTGTCGCAGTGGATGCTCCGGCCGATTCATGTCATCCAGAGCGGCCTGTCGCGGCTCGGGCGCGGCGAGCTCGACGTCACGCTCGATCTGAAGGAGCAGGAATTCCGCGACCTGGGAAGTTCGTTCGAAGCGGTCAGCGCCCAGCTGTCCGCGCTGGGCCGCGGCGGATCGGCGGACGCGGTGACGACCGATGCGCGTCCGGGCGCGCCGACGGATCTCGAGTCGGTCATGGACAATCTCGAGGACGCCGTCGCGTTGTTTTCACCACGCGGCGAGCTGATCTTCTGCAACAAAGCCATGAGCGCGCTCCAGCCTCGCGCGTTGGATCGTCTTCCCGCCGACAGTCCCGTGAAGCAGATCGTCGAGCGCACGGTGGCCGGCCGGAAATCGCAGGGGCCCGTCTCAATCTCAGGGCTCGACCCGGCCGACACCGCCGAGCGTCTCCTGGTCACTCATGCGATCGAGGACACCGGCGGCCGCTTCCTCGGTGCCATGCTCGTGGCCCGGAACATCGGCTACCTGAGCCAGGTGTATTCCACCCTGAACTATTCGCGCAAGCTTGCCGCGCTCGGCCGGCTGATGGCCGGCGTCGCGCACGAAGTGAAGAACCCGCTGAACGCGATGACGATTCATCTGGAGCTCCTGAAGCAGAAACTCTCCAGGCAGCCGGTCGCGGCAGGCGGCTCGAATCCCGGATCCCGGACCCAGGATTCCGCGTCAGCCCCTGACGTAACCAAGCACGTCGACATCATCGGCAAGGAGATTCGGCGCCTCGACGACGTGTTGAACGGCTTCCTCAAGTTCGCCCGGCCCGACGAGCTGAAGCTGCAGCCGGTCCACCTCGCGACGCTCATCTCCGACATCCAGACATCGGTGACGCCGGACGCCGATCGACGGCACATCGGGATGAAGGTCGAGTGTCCCGAGACGCTTCCGGAAATCAATGCGGATCCCGGCATGTTGTCGCAGGCCCTGCTGAATCTCGCCCTGAACGGGTGCCAGGCGATGCCCGACGGCGGGACTCTCAAGCTCAGTTGCCGCGCAACGTCCAGACGACGCGTCGAGATTGACGTTGAAGACACCGGCGTCGGCATCCCGCCCGAACATCTCGGACGGATTTTCGATCTCTATTTCACGACCAAGGAGCAGGGCAGCGGCATCGGGCTCTCGATGGTCTACCGCATCGTCCAGTTGCATGACGGGGAAGTCGAAGTGCAGTCGACGCCGGGGCGCGGTACACGGTTCCGGTTGATCTTTCCGCAGGCATGAGAACGCTTCCGGGCATTCGAACCGTCGTCGGGACACGTGCGAAGGCGGACACCCCACGCGACGCCATGTTCCAATCATGATTCTGAGTACTGCGATGAAGAAGGCAATTCTCTGCGTATGGATGTGCGGCGCATTGGCGAGCGGCGCGTGTGCGACGGCGACCGCGAAGGCCCCCGCGGACCGGCCCGTGCTCGAGGTGCCGCCGCCGCCGCCGCGCGTCATCGAGCCGACGCCCCAACCCGAATTGTCGATGCCGCCAGTGGGCGAATTGCCCCCGGCCTCGCTGCCGAACCCGCGGCCGAAGCCGGCGCCCAACCGCGAACCTGCCCGCACTGAGCCAAAGCCCGAGACACCGGCGGTTGAAATGGCCCCGCCGGTCGCGCCGGTGGCTCCTCCGCCACAGCTTCGCACGCCAGGGACCACTGACGGCGCGGAAGCGGCGCGCCAGGTGCACGACGTGCTCGATCGCGCGAACAAAACGCTGGGGTCGATCGACTATCGAAGAATGACCACAGCCCGGCGCGGCCAGTACGACACGGCGAAGAACCTGATCAGGCAATCTGAGGACGCGCTGAAGGCGTCCAACTTCGATATAGCCCGCAACCTTGCAAATAAAGCGGACCAGATCGCCAAGGAGCTCCAAACACGCTGACGTCGGGCTCAGAAGAGGCCACCTCAGCAGGATCGGCAATGTGAAGCGGCGATCAAAATAGGGCGTTCAGAAAAAGGCGAGCTATTCTGGGCAAAATGTCAATATCTTGCGCCTGACCTATTTTCAGAGCACAATATCTTGTAGATCGACCCTTGACATCCGTGTAAACAGGATTCATATTGTCGGCCGGCGCTATGAACCGGGCGAGACCTTCCCAGCTCTCGCAGGGCACGGCAAGCGGCGACTCACATTCGTAGCGCAACCCGACAGGGTTGCTTCGAGGAAGTCGCTTTTTACCCTGCCAGATTCTACGCGGCCATCCATTCATAGTTGTTCTTTTGGGTCCTGGCCAGGGGTTGGTCAGTGGCTCGCGTTTCGGAGGGGATGATGCACAGAGGCGCTGCTCCGCAGGTGGAGTCCACCAGCACGCAGTCCACGGCTCGCCCGTCGGCATCGGTGTCGACGACGGTGCCGGGAATTGGACCCGGGGGGCTCTCCGGGATCGAATACCCCAGGTTTTTTACCCGGGAGGGGCTCGATCCGTTCGATGAGGTCGAGTGGGACGTCCGCTCGGCGGTCATCGGCAACGAAAAGGGCAACGTCGTATTCGAGCAGCGCGACGTCGAGATCCCGAGGTTCTGGTCGCAGCAGGCGACCAACATCGTCGTCTCCAAGTATTTCCGCGGCACGATCGGCACGCCGGAGCGCGAGCGCAGCGTCAAGCAACTCATCGGCCGCGTCGTCGACACGATCACCCACTGGGCGCGCGCGCAGAACTATTTCGCGAGCGAAGACGATCTGCAGGGTTTCAGCGACGACCTGAAGCATCTGCTGGTGTATCAGAAGGCGGCGTTCAACAGTCCGGTGTGGTTCAACTGCGGGTTCGAAAAAGCGCCGCAGTGCTCGGCGTGCTTCATCAACTCGGTGCAGGACACGATGGAATCGATCCTCGGCCTGGCGAAAACCGAGGGGATGCTGTTCAAGTTCGGATCGGGCACCGGGTCCAACCTGTCGGCGATCCGATCGTCGCAGGAGCTGCTGGCGGGCGGCGGCACGGCGTCGGGCCCCGTGTCGTTCATGAAGGGCTTCGACGCGTTCGCGGGGGTCATCAAGTCGGGCGGGAAGACGCGGCGGGCAGCGAAGATGGTCATCCTGAACGCGGATCACCCGGACATCGAAGAGTTCATCAACTGCAAGGTCGAGGAAGAAAAGAAGGCGTGGGCGCTGATTGACGCGGGCTACGACGGCTCGTTCACCGGGCCGGCGTATTCGTCCGTCTTTTTCCAGAACTCGAACAACAGCGTGCGCGTGACCGACGAGTTCATGCGCGCGGTGATGGACGACGGGGAGTGGACGACGAAGGCGGTGCGGGACGGCTCCCCGATGGCGACCTACAAGGCGAGGGATCTGATGCGGCAGATTGCCGAGGCGACCCACATCTGCGGCGACCCGGGCATGCAGTTCGACACCACCGTCAACGACTGGCACACCTGCCCGAACACCGCGCGGATCAACGCGAGCAACCCGTGCTCGGAGTACATGTTCCTGGACGACTCGGCGTGCAACCTGGCGTCGATCAACCTGATGAAGTTCCTGAACGAAGACGGCGAGCTCGACGCGGTCGCGTTCGAGGCCGCCTGCCGCACGATGATCACCGCGCAGGAGATCCTCGTCGACAACTCGAGCTATCCGACGCCGGCGATTGCGAAAAACAGCCACGAATACCGACCGCTCGGCCTTGGCTACGCGAATCTGGGCGCGCTCCTGATGTCCAAGGGCCTGCCGTACGACGGCGATTCCGGCCGCGACTATGCGGCGGCCATTACGGCGCTCATGCACGGGGCGGCGTTTGCGCAGTCGGCCAAGATCGCGCGCGATCACGGCGGTCCGTTTGCGGGCTACGAGAAGAACCGCGAGCCGTTCCTGCGCGTCATGCGGAAGCACCGCGCGTCGCTCAAGGACATCAACAAGACCCACATGCCGAAGGAGCTCTTCGAGGCCGCCAAGAACGTGTGGGACGAGGTCATCGAGCTCGGCGAGCAGCACGGGTTCCGCAACGCGCAGGCCACCGTGCTCGCCCCGACCGGCACCATCGGCTTCATGATGGACTGCGACACGACCGGCGTCGAGCCCGACATCGCGCTCGTGAAGTACAAGAAGCTCGTCGGCGGAGGGTTGATGAAGATCGTCAACCAGACCGTGCCGATGGCGCTCAAGAAGCTCGGGTACACCGGGCAGCAGGTCAAGGAAATCGTCGAGTACATCGACGAGAACGAGACGATCGAAGGGGCGCCGCACATCAAGGACAAGGACCTGCCGGTGTTCGACTGCGCGTTCAAGCCGGCGCGCGGCGTGCGCTCGATTCACTATATGGGCCACGTGCGCATGATGGGCGCCGTGCAGCCGTTCCTCTCGGGCGCGATCAGCAAGACCGTGAACGTGCCGAAGGAGGCGAGCGTCGAGGAGATCCAGCAGGCCTACATCGATTCCTGGCGCATGGGCGCGAAGGCCGTCTCGATCTACCGCGACGGTTCCAAGCGCACGCAGCCGCTCAACACGTCGAAGGAGAAGGAGAAGGCCGCCGCCGCGGCCACCGTGACCGGACCGACGCGCCGGAGGCTGCCCGATGAGCGGCACGCGATTACGCACAAGTTCGACATCGCCGGACACGAGGGCTACATCACCGTCGGCCTCTTCGAGGACGGAACGCCGGGCGAGCTGTTCCTGGTCATGGCCAAGGAAGGGTCGACGATCTCGGGCTTCGCCGACGCGTTCGCGCAGGCGATCAGCTATGCGCTCCAGTACGGCGTGCCGCTGCAGGATCTGGTGGACAAGTTCAGCCACGTCCGCTTCGAGCCGTCGGGCATGACCAAGAACCCGGACGTCCGCTTCGCGAAGTCGATCGTCGACTACATCTTCCGCTGGATGGCTGCCAAGTTCCTGTCGCCCGAGGCGCAGTTCCGCGCGGGGGTCAACAACCGCGAGGAGACGGCGACGACGCCCGAGCAGCTGCCGCTCGACGTCGCGGCGGCCGCGGGGGCGGCGCCCACCGCCGTCGTCGCGTCTCGCGCCCTCTCGTCGTTCGCAGCGATTCAGAACCAGGAGGACGCGCCGCCGTGCTCGACGTGCGGGTCGATCATGGTGCGCAGCGGCTCGTGCTACAAGTGCGCCAACTGCGGCACGACGTCGGGGTGCGCGTAGTCGCGGTTCGCGGTTCGCGGTTCGGACGATGTGGCTTCCGCCTTCAGGCGGAAGGAATTCAGGGCGCGGTCTTCGGACCGCGCCTTTTTTTAGCGATGTTCGCCTTCAAGCAGTGCCGGGATGTCATCAGGACTATTAACACCAGCGTCAGGAGTGCCCATGTCAGGTATCGCAGGTCTCAGCCCCGGTCGCGCTGTGGTTCCGGCGGTCGTGATCCTCGTGATGGTCATGATCGGTGCCACGGTGAGGCCCGTGCTCGCCCAGGACGGGGCCGTGCTCGCCGAGGTCGATCGCGCGATGGAGGAGTACCGCCTCGACGCGCACATCCCCGGCATGGTCTGGGGCATCGTGCAGGACGGCCGGCTCATACACGTCAAGGGCGCAGGCGTGCAGGACATCGACACGAAGCGGCCGGTCACGGCAGACACGCTCTTCCGCATCGCGTCGATGACGAAGGCGTTCACCGCGCTGTCGATCCTGAAGCTCAGGGACGAGGGCAAGCTCGCGCTCGACGCACCGGCCGAAACGTACGTGCCGGAGCTGCGGGGTTGGACGTATCTGACCGACGACTCGCCGAAAATTCGTGTGCGCGAGCTGCTGACGCACACCGCGGGGTTCGTCACCGACGATCCCTGGGGTGATCGGCAGACACCGCTTCCCGAGGACGACTTCACGCGCCTCCTGCGCGACGGCGTGCCATTCAACCGGCCGCCGGCGATGGCGATGGAGTACTCGAACCTGGGCTACGCACTGCTCGGCCGCATCGTCGCCAACGTGTCCGGGCAGCCCTACAAGGATGTCGTTCAGCGGCTGCTCCTCACGCCACTCGCCATGACCGCCACGGGGTACGACGTCGCGGCCGCCCCGGCCGACCGTCGTGCCCTTGGCTACCGCTGGGAAGACAACGCCTGGAAGCTCGAGCCCACAATGGCGCACGGCGCTTTCGGGGCGATGGGCGGCATCCAGACGAGCGCCACCGACTATGCCAAGTGGGTGGCGTATCTGCTGTCGGCGTGGCCTGCTCGCGACGGCGCCGACGCCGGACCTGTGCGGCGCTCCAGCGTGCGCGAGCTGGCGCAAGGCGCGAACTTCCCAGCGGTCCGGCAGCGACCCGGATCGAGCGGACCAGAGGCATGCCGTCAAGCGTCTACGTACGCCATGGGGTTCTACGCGGCGACCGACTGCGAGCTCGGCCTGACCCTGAGTCATGGCGGTGGCTACCCAGGCTATGGCTCGCACGTGCTCCTCCTGCCCGATTTCGGCGTGGGCATCTTCGCGCTGGCCAATCGTACCTATGCGGGACCTCGGCCCCCCGTGTGGGACGCGGCCGTGACGCTCTTGCGTGCAGGAGGCTTGAAGCCGCTGCGATCGTCGACCGCGTCGACCGCGGTGGCGACCGCCTACACCGCGGTTGCCAAGATGTTCACCGCGGGTTCCGTGACTTCCGCCGGCGATGTGCTCGCCCCGAACTTCCTGATGGATCGCGACGCGGAACACCGGGCCCGCGATTTCGCCGAGCTGAAGGCGCAGGTAGGCACGTGCGACACGTCCGCGCCGATCGCGCCGACGGGCGCGCTCGCCGGCGATTTCACATGGCGCTGCGAGCACGGCCGCGTGAAAGGGCAAGTTTTGCTCGCGCCCACGCCGTCACTGCGCATTCAGTCGCTGACCTTCACCAGGTTGACGCCCTGACGTTCGCGATTCGCGATTCGTGGTTCGTGGTTCGGGGTTCGCGATTCGCGGGTCGTAGGGGGGGTCTTCAGACCACGCCTGATTCGCAAGCCGCGGCGTGGCCCTCGAACGGATCTGAAAGCGTGCTCTCGATGCTCGTCGATCCCTTGGGCTCGAAGTATCCAACCCCCGAATCGCTGCAGCAGTTCTACGATCAGGTCGAGGCCGAGATCTCTGGGACGACATGTTCGTCGGATCCGCCGGGCTGAGTCCCGCGAGGAACGTGGCCAGCACCGGCGTGACCAGCAGCGACGCGGCGACGCCAATCGCGATGCCTCCGCCAACCAGGCGTGCCGCATGACGCAAGACCTCGAGATGCAGCTGTCGCACCGTGGCGCCAAGCGCCATGCGGATGCCCAGCTCCGCGCTCCTTGAAGCGACGAGATAGGACACGACCCCGTATAGTCCGATCGATGTGAGGAGCAAGCCCAGGATCCCGATCGCGCCAACCATTTGTGTACCAACGCGCCGCATCGTCAATTCGGTGCTCGCCGCGTCTCTGAGCGTGCTGATAGTGACGCTTGCCGTGGCATCGAGCCCGCCGATCGCGGCGCGGGATGTTGACAGCGTGACTGCGGGATTGCCCGTTGTCCGTGCAATGACCGTGAGTCGCCTCGGACGCTGTGCGTATGGATAGAACGCGACTGATTTCGGGGCTTCGCCGATCGTGTCGATCTTGCTGTCACGCACGATCCCGACGATCTCGGCGTCGGACTCACCGCCAATCTCAATGCGCTGGCCGAGCGCGCGCTGGCCGGGGAAGTAGGTGTTCACGAACGTCTGGTTCACGATCGCGACCGGTGGGGTGCCGTCACGATCCGTTGCATCGAATTCCCGGCCCTGCAGAACGGGAATCGAGAGCGTCTCGAAATAGCGCGGGCCGACGCTGAGCGTGGACGGCCGGGTCCCCGGAATGTCGCTCCGGCCGGCCGGGTGAAAGCTGGCGACAAGGGCATCGCCGCCAAGCGGCACGAGCGCTGTGACGGCAGCCGATTGCACTCCCGGAATCTGTGTGATTCGCTCGACGACGCGATCCGCAAACGCGAGCCGTGTCTGCAGCGGACCCCGCACCGGCTCGACGTTGAAGCGCGTCACAACGCCGTGATCGAGATCGAAGCCGAGATCGATGCCCACGATCCGTAACTGGCTGCGGAGGCACAGCGACGACACCACGAGCAGCGTGAGGGACAAGGCCACCTGACCCATGATGAACGCGCTGCGGAGGTTGACGCGGCCGGTCGCGCCCGAACCTCCCTTCCTGAGCCCGGCGAGAAGGTCCATCCTGCTCGACCGCAGCGCCGGCGCGACACCGCAAAGGAGTGTCGTCAGCGCGACGAGAAAGAGCCCTGGCAACAGCAGCTGGCGATCGGGCGAGAACACGCGCTGGAGCGGGCGCATCGAGTCGAGCAGGTTCGAGCGGCCTAGCATGCCGGTCAGAGCAATGCCGGCGGCCGCGCTCAGAAGTGACAACAGGAAGCTTTCTGCAAGCAGCGTCTGGATGACGCGGACGCGGCTGGCGCCAAGCGCCGATCGGATTGTGAGCTCGTGTTGACGGGAGACGGCACGTGCCAGAAGCAGGCCGGCAACATTGACCGATCCGATCAGCAAGACGAGGCCGAACAAGACGAGCAGCACGATCGGAAACAACCGGAATCCCATGGGCGTGCCGCGGAACTGCATCGAATCGGCGGGAAAGAGCTGCGCCGGCCGCGACATCCTTTCGTTCATCTCGGGAAACCGGCGCTCGAGCTCCGCGCCGATCGCCGTCACAATAGCCTGGGCGTGCTCCCGCGTGCCCCCCGGCGACAGCCTCGCCAGCACGCTCAACGTTGGACTTCCGCGATCGTTCAATGTCGGTAGCGTCAACGCGCTGATTGGCACGTACGCACTCGGCGCCATGAAGCCTGTGACCGACCGGTAGGTCTCCGGCAGAACGCCGACCACCGTGAACGGCTCGCCATCAAGGAGCATCGTCTGGCCGATCGCGTTCGGATCGGCACCGAAGCGGGCATGCCAGTACGGATGATCAAGGACGATCAGTCGCGGGGAACGTTCCGGCGCGGCTTCTCCGGTGCTGAATGTACGGCCGAGTCGTGTACGGATGCCAAGGGCCTGGAAGAAGTTGTCGGTCACCACCAGGACGCTCAGGCGCTCGAGCTCGTCGCCGGCGCGGCGGTTCATCGCCGACGTCCTGAAACCGACGACACTGGAGAACGTACGGCTGTCGCGAAGGTCGCGGTAATTCTGATAGGAGAACTGACGGCCGTTTCCAGGCTCGATGCCGACGACCTCGGCCGGGTCTGTCATGGTCGGCTGATGCCGAAAGATCGTCGTGATCCCGGCGTACAGCGTCAGGTTGAGCCCGATTCCGAGACCGAGCGACAAGACGCTGACGGCCACGAGCCCCGGCACCCTGCGAAGACTGCGGATGCCGTATCGAAGATCCTGGGCGAAAGTCTCGATCCAGCAGAGCACTCGTTGATGAAGCGGTCGCATAGAGAATTCCTGTTCGCTGCGAATTCCGCCGTACCCTATGGCGAATTGGATTTCGTACGGGCCAGTCGGATACCGCACCGGCGCCTGTTGCCGCGCAATTCTACGCGATTTGGCTGCTGGGTAATGCCGCAGCGTCAGACACTCATGCCGCCGGTGCGAAGGAGTGGACGCTCAGGCCCGCCCGTACCCACTCACCAGAACTGCTCAGAGGGCGAGTCGCGGGGGTTCAACCCGACACAAAAATGCGGCGATGCCTTTTTGACCTCGACTGTTGCTGGTGGCAGCAGCGTGTCGACGGCGTTTTCTCCGCGTCGCCGGTGGCCGGCGCCGGCCATGTATATTTTGTGAGCGAGAATGGCGACACGATCGTGGTGAAGGCGGTGAGCGCACCGGAAATCGTGGTACGCAATCCGATTGGTGAACGCGCGCTTGCTTCGCCAACCATCTCGAACGGTCGCGTGTTTCTCCGACCCGATGAACACCTGCTCGCGATCGGCAAATAGGCCGCGCCGGCGCGCTGAGGTCGAACAAATGAAGCGAGCGACACTGAGATTCGGCAAAGGCTTTCGCGTGGCGATTGGCAACCGCCGATCGCAGGCGGCGATCATGACGTTGGCGCCCGGCGATAACGAGGGTGGACCCGACAAACGCCATCGCGGCGCGGACCAGTGGCTGTTTGTCGAGTCCGGGACCGGCGTGGCGATCGTCAACGGGCGGCACATCAGCCTCAGGGCAGGCTCGCTCGTCCTGATCGAACGCGGCGACCGTCACGAGATTCGCAACACTGGACGCACACCGCTGCGCACGCTCAATATCTACGTGCCACCTGCCTATGCGAAGACCGGCGACGAGTTGCCGCGCGGCAAAGCCTGATCGCCTCCACGACAGGACGAGTACGCACACAGTCCTTGGCCCTTCGACTCGCAATGTCGCATCGCAGCGCTCAGGACCTGGCAGCCTGCGGGTTGGGGCCCTTGAACACCGCAAACAGGAACCACAGGCTCGGGACGAGCGCGGCCAGACCGAACGGCAGCGTGGCGGCGATCAATGAGAGTGTCGACGCGGGCGCGGCGGCCGCGGCGATGGTGAGGTCCGGAAAAATGAGGTAAGGCCATTGAGCGGCGCCCCAACCGGCCAGCAGCACGACAACCCGCGCAGCCCCGAGCACGCGCGTCACGCCGAACCGCCGGCGCCATAGATAGAAGAGGGACACCGACCCTGCCACCGCGGGAGCGCAGGCCGTATGGAGCCGCATCTTCGGCGCGGCAAGTGCGGTCACGCCGATGCTTCTCGGCATGTGCCTCGGCGCCGTGTCCACCGGCAGCATTCGTGTCGACGGAGGCTCCGTTGCGAGCGAGTCGCTTTCCGCATGGCTCGATGTTTTTCCAGCGATGACGGGGCTCCTCGCGCTGCTGCTCAGCGCGTATCTGGCGGCGGTGTATCTCGCGTGGGAGTCTGAGGGCGATCTGCAGGAGGACTTCCGCCGCCGCGCGCTGCTCACGTGGGTGGCCGCCGGTGTGGTGTCGATCGCGACGCTGCTGGTTGCTCGGGAAGAGACGTCCCATTTGTGGAAAGGGCTGACCACAGCGCCAGCCAACGCGCTCGTGCTCGCCGGCGTGCTCCTCGCGCCAGATCATGTGGAACCCGAGGGAGAGCTCCATCTGGATGCGCGCAGCAGTCAGGGCGGACATAAACAATCCCTAATCGCGAATCGCGGATCCCGCATCCTGAACCGCGAGACGCGAACCGCGAACCGCGAGGCGCGAACCGCGAAAGATGCCGACAGGATACACTGCGGCAGGGCGTGGTCTTCAGACCGCGCCGAATTCAAACATCGAAGGAGCTGCCCCATGCGACTTGAATCTGCGCAACAGCTCAAACTTCAGTTGCTGCGCGACATCGTCGTGCCATTCATCATGCGCGCGAGTAAGCTCCGCAGCAGTGCGGCTGTGGCGGGATCCAACGGGATGCGAGGCATGGCCGGTGAGGTAACGGCGTTCGGTGTCGGCGCCCGCCCGTTCGAAACGTTGCCCCACGTGCAGCGCTCCATCGCGCTCGGGGTCGCGCCCCACAGCAGCGGCTATCGACTCGCGATCCGGCTCCAGCGCCCCTCGCTGCGCAACAGCTCGCTCGTGGAGCACGTCACCAGGCGGGCCCATGGTGAAGTTGACATGCGGATCGTCGGCCGAATCGACAAGCGAGTAAAGAAGTCTGCCGTACTCCCCTGGTATCAGCGGAATGCACGTCCGTTATTGATCGGCGCGTCGGTTGGACATGTCAAAGTCACAGCCGGCACGCTCGGGGGTTTCGTCCAACGGGCGAGCGTCGTGTATCTCCTGTCGAACAATCATGTCCTGGCAAACGAGGATCGGGCGAAGTCAGGCGACTGGATTATCCAGCGTGCGCGCTTCGACGGCGGCAAGCATCCGGCCGACGACGTGGCGAGACTCAAGTACTGGATTCGATTGAAGACGAACGGGACGAACTTCGTGGACGCGGCCATCGGAGCGATCGAGCAGGGGATCCAGTATGACGGCCACGTGCTGACCGGGTTGGTGAATGGAAAAGACCGCCAGCTTGCGGGGATCGGTCCGGAGTTCATCGATGAAGGCGATGTCGTGTACAAGGTCGGTCGTACCACGGGAGCAACCAAAGGGCGCGTCACGGCGTTCGATCTCGACAACGTGGTCATCAACTACGACATCGGAAACCTGCGCTTCGACGGCCAGATTGAGATCGAAGGAATCGGGCAAGGGCCATTCAGTGACGGCGGCGACAGCGGGTCGTTGATCGTGAACGCCGACATGCAGGCCATAGCGCTGCTGTTTGCCGGAAGCGACAGCGGCGGGCGGAACAACATGGGCCTGACGTACGGCAATCCGATTCATCGGGTACTGAAAGACCTCAAAGCGTCGCCCTTGCCCTGAGGTGTGATCGGGGCCATGATGAGGACACCAGCCATGCCCCATATCCCCCTCGACAGAGCGCAGGCCGCCAAACGGTCGGCGCTTCGGCGCTTCGAGAAATTGGGGAAGGTCACGGGCGTAGGGATCACCCGCGTAAACGGGGAGTACGCCCTGAAAGTAAACTTGAGCGAACCGGTCGAACCCGGTACCGAGCTCCCGACCGACATCGACGGCGTACCCGTGCGGGTCGAGGTCACCGGCACTATCCGCACACGCTGACGAGCGTGCGCGCCGGCGCATTTCCCCGTGCCGGCCCTTGGTTCGTGGAGGATCGGCATGGCCGCGAAACGTGTCCGCCGCTTACGCAGTTCTCGTAAACCCCGTCGAAGCGCCGTCATCCGGCATGCAGACGCCGCCGGCCGGCAGGTCGCGACACGAGTGCTGCGCGAACGCGCCGGGGCGCTGCGGCGCCGGGCGATCGCGATCTCGAATGCGCCACGACGCGCGCGAGCCGAGGCTGTTCCGATCGATCCCCGTTTCATTCGCGCGGCCGGACCGAAGGGTGTGGCGACGCTCGTCGCCGAAGGCGACTCCTGGTTCGACTATCTGTGGTACGACATCCTCGACCTGCTGGAGAACGAACATGGCTTCGACGTCGAATCGGTTGCCCGCGCGGGCGACCGCATCGAAGACATGGCGTATACCGGAGGGCAACTGGCGAACTTCAAGAAGGTGCTCGAGAAGATGCTGCGCCGCGTGGAGCTTCCGAAAGCGATCCTCCTTTCGGGTGGAGGAAACGATGTCGCGGGTGGCGAGTTCTTCATGCTGCTCAACCACGCGTCATCAGCGAACCCGGGGGTGAATGAGGACGTCGTGCGTGGAATCATCGAGGTGCGTATCAGGGATGCCTACATCGCCCTGTTGAGCGCGGTTACCGAGCTCTGCATCAAGACCACGGGGCACACGGTCCCGATCCTCGTGCACGGGTACGACTGGCCGGTGCCGGACGGCCGCGGGTTTGGCGATGGGTGGCCCATTCCGGGGCTGCCTGGCCCATGGCTTCGACCTGGCTTTCTTCGCAAGGGCTTCATGAGTCTGACCGAAAACAAGGAGACCATGCGTTCACTCATCGACCGGTTCAACAAGATGGTCAAGAGCGTCGCGGATGGCTTTTCCCATGTTCGATTCGTGGATCTGAGGGGGACGCTGCCCGGCGGCAGCACGTACCAGGACTGGTGGGCAAACGAACTGCACCCCACGAAAAAAGGGTTCGCGGCTGTCGCCGCGCGATTCGCGGATGCAATTGCGAAGGTGTAGCTCACCCAGGGGTTCCGTTACAGCGGAACCAGCCCGCGCCTGAGCGCCATCCGCACGGCGTCAGTCCGGTTGGATGCCCCGAGCTTGCCGAAGATCGAACCCAGGTGGAACTTCACCGTCTCGTCGCTGATCCCGAGTGCGGCAGCGATGGCTTTGTTCGGCAGGCCGTCCGCCGCGAGCCCAAGCACCTGCAACTCCCGCGGCGTCAGCGGTTCGACAAGAGGGTCATCGTCCACCACGGCGGCTGCCGCAATCAGGTACGCATCTGCGGTGCTGCCCGACCCACGAGCGGCGCTCAGGGTCGCCGCCTCGCCGACAATGTCAATGCCGTCAGGCAGCTCCGCACGCAGTCGCTGCCGACGCGACGGTGGTCCGACGAGGACGACGCGCATGACAATAAGGACGCCGGGGGACGACAGGAAGTCCCTGTCACTCTCGCGTTCGTTCGGCGACGGTAATCCGCACATCGCGCGCGGTCCCTCCCCGTAACGTTCGTGCGGCTGCGGGGTGGCCGATCCGGTTGCCGATCAGGAGATCGAGAAGATCCTCCGGCGACTCGGTCGGCTTGCCGTCGAATTCGAGCAGGATATCGCCGACAATCATCCCCGCCGCGTCGGCGGGACTCCCCGGAGTAATAGCCACGACGAGCAGGGCGCGCTCACGGCCGTCCGGCCGCTGGGAAGCCGCGAGCTTCACCGGCTGAACGGCGAGGCCGACAAATCCCCGGCGTGGAGTCCCCGCGGTCAGGATTTGCGTTGCTGCCGCCCAGCCGATCGAAGCGGGGATTGCCACTCCAAATCCGCGAATGGAGTCGGCGGTGGCGATGGCCGTGAGTCGGCCCGACACGTCGTACACCGCACCGCCCGCGAAGCCGTCGTGCATCGGGGCGGTGACGCGAATGACGCGCGGGATCTGCCGGCGCCGCCCCGTCCGAAGGGGCCCGCCGACGATGGCAACGATGCCGGCGCTGACAGTGAGCGCATGACTCCAGGAACGCGCGAGCGCGAGCACGATCTGCCCCTGGCGCGGTTCTGATTCTGCGACCGGCGGTGCGGGAACACCCAGTGGACTGCGCGTGCGAAGCACCGCGATGCCGGTCGCAGGATCCCACCCGGCGAGATCGGCTTCGGCCGGTTCGGCGTCACCGACTCTGACGCGCAATCCGTCCTCGCGTCCAATCGCGCGAGCGGTGGTAATGATCGTGTCGGCGCCGTGGACGACGCCGCTGGCAGGGCGTCGCGCGCCGAGCACCTGAACGACGGAGGCGGCGCCGGCCGTTGCGAGATCAGCAAGTTCGTCCGAGAGTGAAGCGAGTGAAAGGTTCGACATGTCTGCGATTGTGACGCTTGAAGGCCGATGTCTGGATCACCTGAATGGGGAGGGAGGAAGGGAACCTTGACCCATCCATTTCCCGCGACCGGCACGCCACATGCACGCATAGACCCTCCTGCGAAGAATCAACGAGGAGGAATCATGCTGGGCAGAACAGTAAAGGCGTGGCTCGGGTCCGCAACAGTCGGGTTGGCTGCGGTCATGATCGTGGCGTGCTCGCATTCCGACCCCGGCATCACGACCGCGGTGAAGACGAAGATGGCCGCCGACGACACCGTCAAGGCGTACAAGATCGACGTCGACACCAAGGATGGGGTTGTGACGCTTGCCGGCACGGTTGACACTCCGACCGCAAAGAGCCGCGCGGTCGAGATAGCGAAGAATACGAACGGTGTAAAGTCCGTAGTCGATGAGCTGAGGATTCCGGAACCCGCGACGGCGACCTCTGGCGTGGAACCCATCGATGTGGCGACAGACGCCGGGGTTACAACAGTGGTCAAGACGAAGTTCCTGGCCGACCCCGCCATCGCCGGATTGAAAATCGACGTCGACACGAAGGACCACGTCGTGACGCTCACCGGCATCGTCCCGAGCGAGGCGGACAAGACTCACGCAGTTGACACGGCGCGCAAAACCGACGGCGTCAACTCCGTGGTCGACAATCTCAAGGTACAGAAGTAGTCAGAATCGCGGACGAGGCGCGGGACGCCGGTTTCACGCCTCGTCCATTGTCGTCGGTCGCCGAATCCAATCACATCATCGGTTCGTCGGCGCTTGGCCCGTAGATCTGCGGCACTGTGGAACCCATCGGGCGCAGATAGGTGGAAAGCTGTCCGCGATGGTGGATGATGTCGAAAAGGAAACCCCAGGCGTTGTTATAGCCGGTTTCGCTCATCACTTCCTGTCCCTGATACATGAACGGCACCTTCCGCTCCCACCCTGCCGCACCGATCGCTTTCATCCGCTTCGTCAGCTCATCATGATGACGGTCGTAGGCGCTGAGCACCTCCTTGACCGTGGCGGGGGCGGGGACCTCCTGCCACTCGAGCGCGCCTTTCTCGAGCCCCTCCCCGAGTACGACTTCCTCGCGCACGATCAGCCATGCAATCTCGCGGGCACAGCGGGACTTCGGATCGGGCTTGTACTCCGATCCCTCCGGAATGCGTGAGATCACTTTCCGGGTGGCCGCGCCCTCTTTCTCCCAGAACTGCAGGAACAACGCTTTCTGATCCATGGGCTTCTCCTTGTGAAAGTGAGACACGGTAGGCGAAATAAAAACGAAAGTCAAGGCTGGACATCGGACGTCGGGTGAGGCACCCTGAATCCCCGATCAGTAGGACATGCCGCGACATCCATCGACCGCTACGACCCGTACGACTCGCTCGATCCACGTTCCGCGGTTGGACTCTCAACTGCTCCTGGTGCCCGGGCAGGTCGTCGAGAGTCCCGAGACACACCTGCAATACCGCACTGAACGCCTGATCGGCGAGGGGGGATTCGGGCAGGCCTATCTCGCACGGCGCCTGGGAAACTCGACGGACGTTCCGGAGATCGTCTGCATCAAGGTAAGTCCACGCATTGACGGATGGCTGCGCGAGGCGTACTTCGGGCAGCTCCTCGATGGTCATGAGCGCGCCATACGGGTATTCGACACGTTTCCTTTGATGCGGCCTGATGGGCAGGTCCTCTATTACCTCGCGCTCGAGTTCGCGCCGCATGGAGACCTCAGCGCCTACCTGCATCGCGCCGGGAAGGGCTGGTCGGAGCGCGCCGTGCGCCGCGAGATTGCCGGGATTCTCGACGTGCTCAGGAAACTGCATCGCGGGCAGATGCTGCACCGCGATCTCACGCCCGTCAATGTGTTCGTATGCGACGGCCCGCGTCTGAAGCTCGGCGACTTCGGTATCGTCCGCCAGCAAAGCGATCAACGCGGCATCACCGCGCACACGATGAACGCGATGACGGCGCCGAGCGACATCCTAGCGCGGGCGGTTCCCAAGTGGCAGGCGCGCGACGACGTCTATCAGGTCGGGCAGCTGCTGGGCATGCTGGTCAGAGGGAATGCGCGGGAACGGATTCGTACGCAGGACGTTCGCGCGCTGCCCTGCAGCGATCATTTGAAGGAGATTGTTCATCGCTGCATCGGTGAGCGAAGGAAGCGCTACGAGAGCGCCGACGAGATGATCGACGCGCTTCGGAATCCGCCCGCGCAGCTCAAGGCAGGCGTGCTGCGGACCCTGAAGGGCGTGCACCTCGCCTTTACCGGCATCCTCACGAAACGTCGCCGCGATGCGATGCTGGCCGCGAAACGCGCCGGGGCCGTGGTCCACGGCATGCCGTCCGTCCGGACGACAGTCGTCGTCCGCGGCCGCCCCAATGCGCAGCAGGCGGCGGGGCGCGAGGCGGGGCTGAAGCTCATGGAGATCAAGCGGCTGCGCGAGAAAGGCCACAGGATCATCCTGCTCAACGAAGGGCAGTTCTGGCGACTCGCGGGTAAGCGGTGACGCCGCGAGCTCCCGATCTGACGCTACCACCCGGCACGGATCGCGACGAAGAGTCCCACCCCTATGGCGATGCCGACGGCGACGAGGCTGATCACGCTGTCAGTGAAGTAGGGATATACCAACAGCGCGAGACCCGCCACCAGCTGCGGCCACCGCTGCTGCTTCTTCCCGTACACGAACAGCACGAACCCGATTCCTCCGGGGATGAGCGATAGAAAGAGCCACGTCGGGTCGAAGTTCATACTGGTCGATTGATCGTAGTCTAGAATCATGAGACTCGATGGGTGAACCCCTGCGCCTGGCCTTTCTCGGATGCGGCTTCATCACGCGCGTTCACAGCGGCCAACTGAAGGCGCTCCGCGCCGACATCGTCTGCAGCTACGCGAGCCGCGACGCGGCAAAGGCCGATGCGTATTGCCGGGAGTTCCGTGGCAGCGGCAGCTATTCAGACTACCTCGAAGCGATTGACGATCCGCGCGTGGACGCGGTCGTCATCGCGGTGCCTCCGGGCCTGCACCGGGACCTCGCGCTTCGCGCGCTCGCGGCAGGCAAGCACGTGCTCGTCGAAAAACCAGCCTTCCCGCGGATGGAGGACTACCAGGCAGCCGTCGAGGCCCGAGACCGCGCCAGGCGCGTCGTGCTCGTCGGCGAGAACGACCACTACAAGCCGCTCGCGGTCACACTCCGGAAGCTGCTGGCGTCTGGCGCGATCGGCGAGATGGTGTTCGCGCAGTTCATGACGATCGCGAAACGCCTGAAAACGGCGGACGACTGGCGCAACGACGAAGCGATGGCCGGTGGCGACGCCTTCTTCGAGGAAGGCATCCACTGGCTGCACATCGCGAACAGCCTGGGCCCGGCAATCGCGGCGATTCAGGGATATCAGCCGTCCCCTTCACATGAAGGTCCCGACAGGCGTGTGAAGAGCATGATGGTCGCGTTCCGGTACGACAACGGGGCGGTCGGCGCGCTCTACTATTCCCGCGAGATTCCTTCGCTGTTCAAGGGGCTACGGTTATCGAAGCTCTTCGGGCGCCGCGGCATCATCACGTTTGAATCGAACGGCCTGTTCGTCGTCGCGCGGGGTGGCGGGTTGCCAAGGCTGGTGCTCCCGGGCTTTCGCGATATCCGCGGCTACCGGGCGATGTATCGCGACTTTGCCGGCGCGATCAGGAAAGGGCGCGCTCCGCAGATGAGTCTCGAGCGTGCGATGGACGATCAGCGATTGATGGATCACATCTATGCCACGGATAAACACGGATGATCGCCACGGACGAACACGGGTGAACACAGAAGGCGAAAGGACCTGCCTCGTAAGCCGGAAGCAGGAAGCTAGAACCTGGAACCTGGAAGCTGGAAGCCGGAAGCTGGAAGCCGGAAGCTAAAAGCTGGAAGCTATCTCAAACGCATCGGTTTGCCGCCGGCCTCCTTGCTTCGCTGCGCGGCATCCAGGAACGCCATCAGTTCGAGCGTCTCGTCATTCGGCACCGGAGGAACTCCCGAGGCAAAAAACTTCAGCAGATCCCGATCGAGCTCGCCTTGTGTCGTGCGGACGGTACTGGCCTGCGCGGTCTGCCCCTTGGCATCCTTGCGGAACAAGACGACGCCGTAATCCGAATACGGACGCAGCGCGCGCATCGTGCCGATCCGGCCGTCTTTCCACCGGCACCAGACGACCGTCGTGTCCGCGGACTCGACGCGCGTGACCTCCTCACAACCGGTGCCAAGCAGCGTGAACAGCATTTCCGCCTCGTGGATCGCGTACCACGAGAGATCGAGCTGGTGGTGCTCTTCGAGCGGACCAGGGCCCCAGACGTCGGCGCCGTTGAGATCCACGGACTTCAGCGCCGCGACGCTGTATCGCAAGGTCGACGTGCTGAACCACGGCACGCGGGCCTCCTTCGCCAGCCTGGCGATTTCGCGGGCGTCGTCGAGGGTTGCCGCGAGCGGCTTGTCGATGAACATCGGCTTGTGCGCGTTGATGATCTCGCGGGCCTGGGCGAGGTGCACCCGTCCGTCGACACTCGTGAGCAGGACGCCGTCGACCCGCGTGCAGAGCTCCGCGATCGTCCCCACGATTTCGATCCCGTATTTTTCACGGAGCTGGCGGCTGAACGCCTCAATCCGATCCCTGCTCGACGCCAGATCCGGGCTGCCTCCTTTGAAGGCTGCCACGATGCGGGCGCCCGGCACATGCTCCGGAGACGACGGGTCGTTGAACGCAGTCGCAAATCCGATGACATGGGAGGTGTCGGTGCCGACGATTCCGAGACGCAGATCCGCCGCACGCGCGGACACCGGGAGACCGAGCGTAAGGACCAGCAACAGGGCAAAGGCTCTTGTCATGACGGGGGCCTCCGAAATGTGGTGAGCGGATTATATAATTCAGGGACAGGATCCCCGTGAACAGACGCCATCCCACGCAGTGAACCAACACTACGACATCATCATTATCGGCACCGGCGCGGGGGGTGGGACGATGGCGCAGGCGCTGTCGCAGTCGTCGGCCCGCATACTCATCCTCGAGCGCGGCGATTTTGTTCCCCAGGAGAACGAAAACTGGGATCCGGACGCAGTGTGGAAGAAGCTCCGCTACCGCGCAAAAGAACGCTGGGTCGACGATCGAGGCAGGGAGTTCACTCCTTACACGCACTACGGCGTCGGCGGCAACACGAAGTTCTGGGGCAGCGTGCTCTATCGTTTGCGGCGCGAAGACTTCCAGGCGATCGAGCACGTCGGCGGCGTGTCGCCGGCCTGGCCGATCGACTACGACACGCTCGAGCAGTACTACGAGCGTGCCGAGCGCCTGTACCACGTGCGCGGAAAAGAGGGGATCGACCCGACCGAACCGCCGCGCGGTCCCTATCCCTACCAGGCTGTCCCGCACGCGCCGGAAATGGCCGCGATCGTCAGGAAGCTGCAGCAGCAGGGGCTGCATCCGTCGCCGCTTCCCCTCGGGCTGCTGAGGGTCGGTGAAGACGATGGGTGCATTCTCTGTAACACGTGCAACTCGTTCGTCTGCAAAGTGGACGCGAAGAGCGAAGCCGACGTCTGCTGCGTGCGTCCGGCGATTGAACGCCCGAATGTGACGCTGTGGACCAACGCCACCGCGCGCCGACTGATCACCGATCCGTCCGGGCGGAAAGTCCAGGCCGTCGAGGTCGATCGGAACGGCGAGACGCTGCGTGTGGAAGCGCCGCTCGTCGTCGTGGCGTGCGGCGCGGTCAACTCGGCCGCGTTGCTGCTGCGATCGGCAACCGACAAGCATCCCGACGGTCTCGCGAACTCCTCGCGGCTGGTCGGTGCGCGCTACATGGCGCATCTGGCCACGATGATGCAGGGCTTTCATCCGCTGCGGAAGAACTCGACCGTGTTTCAGAAGACCGTGGCGATCAACGACTTCTATCTTCGCGGTCCACGCACGGATTACCCCCTCGGACAGATCCAGTCGCAGGGCCGGACGCACGGGGTCATGGCGCAAACCGTCGTGCCATGGATACCCTTGTGGGCGTACGAGGCCTGGGTATCGCGCGGCGTGGACTGGCTCGTGATGTCGGAAGATCTTCCGGCGCTCGACAACCGAGTGACGATCGATCGGGACGGCCGTATCCGACTGCACTATCGGCCGAACAATCTGAAGGCGCACAGAAGGCTCGTCGCAGAAACCAAGCGCATCCTGCGGCGGCTGGGGTTCTGGATTGTCGTGAAGCATTCGCACGGCCGCACGAACACGACACACCAGTGCGGCACATTGTGTTTTGGCACGGATCCGCGTGCGTCCGTGCTCGACCCGTACTGCCGTACCCATGACGTCGAGAACCTCTTCGTCGTGGATGCGTCGTTCTTCCCGTCGTCTGCCGCGGTCAATCCCGGCCTGACGATTGCGGCACAGGCGCTCCGGGTCGCGGATCACATCAGAGACACCGACCTATGAAAGCTCGATCGTTCAGCCACAGCGGAATCACCGTGTCCGACTTCAACCGGGCGGTCAAGTTCTACTGGGAGATCTTTGGCTGCCCGCTCGTCGGGGTTGCCGACACGCCGCCCGATCGGGTGCGCACGTTCTTCGGCGTCGACGCCGAGCACTGCAGCTGCAAGATCGGCTGGGTCCGTGTTCCGGGCGGCGCGGTGCTCGAGATCTTTGCGTTCGAGCCGCAGCTGCCCCCGAGCGCGATCCCGTGGAACCGCGTCGGCCTGACGCACATTTCGTTCGACGTCAAGAACCTGCAGAAGTGGTACGACTTCCTGAAAAGCCAGGGGGTGGAGTGCCTGAGCAAGCCGGAGCGCTCGCCGCGGGGCCACTCGTTCTTCTTCGCCAAGGACTTCGACGGCAACCTGATCGAGCTGATGGATCTCGGCTACATGTACCATGTCCTGAGGTGGCTCGGCCCCCTGGGTGGCCTCATCTTCCGGCGGGGGATGTACAAGAAGTATTACGCGTAGCGGCTGGCGGCTACGCTCGCGGTTCGCGGTTCGGGGGTCGTCCCTCGACGTTGCTCGGGACGACTCTGAGCGAAGTCGAACGGTCGCGGGTCGCATACAATCGCGGCGCGGGTGGACACCATGAGACGCATAGCGATTATGTTGGGCATCGTCGTCGCCGGCGCGCTCGGCTTGCGGGCGATGATGGCGGCGGCCGCGGCGGCGCAAACGGCGAGGCGTCCGCCCAACTTCATCATCATCCTCGCCGACGATCAGGGCTACGGTGATCTTGGCAGCTATGGCCATCCAACAATCCGTACTCCGAACATCGATCGCATGGCCGCTGAAGGGCAGCGCTGGACGAGCTTCTATGCCGCTCCGGTTTGCACGCCAAGCCGCGCGCAGCTGCTGACCGGGCGCCTTGCGGTGCGCACGGGCCTGGCCGGCGGCGTGCTGTTTCCGGATTCGACGGGCGGTCTGCAGCCCGATGAACTCACCGTCGCGGAAGTCCTGAAGACGCGCGGCTACGCGACCGCCGCGGTCGGCAAGTGGCATCTCGGCGTGCAGCCCGACTACCTGCCGACCAAACAGGGCTTTGATTCCTACTACGGCATTCCGTATTCGAACGACATGGATCAGACCGGCGAAGCGCTGTCGGCCGATGAGCGCTTTCGCCGCTATATGGACGCGAAGATCGAGTACTTCAATGTGCCGCTGATGCGTGACGGCGCCGTCATCGAACGTCCCGCGCAGCAAACCACCATCACGAAGCGCTACACCGATGAGGGAATCGCGTTCATCACGGCGCACCGGAGCCAGCCGTTCTTTCTGTATCTCGCGCACAACCTGCCGCATATGCCGCTCTTTCGTTCAAAGGCGTTCGAGAACCGGAGTCAGCGCGGCCTCTATGGCGACGCGGTGGAGGAAATCGACTGGAACGTCGGGCGGATCCTGGACACGCTGCGCGAGTTGAAGCTCGCGGAGAATACGCTCGTGCTTTACATGAGCGACAACGGCCCGTGGGCGCCCTATCTGGAACAGGGGGGATCGGCCGGGTTGCTGCGTGGCGCCAAGGGCTCAACGTGGGAAGGTGGGATGCGGGTTCCCGCGATCTTCTGGTGGCCCGGAACCATCAAGAGCGGCGTGACAACGGGAATCGGCTCGGAGCTCGATGTCCTTCAGACATTTGCCAGCCTTGCGGGTGCCCAGGCGCCGTCCGATCGAGTGCTCGACGGCTACGATCTGTCTCAGACGTTGAGGGGAAGGGCTCCGAGCCCGCGTCACACGCTTTTCTACTACGCGAACTCAGGTAACGGGATTCTGAGCGCCGTGCGGCGCGACTCGTTCAAGGCATTTTTCGTCGTACCGCCTGCGGACGGGGCCGGCACCGACGCCGCTGCGCCTTCATCGCCCCAGCTCTACAACCTCGATCAGGATCCGTCGGAGAAATTCAATCTCGCGGAGAAACATTCCGCGCTCATGACCGAGTTGCGCAAGGTTGCTGACGATCACCAGAAAACCGTTATCGCGGTGAAGAACCAGATCGCAACGCGCACGCAGGGCAGAGGATCGCGGCCGTGAGCGGATTCCGCTCGTCGTGGGCCAGCGCGGCATTGAGCGTTCTGTTTGTTGTCGCAGGATGCAACACGGGTAAACCAGAGGGCGACGCGCACGCGGCGCATCAAGCGGCCTCGAGCGTTGCTGAAGCCGCCGCAAGGCCCACGCCGTCCGTCAACATATCACCCGCGCCCGGCCCCGCGCCGGCCGGGATGGCGTGGATACCGGGCGGCGACTTCTGGATGGGATGCGAGAACTGCGGTATGCCGGACGCGTTGCCCGTGCACCTCGTCTCCGTCGGCGGGTTCTGGATGGACGCGACTCCGGTTACGAACGCGGACTTCGCCCCGTTCGTCAAGGCGACGGGGTACGTTACGGTCGCCGAGCGCCGGCCCGACCCGAAGGACTTTCCTGACGTGCCGCCAGAGAAGCTCGTGCCGGGATCGGTCGTCTTCACGTCTCCCGCCCATCCGGTGCCGCTCGACGACTTTTCTCAATGGTGGAGCTATGTGCCGGGCGCAAACTGGCGGCACCCGGACGGACCATCGAGCGGCCTCGAGGGATTGGAGCGTCATCCCGTCGTCCATGTCGCCTGGGAAGATGCGGCAGCGTATGCGACGTGGGCGGGGAAGCGGCTCCCGACCGAGGCGGAATTCGAGTTCGCCGCGCGTGGAGGACTGGATCGCAATCGCTACCCGTGGGGTAACGAGTTGAAACCGGAGGGAAAGGTTCCGGCGAACATCTGGGAGGGGCACTTCCCCGACGCGAACAGTCGCGCGGACGGATATGTCAAGACCTCACCGGTCACGGCGTTTCCTGCCAATCACTACGGCTTGTACGATGTCGGTGGCAACGTCTGGCAATGGTGTGCCGACTGGTACCGGCCGGACTACTACAGCACGTTCACGAATTCGAATACGCCGTCGCGCGACCCGCGCGGTCCGGACGCGAGCGTCGATCCGGAAGAACCCGGCGCCGCCAAGCGCGTCACGCGCGGCGGATCGTTTCTCTGCAGCGGCGAGTACTGTTCACGATACCTCGTCGGCAGCCGCGGCAAGTCCGAGGTCAGCAGCGGCTCGTCCAACCTGGGATTTCGACTGGTGCGTTGATTCGTGGTTCGCGATTAGTGATTGGTATTGGAGGGAGGCTCAATGAGCCGGAGTTCCTGGCGGTTTCTGGCGTTCATCACGGTTTCAATCGCGCTTGGGGTCGCCGCGGCGCCCGGTGCGTCGCAGGTCCGCGGGGCCGACACATCAAATCACGTCGTCATCATCACGCTCGACGGGTTCGGCGGCTGGGCTCTCGATGACCCGTATCTTCCAGTCCCGACGCTGCGCCTGCTCGCGGCGGGCGGAGCCGTCGCGAAGGGAATGCGTTCGGTGAACCCGACGGTGACCTGGCCGAACCACACGTCGATCGTCACGGGGGTTGGGCCCGCGAAACACGGCGTCCTGTTCAACGGACTGCTCGTCCGCGACCCCGGGGTGCCGCCGCGCATCGAACCGTGGCGCGACAAGAACGAAATGGTCCGCGCGCCCACACTCTACGACGTTGCGCACGAGTCGGGTCTGACGACGGCGCAGGTGGACTGGGTCGCGATCCTGAACACGCCGGCGATCACGTGGGAGTTCGCGGAACGGCCGGAGCGGCCCGAAGCGAAGCCGGCGATCGGCCAGGAGATGGTGAAAGCGGGTACGATCGCGCGGGCGGATCTCGACACCTTCTCGACGAGGAACATCATCTGGCGCGACGAGGTGTGGACCAATGCCGCCATGCACATTCTTCGCGAGCATCGGCCGAATCTGCTGCTGTTTCACCTTCTCGCGCTGGATTCGACGCAGCACCGTTATGGTCCGCGTACCCCGGCAGCCATGACGGCCATGGCACACCTCGATTCGCAGGTGGGGAGGATCGTCAAGGCGATCGAGGAAACCGGACTCATGCCACGGACGACGATCTTCGTCCTGTCGGACCACGGGTTCAAGGCCGTCAAGCGGCAGATTCTTGCGAATGCCGCGTTGGTGAAGGCGGGATTACTGAAGGTCGAGGACGGGAAGATCACCGGGAGCCAGGCCTATGCTGTCCCCGAAGGCGGCAGCGCGCTCGTGTATGTGACGGTCCCGGATCCGGCCGGCGACATCCTGAATCGGACGAAGCAGGCTCTTGCCGGCCTCGAAGGCATCGACAAAATGATCGAGCCTCCCGATTATGCGCAGTACGGATTGCCGCTGCCGTCGGCCAACCAGCAGATGGGCGCGCTCTTCCTGACGGCGAAGCCAGGGTACGCGTTTGCCGCGGCCACCGGTGACAAGACCGCAATCGATGCGCCCGAGGGAAGCCTGGGCGCGCACGGATACGTCTCCACCGATCCGGATTTGCAGGCGCTCTTTATCGCGTCGGGTCGCGGGATCAGGCCGGGCACCACGCTCGATACCGTCAATAACGTGGACGTCGCCCCGACGGCCGCGAAACTGCTGGGGCTGGAGATGAAGAATGTTGATGGGCGAGTGCTGACTGACATCCTTGATCTAGCGAGGCTACGCCTCAGACCATCGAGGCTTCGCCTCGCTAGACACATTCTTGATAACGCCCCCGCTGGCGCGGGGACGGTCTTGACCGAAAAACCTGACCCAAATGGTGCAAGTGTTTGGGTCAAGACCTCTAACGCGGCAGGCCGCTCGACTCGGCCCTACCAGGCCTCGCCCCTGACGGGTGCTCGCCGTCGAGGGTATCCGTGCTGATCAAGTGATGTTTCGCTAGAAACGTCCGGATCGCTCCGTAGAAGCGCTTGGTATCGACGGTTGTAGCATCCACATGGCCGCCGCGCACCTCGACGAAGGTCTTCTCGCCGCGCGCGGCCTCGTACAACCGGCGCCCCTCCGCGATCGGGATCACCGCGTCTTCCGGACTGTGCAGGAACAGGATCGGCGCCCGGATACGATTGATCTTCTCGATGGAGTCGAACCGGTTGCGCATCAGCAGGCGAACGGGAAACAACGGGTACCGCTGCCGGCTGATCTCGACAAGCGATGCCGGCGCCCCCTCGAGGATGACGGCGGCTTCTTCAACTTCCGAAGCGAGCCCCACGGCCACCGCGGATCCCAGCGACCAGCCGTAAATCACGATGTGCGACGGTGCGATCTGACGTGCCGTGCGCAGGTAGTCGTACGCCGCGCGGGCATCGGCTGCCAGCGCCGCCTCGGTCGGGACGCCGGTGAGCCCGCCAAAGCCGTGATATTCGGGCGCCAGCACGTTGACGCCAAGGTTCCTGAGCTCGCTGTAGTGCGCGATGTTCACCTTCGCCGCGATCGTTGCGGCGTTTCCGTGCAGAAACAGCACCCACGTGCCCTCATCAGAGCCGGCGCTTCGCATCACCCAGCCGAACTGCCCTGCGCCGTCGGCCCGAGGCAGGTCGATGTGTTCGTACGGGAAAGACGGACGTGCCGTCCCGAGCGTTTGCCCCGCCTGGAAGACGAGCCGCGTCTCCTGGGTGATGAGGTACAGCACCCCAATGCCGTAGCCAAGCGCGACGGTGACGACCAGCGTCAGGAGGACGCGCAACGGCTGCGGCCGCCATCGTGGTTGCAGCCGCCGCTCGGGACCTTTGTACCTCGGTGAGCGCCAGATCATAGGAACGGCGATTATATGCGTTGAGATATTCTAACTGGCGATTGGTCCGGCCTCAGCCGGATCCCTACACGAGGTTTAGATGAACGATTCTTCACGCCGTCAGTTCCTGTATTACGCCGGTCTCTGTGCCGGCGGTGCGACCGTGTTGCGTTACGCGCCGGCCGGGCTGATTGCCACGCCGACCTACGCGAAGATGTTGCAGGCCGCCGCGGTCCAGGCCGATCCCCTCGCGGCCATGCGCGCCCAGATGGGGGCGGTGCCGATCGAAACGACGAAGCTTGGCGATCGACTCGTGATGCTCTCTGGTCCCGGCGGCAATGTCGTCGTGCTCCACGGCCCGGACGGAAAGGTCGTCGTCGATTCGTTCCTGCTGCCGGCGTGGCCGAGGCTGAAATCCACGCTCGACGGGCTCGACGGCGGCCCCGTCAAGACGCTGATCGACACGCACTGGCATTTCGATCATGCCGACAACAATGCAAACTTCCACGCGGCCGGGGCGTCCGTGCTCGCGCATACCAATACGAAGACGCGTTTGATGGAACCCCACGATTTGCTCGGGATGCACTTCGATCCGGCGCAGGCGGATGCGTTGCCGACCGACACGTTCACCGACAAACGGTCGCTCACCGTGAACGGAGAAATCGTCGCGCTGTCGTACGTGCCGCCCGCGCACACCGACACGGACATCTTCGTGCACTACACGAAGGCCAACGTCCTGCACATTGGCGACGTGTTCTTCAACGGCATGTATCCGTTCATCGATGCGGGGACGGGCGGCAACATCAACGGGATGATAGCGGGGGCGGACCGGGCGCTCGCGATGACGAATGCTCGGACGAAAATCGTCCCGGGGCACGGGCCGCTGTCCGATCACGCCGGCCTGCTGAAGTATCGCAAGGTGATCGGCACGATCCGCGACCGGGTGCGTACCCAGAAACGCGCGAAGAGAACGCTCGCCCAGGTGCAGGCGTCCAAGCCAGGCGCGGAGTTCGACGCCACGTGGGGCAAAGGCATGATGGCGCCGAACGATTTCGTCGCGCTCGTCTACAACACGCTCTGAACGACGGTCCGTAGCGCAGCGCTCGAGCCCAGACCGGACACACTAGAGCCCGGCGCCGCATGACGACGCCCGCTGTCGTACGGACTCCACATCCAGCACCGGTATGGACTCCGGCGGCGCAGGGCGCGTGCCGCTGCCGCCGGCAACCGGCTGCCCGCCGCCGATCACGACTCGTTTACCGATTTTCACGCCGGGCTCGATGAGCGCGGACTTCCGGACGAGCCCCGTCACGTCGACGAGATGGCCGTCCTGGTCCTTCACGTCCTTCATGATGTCTTTCTTCCCGGCCAGGCGGAACGAACGCGCCCGTACGATCGGGCCGCTCTGGGTGTCCTCCTGGCGCACGTCCGAGACGGCCAGCACGCGTCCTTTCAGGCAACCGGTGACGACCAGCTGGATTGAATCCTTCGGCACTTTGGGGCGCTCCTGCGGGGTTTCCTGTGCAGCGGTCAGACCCAACGCAACGACCAACGCAAGTGTCATCATGGTTTCGTCCTTGTTATTCAGACGGCAGGCGCCGCGGCAATGGCGGGTGAACGGCCGGCCCAGTTCAGAAAATTGTCCGAGAACAGCCGCCGCACGTCGCGCGTTATCTCGGCGATGGTCACCGGCCGCCCGTTTTCGACGACACCAGCGTACTGGTCGCCGAGCGCGTTGCCGATGTCGCGGCGCGCATGCGGCCATTTGTAGAGCAGCTGCTCGAGCACGCGCGCGTCCGAATGCTGCGGGATGAACGTCGGTCCGAGCAGCTCGAGCCGCTCGCGCGTGATCTCGGACACAATCGACGGGTTGTTGAGAAACCACCAGCAGCCGAACGGCATCAGGTTCGCGAACTTCCGCGCCGCCACGCACAGCTCGTGCTGATTCTCCCGCGACAACATCGTGACCAGGAACCGGTTGTCGGGATGGGTGCGGCACAGGCGATGAATTGTCGAGACGTCCGCGTGTCCCAGGCCGTCCCCGGCGTCCCCGAGCGCCGGGTTCACCGCGCGGCGCACGCCGATCATCATCGCGAACGGCAGTCCGTGATCCCGGCAGGCCGGCAGCACCACGTGCTCGATGAGCCGCCCGCGCGGGCTGTCTTCGGGCCACGCAAAGGCGTCCGGCAGCGACACGGCCAGATAGAACGGATCCATGCGCGCGATCCAGTCGTCGACGAAGCGGCGCGCATCCGCCATCGCCCGATCGTCTACGTCAGGCCCCACGCCGTAGCCGGCGGCCGAGAGCGCGCGGCGCGCGGTGGTCCAGTCGTTCAGGAGCGGGTCGATTCGGAGCGCGGCCTTGAAGCGCGCATCCGCCGGCCGTCCCTTCTGCCACAACGCCGCCTCGTTCGGATCGAAGGGATCGTTGGTCATCACGACCGCCGAGACTCGGGCGCGATCGAGGACGACATCGACCTGCTGCTCGGGGCGTGTGTCGCGGAAGAACTCGCGGGCCTGCCCCAAATCGGAACTCGCCGGGTCCAGTCCGAGCGCCGAGAGTACGGCGACGACCCCGCGGGTGGCTTCCGAGAGCGGCGTGCTGCGGACAAACAGCGCGTCCCAGATCAGATCTGCCTGCGCCGCCTGCGGCAGCCGCTGAAAGTCGGCCGGCCGCACGTCGGCGGCCCGCATGACCTCGGCGACCAGGTAGTGGTACGTGAGCAGACTGTCGATCCCCCATCGCGACATCGCGCCGAATGCCGGGGGAAACAAGTGCGTGTGCATGTCGAAGACCGTCGTCTCCGACACGATCCGTCGCGTCTGGAGACGCACCTCCTCGGCGGTGCGCAGTACGTGGTCGCTCGGCACGGTGCGATCCTGCTCACCCACGGACAAACGGCTCCCGGTCGTCGCCGGGATCCGCCCAGCGGTCGTTTGGCACGAGCGGGGCCCACCCGGGCCGCGCCGGATCCTGATCGTACGCGTAATTGCCAAGCTCGCGATAGAGGTCCGCGTATTGCGCGAGTTTCTTGCGATCCAGGCGGACACCGAGGCCTGGGCTGTCGGGGACCCGGATCGCCCCGTGTTCGTATTTCAGCTTGCCGCCTTCGATGATGTCGTCGGCGACATGATGATAGTGCGCGTCGGCGGCAAACGACAGGTTTGGCACGACCGCCCCCAGGTGCAGCATTGTCGCCAGCTGAATGCCGAGCTCGCCCGATGAATGAACGGCAACGCCGAGCTGGAACGTTTCGCAGACCCCGGCGGCCTTGACGCAGGCGCGAATGCCCCCCCAGAACGTCGTGTCGAGCAGGATGACGTCCACCGCGCGGTGCAGCACGTTCGCCGCAAGTTGCTCGAAGTTCACGACGACCGTGTTGGTCGCGAGCGGCACACGGAGACGCTCGCGCGCGTGCCGCATGCCTGTAAGGCCGAACACGGGGTCCTCGAGATAGTCGTTGTTGAGATCCTCGATCGCGCGGCCGAAACGAATCGCCTGCTCCGTGGTCCATACGGCGTTCGGATCGAACCGGAAGCTGTCGCCCGGAAACGCTGCCGTGAGCGCGCGGTAACACTCGAGGTCGTATTCCAGCGGGAAGACGCCCCCCTTCAGCTTGTGCGTTCGAAACCCGTATTGCTTCTTGAGCGCGCGTGCGTGCGCGACGAGCTGATCGGCCGTGCGCACAGTGCCCTTGCCGTTCGCACCGGCGTAGCGGAAGAACACGTACGATGCAAACGGCACGCGGTCGCGGACGCGTCCGCCGAGGATGTCGCAGACCGGAACGCCCCACGCCTGGCCGATGAGATCGAGACACGCGAACTCGAGCGCGGCAACGACCTGCGTGCGATTGTTGTAGAGCGACGCGGTCGGGTTCGCGAGCAGGAAGCGCATGTCCTCGACACGGGCCGGATCGCGTCCGACGAGCGACGGCTTCAGCGCGAGGACCGTCGCAATCGCCGACTCGCCTCCGCCGCCCATCTCGCCGAGGCCGATCAGGCCGCTGTCGCTTTCAATCTCGATGATTGTCCGCACGAAACGGCCCCAGTGGCAGCCGTTCGCGTGGCGCAACGGCGCCTCGAGCGGAACCGTCACGGTCGTCGCACGCACGTCGGTGATTTTCATGGTGGCGCTCAGCCTTGCATCATACGACGATCCGTTCAGTGGCAGCGAACAGCGGCACTCCTTGGACCGAGTAGAATACTCGTCCGTCCTATTTCTGGAGCACCTGCATGATCATCTCAAAGTCCGTCCGCGTAGTCGCGCTGATTGCGCTTGGGATCCTCTCGTCCTCGTCTGCCTTTGCGCAGATCGACGCGCGAATGTTTCGGCAGCCGTCCGTCTCAAAGGAGCAGATCGCCTTCGTCTACGCGGGCGACATTTGGGTCGTGCCGAAGAAGGGTGGCACCGCGGTCCGGCTGACGTCGTCTCCAGGCGAAGAATCGTTTCCGCGTTTCTCGCCCGACGGCACCAAGGTCGCCTACAGCGCGTCGTACGACGGGAACGTGGACGTCTTTGTCGTCCCGGCGGCCGGCGGTGAGCCGGTGCGCCTCACGTACCACCCGATGGGCGATCGCGTCATTGGCTGGACGCCCGACGGCAAGCGTGTGCTGTTTGCGTCCAGCCGCGAGAGCGGACGGCAGCGCTACAGCCAGTTCTACACCATCGGTCTCGACGGAGGTCTTCCGGAGAAGCTTCCGATTCCGTACGGCGAGTTCGGCGCCTACTCGCCCGACGCGAAGCAGTTCGTCTACATGCCGATGTCGCAGGACTTCCGCAACTGGAAGCGGTATCGCGGCGGCTGGGCGCCCGATCTGATGCTCTTCGACCTGAAGACCTTTGCGACGAAAAACATCACCTCCAACCCTGCGAACGACGCGCAGCCGATGTGGCACGGCGGCGTCATCTATTTTCTTTCCGATCGCGGCGCGAACGAGCGGAACAACATCTGGAGCTACGACGTCGCCCGTGGCACCTCCCGGCAAGTGACCGAATTCAACGACTTCGACATCACCTTCCCGTCGATTGGCCCGGACGGCATCGTCTTCCAGGCTGGCGGACGGCTCTACCTTCTCGATCTCGCGTCGGAGAAGGCGGTGGAGGTCCCCGTGCACGTCGTCACCGACGAGGCGACGCTTTCGGGCCAGGACCGCGAAGGCGGAATCGCTCATCCGGTCGGCCGCCGTGTCGCCGACGGGCAAGCGCGCGGTGTTCGAGGCGCGCGGCGACGTCTTTACCGTGCCGGCGGAGTTCGGTGCGGTCGTGAACCTGACGCGATCGTCCGGCGTCGTCGAGCGTTACCCCCGCTGGTCGCCCGACGGAAAAACCGTCGCGTACTGGAGCGATCGCAGCGGTGAATACGAGCTGACGTTGCGGGCGGTCGAGGGCGCTGCGCCTGAGCGGAAGGTCACTTCGCTCGGTGCCGGTTTCCGCTATGCGCCCCAGTGGTCGCCAGACAGCCGGAAGCTGGCCTTCATCGACCAGGCGATGCACATCAGAATCTACGACATCGAGACTGACCGCCTTACGCCGATCGATCAAAGTCCCGAATGGATCTCACACCCGGACCTGGAAAATTTCAGGATGCAGTGGTCGCCCGACTCGCGCTGGTTGACCTACGCGCGGCCGACGAGCTCGGCCAACAGTGCGGTCTTCCTGTACGACACGAAGAGCTCGAAGTTGAACCAGGCGACGACCGGCTATCTCAACGACGCGCAGCCGACGTTCGAGCCCGAAGGGAAGTACCTGTTCTATGCGTCGGATCGCGAATTCGATCTGGTCTACGGCAGCTTCGACAACACGTGGACCTATCCCAATCCCACAAAGCTCATGGTCGTGCCGCTGCGCCGCGATGTGAAGTCCCCGCTTGCCGCGCGCAACGACTCTGAGAATCCGGCGCTCGATACGAACGACAAAAAGGAAGACGACAAGAAGCCCGAGGACCCGAAGGACCACGACAAGAAACCCGACGCGCAAAAGCCCGACGAGAAGAAGCCCGAGGAAAAAAAGCCGGAGGAGAAAAAAACGGACGACCGTACGCTGGCCCCCGCAAACGTCGGCATCGATCTCGACGGCTTCGAGGCGCGCGCGGTCGTGTTGCCGCCCAAGGGAGGCAACTATGCGGACCTGCAGACGATCAAAGGCAAGCTGCTCTATCGCCGCGTCCCGCGCACGGGATCGGGCGAGCAGAAGAACGCCCTCGTCTATTTCGATCTCGCCGAGCGCGAGGAAAAAACGGTGCTCGAAGAGGCCGACGGCTTCGAGACGACGGCTGACGGCAAGAAGATGCTCGTCGCGAACAAGAACAAGTTCACGATCCTCGAGATCAAGGCGGCGCAGAAGTTCGAGAAGCCGATGGTCACCGCGGACATGGAAGCGCCGGTCGATCCGCGCGCCGAGTGGCGGCAGATGTTCACGGACGTCTTCCGCTTCGAGCGCGACTTCTTCTACGACCCGGGGATGCACGGAGTGGACTGGCCGGGACTGCGGCGGCGTTACAGCAAGCTGCTGGAGGATGCGGTCACGCGGTGGGACGTCGATTTCCTCATCGGGGAGTTCATCGGGGAGTTGAACGCCTCGCACACCTACCATGGCGGCGGCGACATGGAGCAGGCGCCACAGCGATCGGTCGGCATGCTTGGCGTCGATTGGGAACTGGCAAAGGGTGCCTACCGCATCAAGCGCATCGTCCGCGGCGGACCGTGGGACACGTCCGTCCGCTCGCCGCTCGACGAGCCCGGCGTCCTGATCAAGCAAGGCGACTACGTCCTGGCGGTAAACGGCGTGCCGATCGACCCGAAGACGGAGCCGTGGGCCTCGTTCCAGGGGCTCGGCGACAAGACCGTCGTGCTGACAGTCAACACGGCGCCGTCGCCGACCGGTGCGCGCCAGGTGGTGGTGACGTGCATCCCGAGCGAAACCGAGCTGCGCTTCCGATCGTGGATCGAGGAGCGCCGTCAGATCGTCGATAAGGCGACCAACGGAACGATCGGCTACATCTACGTGCAGAGTACGGGCGTGGACGCGCAGAACGAGCTCGTGCGCCAGTTCATGGCGCAGTGGAAGAAGGACGGCCTCATCATCGACGAGCGCTGGAACAGCGGCGGGCAGATTCCCGATCGATTCATTGAATTGCTCAACCGTCCGATCCTCGCGTACTGGGCGGTGCGCGACGGCGTCAGCCAGCAGTGGCCGCCGGTCGCGCATCGCGGCCCGCAGGTCATGCTGATTAACGGATGGAGCGGCTCGGGCGGCGATGCCTTCCCCAGCTACTTCCGCGAAGCCGGCCTCGGGCCTCTCATCGGCACGCGCACCTGGGGTGGTCTCATCGGCATCAGCGGCGCACCGTCACTCGCCGACGGCGGCAACGTGACGGTTCCCACGTTCAGGATGTACGACCCGAAGGGCCAGTGGTTCGCCGAAGGACACGGCGTCGAGCCCGACATTTCGGTGGATGACGATCCCGCGCAGCTCGCCGCGGGGAATGATCCGCAGCTCGCGCGCGCCATCAAGGAAGTCACCGAGCGGGCCGCGAAAGCGCCGAAAGCTCCCGCGCGCCCGGCCTACGAAAAGCGCGTACCCCGTGCGGGCGGCAGCCGATAGCTTCTCAAAGGGAGCCTTCACACATGCCTTCAATCAACTCGACGGCGGATTGGCCGGCGCTGCCGCTCGCGGACTGGATCGACACGCGCGACACGCTTCAGTTGTGGCTGCAAATCGTCGGCAAGGTCCGGCTGCGTCTCACGCCACCCATCAACCACTCGTGGCATTCAACCTTCTACCTTACGGCGAGAGGGCTGACGACGTCACCGGTTCCACACGGCACGCGCTCGTTCCACATTGATTTGGACTTCGTGGATCATCAACTGTGCTCATCGCGACAACGGACGGCGTAATCGGCGGATTTGGGCTGGAGCCGCAAAGCGTGGCCGCGTTCTACGCGCGGCTGATGGACGAGCTGACGCGGGTTGGCATGCCGGTTCGTATCTCGGCAAAGCCGAACGAAATCCCCATCGCGATCCCGTTTCCTCGCGACGAGTTGCACCACGCATACGACAAGGATGCCGTGCATCGCTTCTGGCGCGCGCTCTCGCAGGCCGATCGCGTGCTCAAAACGTTCCGGACTCGGTTCATGGCAAATGCAGTCCGGTGCATCTCTTCTGGGGCGGCATGGATCTCGCCGTGACGCGCTTCTCCGGACGGACGGCGCCACGACACCCTGGCGGCATCCCGAACCTCCCTGACAGTGTCACGCAGGAAGCGTACTCCCATGAAGTCAGCAGCTGCGGATTCTGGTCGGGCACCGCGCCGGTGGACTACCCCGCGTTCTACTCGTACGCGTATTCGCAGCCCGACGGTTTTGCAGACGCGCCTGTGGGACCGGAGGGGGCCTTCTACAATCGCGATTTCGGCGAATTCATCCTGCCGTACGATCGAGTGCGGGAATCCGCGTCGCCCGACGACACGGTCCTGGAATTCCTGCAGTCGACGTACGAGGCGGCAGCCAATCTGGCGAAGTGGGATCGCGTCGCGCTGGAGAGACACTAATACGACTTTTGTCAGATTGCTGACGAGGTCTCGTGGGAATCGAGAGTGCTCAGCTTTAGGTCGTCGTACTTTACTTGTCAAGACGAGTCTCGCGCAGAGAGCGCCAAGCGCGCGGAGACGACAAGTAAGGAAGCGGCTGCGAAGGGTCGTCACGCAGCCTTTCTCGGCGATCTCTGCGTCTCTGCTTCCTCCGCGTGGGGTCGTCTTCTCCGCGCACGATGAAGCGACCAAACGAAAAGGCCGTCCCAGAGCAGCAGGCTGGTCTGACAGAGTCGCATTAGAGCGCGCGCAATGCGTCGATGAGTTTCTGGAGCGGGGCCGGGGCGACTGGATCGGAGACGGCCACGTGGTGGCGGCGGGCTCCATCTTCGATGGTGATCTCGTACGTCTGATAATCCGCCGCGCCGCGCGGCGCGGGGATCCGCGACGGTAACGTGAAAAACCGCGAGTCGTCCACGAGCTGCTTCAACCGGCTGCTGTCCTCTTCGGGGAGGGTGTCGACGTCGATCGTGCGCGGAGCGGCGAGACCGGGAAAGGAGCCGATCCCGCCGCTGACCTGAAAATGCACGCGCATGCGTGCAGTCTAGCCGAACGCCGTGGCGCCAACCGAGACGGGAAGGCCAACCGTTGCCCAGGCATCTGCCACGACTTCCTGTTCGACGCTACCCTGGCCATATAGCCGGCCTGCGGTCGACACGGTCAGCTTCGCAAAGCGCTTGAAGCCTGTATTCGGCCGCAGCGCGGAATCGCGCAGCGTTTCGTACCAAATACGGCCGGCCCTCTCCCACGCGTACGCACCGAGCGCGGCAGCGGTCAGCTGAAAGGCCTTGTTCGGGATCCCCGAGTTGATGTGCACGCCGCCGTTGTCGTGGTAGGTGTTGACGTACTTGCTCATGTGATCCGGCTGCGGATCGGTACCGAGCACAGGATCCGCATACGCGGTGCCGGGCGCCTTCATTGACCGAAGGGCCTGGCCGTTGACGGCAGCGGTGAACAGCCCTTCACCAATCAGCCAGTCGGCTTCCTGGGCGGTCTGATTCAGCAGCTTCTGCTTGACGAGCGATCCGAAGACGTCCGATATGGATTCGTTGAGCGCCCCAGCCTGGAACATGTAGACCAGACCCGCCTCGTCCTCGGTGACGCCGTGCGTCAGCTCGTGCCCGATCACGTCGACCGCGATCGTGAAGCGATTGAACAACTGGCCATCTCCATCGCCGAACACCATCTGACGGCTGTTCCAGAACGCGTTGTCGTACCGATCGCCGTAGTGCACCGTCGCGTCGAGCGCCATGCCCTCATCGTCGATTGATTGGCGATCGAAGACATCGGAGTAGAAATCCCAGGTTGCGCCCAGGCCGCGGAATGCCTCGCGAATCGCGACGTCAGCGTGTGCCGCCGGCGGATTCGCTTCGGACGCAACGATCGCGCCGGGGAGCTGCTGCTGATGGCTCGCGGTGTAGATCGTGCGGCGCTTTGACGCGCCATCTGCGGCGGCGGGGAGTGTCGGCCGTTCGAGCGAGAGCGGCGACGCGCGCAACGCGCGCAACGTGGCGTCGAGAGCCAGTGTCCGGCTCGCGCTCGCCCGCTGCTCGGGCGTCCCTCGTTCGGCGATCGTCCGCAGGATGTGTGGCGGAAGGATGCAGAAGACGGCGTGACGCTGCGATCTCGAGCACATGACGGCCTCCATCCGCCCCGTAGGGGACGGATACTTGTGAACGCTGCGGCGGCACAGACCGCGCTGTGGTGTGAAGACGTTGACGATGTGTCAGCGGTTCAGATCGCGATGCGCGCATCGCATGGCGGGTAAGCATTACTCGGAGATGGGTAAGACGTGCGCGTGTGCGCGGGAAGTCACCCAATGCGGCGCCACACGGCGTGACAAGCGCCCTGCCCAGACTATCGAAGGAGCGCGGGCCCGTCTTCGCCAGGCTACGGCGCGGCAAGAACGCGGCGCCGGCTGAGGCCACGCGCGACGTCACCGGCGATCGCGGGATCGATAGCGGTCAGCTCGCGGGTGAAATCTCCCTCCATCACCGCCAGCGGCACGCCGTCACGATAGACGATGCGCGTGCGCCCCGCGGTGCGAATGCGATCGCCGGGCGTGATGACGCCGGCGAGATTCAACGGATCTGCCGCGCTGATGGTCAGGAGCTGCCCGGTGCCGGACGTGCGCCGCACGTCGCGCAGGCGGTCGACGGCTTCAGGAAGCGCGAACTGCTCTCCGGACATTCCCGCCACGAACCGTCCGCCTCGAATCTCCCCCCGAGCTTCGAGACGCCGGTACACGCGCATCAGCTCCCGCCACGGCGCGGCGGCCGGCTCGCGGGTGAGGACGCGGCGGAAGACAACGCCGTAACGCCGCAAGAGTGTGCGTGCGAGCGCCACCACGTCGGCATCGCGACCGTCGGGCGAGCGCCCGGCCTCGAGCGCGGTCCACCTGCCGGCAAAGTTCGTGCGTCGATCCCGGGATGGCGGCACACCGTGGGCCGCCGAGACGAGCGCGCAGTCCCGAGAATCCATCTGACGCCACATAGCCCGCCGCGACCAGCGCGCCGATGGCTTCGGTCGTAAACCATTGCTGAACTGCGGGGTGAAAGCGCGCGAACGACATTTTTTCAGGAAAGAAGCCGATGGAGTCTGACCCCGGTGTTGGATCCAGCATACCAAAAGGAAAAGCGAGGCCGTCAGTCTGGTCGCGATCGCCGGACGAAGATCTCGACCGCGCGATCGCGATAGACCGAGCGCCATTCGGGTGGGGTGAAATGCCCGGCGCCCGACAGCTCGTTGACGCGCGGGAGCGACACTACCGCCCAGTCAACGCCGGCCGTGATGGCGGCCCACAGCTGCGGATCCCTTGATGCCTCGATGATCGCGCGGAAGTGTTCCGGCGGATACGCCTGCAGCCGTGAATCCACGAAGACCTGGGCCGATGGATAGAGCTCCCATGCCACGAACCCGCCCAGGTTCATGCTGGTAAAGACCGGACCCGACAGCTGGTGGTCGCGCGCGAACTGCATGGCCGGCTCCGAGAAGAACTCCGGAGGCATCAGCGCGGCCCGGCCGGCACCGAGTTCTCCCAACATACCCGGAATCGGTACCCGTGCCAGGACGATGGTCGCTGCCGCCGCGGTTGTTGCGACGGCGCGCCGATCGATTCCAAACCGCTGGAGATCGTCAACGGCACGCGCGGCGATGGGCGCCGACACGAGAAAGAGAAGCGGCGTCATTCGAAGGTGGCTGAAGGCGAGATAGGCGAATGGCGCAAGGATCAGCATGTCGCCAAGCGAGACACGGCGCCCGTGCAGCAGCAGCGCGAGCGCCACGCCGATCGACCACACAAAGAACCCGCCGTAGTTCGGGAAGTAGGGGGGCAGCAGTTCGGCGATGTTGATGATCTGCGGGACGAACGCGTTTTCGTAAAGGTATCTGAGAAGACCGAAGCCATACGGGTTGACGGCCGTCGCGAGCAGCGAGACCGCAGCGATACCGACAACCTTGATCGCTTCGCCTCGCGGCAGACTCCGTGGATGCAGAAATTCACCGGCGCCAAAAAGTCCCACGACCGCGACACCGAAGACACATTCGACGTGCACGTTGGCCCATGCGGCAATCAGCAGCGGCGCCCAGCGCAACGGCCGCGAGTGCCCCACAAAACGGGCTCGTTCGATCATGTAGACGCATAATCCGAGGCCCAGGAAGGACAAGACGTGCGGGCGGGGAAGCGCGCGGGGCTCGATGATCAGCCAACCGAAGAAGCACACCGCCGCTGCAGCCGCGAGCGACGAACGAATCCGGCACGCCGCCGCGACGGCCCAGAAGGTCAACACGATCGCCAGGGCGTGGGCGAATTGCAGTGCAGCGGGTCCGACGCGCGTCCACAGGACAAAGGAGCCCAGATCGAAAAGCCATGACGTGTAGGGCTGCGGGTAGTTGGGGTACGTGAAGCTGAAGAGGTTCGTGCGGACGAGATGCCCCGAGGCAACTTCGCGGCCCTGCGCCAGGTGCCACCACAGATCGGGCTCGTACGTGGCGCGGAAGCTGACGAGCGCCGCACCGGCGAGGACCGCCAGGGCGAAGCCGGCCGTAGCGGCCCTGCGACGCTCGTCACCCATTGCGCGGCTACTTGGACTTGTCGTCGGAGGGATCGGGCGGATCGGAAGAAGGATGAGGGAGCGCCGTTCCACTCCATGGCAACAGCACGCCGGCCTTCACGTAAGTGAACAGCTTGTCCCTGGTGTCCACGATGTCCAGATTGCGCATCGTCAACTGGCCGATTCGATCCTGCGGTGAGAACATCGATTCTCCCTTCTCCATCGTCAGCCGCTCTGGCTTGTACGTCAGGTTGGGGGACGTCGTGTCGAGAATCGAGTAGTCGTTGCCGCGTCGCAGCTCGAGCCGGACTTCGCCGGTGATGGCGCGCGCCACCCAGCGCTGCGCGGTTTCACGGAGCATCATCGACTGCGGATCGAACCAGCGGCCCTGGTAGAGGAGGCGGCCGAGCCGCCGGCCGTTGTCGCGGTACTGCTCGATCGTGTCCTCGTTGTGAATACCGGTGATCAGCCGTTCGTACGCGATGAAGAGCAGCGCCATGCCGGGTGCTTCATACACGCCGCGGCTCTTGGCTTCAATGATCCGGTTCTCGATCTGATCACTCATGCCGAGACCATGTCGTCCGCCGATCCGGTTTGCTTCGAAGATGAATTGAACCGGGTCCCTGAAGGTGATGCCGTTCAACGCGACCGGCTGTCCCTCGTCGAAACGGATCGCGACTTCCTCGCGCTTCACCGGCACATCGTCGCGCCACGATGCGACGCCCATGATGGGCTCGACGATCTTGATGCCGGTGTCGAGCCGCTCGAGGTCCTTTGCCTCGTGCGTCGCGCCAAGGATGTTCGAGTCGGTCGAGTACGCCTTTTCCGCGCTCATCTTGTAGGCGAACCCAGCCTTGCGCATGTACTCCGACATCTCGGCGCGGCCGCCGAGCTCGTCGATGAAGTCCTGATCGAGCCACGGCTTGTAAATGCGCAGTCCGGGATTGGCCAGCAGCCCATACCGGTAAAAGCGCTCGATGTCGTTGCCCTTGTAGGTGCTTCCGTCTCCCCAGATGTTGACGTTGTCCTCTTTCATCGCGCCAACGAGCATCGTGCCGGTCACGGCGCGGCCGATCGGCGTGGTATTGAAATACGGCACGCCCGCGGTCGAGATGTGAAACGCTCCGCACTGCAGAACCGCCAGACCCTCGGAGACCAACTGCGCCCGGCAGTCGATCAGGCGGGCCTTCTCCGCGCCGTACTGCACAGCGCGGCGCGGGATCTCGTCGTAGTCCGCTTCGTCGGGCTGACCGAGATTCGCCGTGTAGGCGTACGGGATCGCGCCTTTCGCGCGCATCCAATGCAGCGCGGCGCTCGTGTCGAGGCCGCCCGAAAACGCAATACCGACTTTTTCGCCGGCAGGAAGATGCTGGAGGATAGTGGTCATCGTGAAAACCCGACCCTACATCATAAGCTCGACGCGGCTGTGGATCGGGTTCGGCGGGGTTCTTGCTGGGTTCTACGGGGTTCTGCGGGGTTCCACAAGGTTCGGCGAGGTTCTACTGGGGCCGGCCGGGTTTTCCGTAGTTCTACCTGGTTCGCTGAGTATGCGCGCGAATGGTTGCGGATCGACGTTGGCGCCGGTGAGGACGATGCCCGCGGCAAGGAGGGGGATCTTTCCGCGCTCCTGCAGCAGCGC
>JBBQEJ010000021.1:0-49572 GCA_038320555.1 Vicinamibacterales bacterium | reverse complement strand
CGAACATGTCGTCGATGAGCTGCTGGATCGTCGGGGTCCGAATCTCTGACGGGTGCACCGCGCGAGCCTTCGCGCGCAGCACCGGATGCCCCATGCGCGCGATCTTCAGAATCGACATACGCGAATTATATGCGCGACAATCGACGCCACTGCCACTGAAGAACACGGACTAACACAGACACGCTGGAAACAACCTCATGTCCGTTCACGAGCCGGCGTTTCGATTCTGTCCGGCCTGCGGGGGCCCGCTCGACGCGCGACAGCTGAAAGCGGGTGATCCCTCGCGGCTCGTCTGCGCGCGATGCGGATTCATCCTGTATCTCGATCCCAAAGTGGCGGTCGGCACTGTCATCACAGCGCCCGATGAACGAATCGTCCTCGTCCGGCGCGCGATCGAGCCCGGTTACGGGTTATGGGTGTTTCCAGGCGGCTATGTCGATCGCGGCGAAGAGCTGACGGTGGCGGCGATGCGCGAGGCGCGCGAGGAAGCAGGCCTGCAGATCCGGCTCGACGGCCTCATCAATATCTATTCCTACCCCGGCCGGCCCATCATCGTCGTGGTCTATAAAGCGTCGATCGTTGGCGGCGATCTGCAGATCGACGACGAATCGCTCGAAGCCAGGCTGTTCTCCCGCGCCGAAATCCCATGGAACGACCTCGCGTTTCGCAGCACACGGGAGGCATTGGAGGACTATTTCAGCGGGACCGTACACCCGATCCGTTGATGTCAGATTTCGCCGATCGCAGCCGAAAATTGAAATGGTGTGCAGGCTGAGGACGTCAAATCCGCGCACCAGCAAGCCTAGGATCGGGTGGTATGATTCTGGCTCTGCTGAGCTGTTCTGTGCGCATCGTGTGCCCGATAACTTATGGGTGGTCTCACAAACGGAGCCGGACCAACCGAGCTTCACGGTTGTGGAGCCACCCTTCACCGGATAAAAGCCAATGAAGAATCGTATTCTGATGGTCGTCCTGTCGATAGCCGCAACCGCCGCCGTTGGATGCGCCGGCTTTGATCACCACAGCTCGTTCACCGAACCCACGGCGGCGGGCAACGATTCGCTGCTTGGAAGCTGGACGTCCTCGACCCTGATCCCGACACCGAGCACCTGCACGGACTTCAAGTGGAACGTCACCGAGCAGACGGCAACCTCCGCGAAGGGCTCGTTCACCGCGAGTTGCCCCGGCGACCTGAAGTTCAGCGGCACGGCGGAGGGCAAGATGTCGTCGCCGATCGCGATCGACTGGAGCGCGAAGGGCAACGCAACGGGGCCGGGCCTGACGTCCTGCGCCATCACGTTGACCGGCACTGCAACGATGGGCACCGACTCGATAGTCGTACCGTATTCCGGCGACACCTGCCTGGGCAAGGTAAACGGCATCGAGACGCTGAAAAAGCACTGAGCCCGCGCGCCCTCACCGCCGCGCCAGGCTTCGAATCAGTTCTTCATCGGCAGGCGGAAACGCGAGCGACGCCAGTTCCTCCTGAGGCACCCACCGCATTTCCTGTCCAAGCACTGCGCGTGGCTCGCCGGTCAGACGACAGTCGAAGAAGTGCAGTTCGACGACGCGGTCCGGATACGCATGTGCAACGGAAAAGATTTCGGGGCCCACGAGAATACCGGTCTCCAGCTCTTCCGCTATTTCCCGCTCGAGCGACGCGACGTGCGACTCTCCGTCTTCACACTTCCCTCCCGGAAACTCCCAATACCCTTCGAGATGAACGCCGCTTGGCCGGCGCGTGACGAGGAATGCGCCGTCCCGCTCGATGACGGCGGCGGTCACGACGATCCGGTGCGACGACGAGGAGAATGAGTCCGTCATGAGGGATCGTACGGATAGGCGGCGCACCGGGTACGCATGGGGCACACGGGACATTGCGGCTTGCGAGCCGTGCAAAGCGTGGCGCCGAAGTCCATCAGCGCCTGATTGAAGTCGAACACCCGCCGCATGGGAAGCACGGCGCGCGAGACTTCCCACAGGTGGCGTCGCATCGCGTGCGACTTCGGATCGCCCGAGCCGACGAAGATCCGGAAGAGCACGCGCGCAACGTTCGTGTCCACGATCGCCGCGCGCTGCCCGAAGGCAAAGCTCAGCACCGCCCCGGCTGTGTAGGCGCCGATACCCTTGAAGGACCGGAGCGTGGCCTCGTCGCCCGGCAACTCTCCGCCGTACCGCTCGACCGATTCGCGGGCGATGGCGTGGAGGCGCCGCGGACGGATGTTGTAGCCGAGCGGCCGCCAGGCCGCCGAGACGTCTGCTTCGGGGGCGGCGGCAAGCGCCGCGAGCGTAGGGTATTTGTCGAGCCATTCCTGATACTTGGGTAAGACGCGGTCGACTTGCGTCTGCTGCAACATCACCTCGGAGACGAGGATCCGATAGGGATCGCGCGTCTGCCGCCAGGGGAGATCGCGTCCATGGCGTCGGTACCATTCAAGAAGGCGCCGCCTGAACCACTGGCGGCTCACCGGTCCCGGAAGAGCGCGAACCTTTTTGCGCGTGCGTCGCTGTGTGCCGGCGGCCATGTGTGTTGGGATCTCTTGTCGGTCCATGCCATTCGGGGTATCAGTGTTTTTCTGTGTTTTTCTGTGGCCTGTGGCAATAATCAGGACGTGAAAATCTACACCAGGACCGGAGACGGCGGCGATACCGGTCTCTTCGACGGCACACGCGTGATGAAGTCCGACCCGCGCGTGGGCGCGTACGGCGACGTCGATGAGCTCAACGCGTGGCTTGGCCTCGTGCGAACCGAAGTCACCGAACGCGAGTTGACCGCGATGCTCGAGCAGATCCAGCGCGATCTGTTCGCCCTCGGCGCCCGCCTTGCGGATCCCTCTCATAAGATCGCGGCACGCGTCGCGAAGGCCGCCGTGACGACTGAGGATATCAGCAGGCTGGAGGGCTGGATCGACCAGCTCGAATCCGAGCTGCCGCCGCTGCGACGGTTCATTCTCGCCGGCGGCTCGCGGGGAGGCGTCCTGCTGCACGTGGCGCGCACGATTTGCCGGCGCGCCGAGCGCGCGATGGTCTCGCTCGGCCAGGACGCGTTCGAACCCGAACTGCTCGTTTACGTCAACCGGCTCTCGGATCTGCTCTTCGTCATGGCACGCGCGGCGAACCGCCGCGCCGGGACGTCGGAAACCGAGTGGTGAACGCGCTCGCCCTTCCGGCGCAGGGAGACACCCTTGCCATGGCCTACGCCTATTGCGAGCGTCTCGCGCGCAACCACTACGAGAACTTTCCCGTGGCCTCGCGTCTGCTGCCCGCGTCCATACGTCCGCACATTGCCGCAATCTATGCCTTCGCGCGCCGCGCCGACGACTTCGCGGACGAACCGGGGCCCGAAGCCAGCGAGCGCCTCCGCCGGCTCGACGCGTGGGGTGCGCGCCTCGAGCAGAGTCTGACCCCGCCGGACGCCAATCGCGCATCGGCGGGCGACGATTTCATTTTCCTCGCGCTCGAGCACACGATCCGCACGCACAGCTTGCCCCGATCGCTCTTTCACGATCTGCTCAGCGCGTTTCGACAGGATGTCCTGACCACGCGATATGCGACGTGGGTCGACGTGCTCGACTACTGCCGTCGATCCGCCAATCCGGTCGGCCGGCTCGTGCTGCGAGTGGCCGGTTACGATGATCAACGGCTCGATGAGCACTCGGACGCGGTGTGCACGGCGCTTCAATTGACCAACTTCTGGCAGGATTTGGCGATCGACTGGACGCGCGGACGATTGTACGTACCCCTCGAGGACAGAGACCGCGCGCAGGCACAGGATGGGGACCTCGACGCCGGCCGGATCACGCCGGAGTGGCGGGCCGCGCTCGAATCGGTGACGGATAGAACGCGGGCGCTCTTCCGCGCAGGACGGCCGGTGTGTGACGGCATCGGCGGCCGCCTGCGGTGGGAACTGCGGCTGACATGGCTTGGCGGCATGCGAATCCTTGAAGCTACTGAAGCCGCCGGTTTCGACGTGTTCAATCATCGTCCCGGCCTGCGTGCGATCGACGCGCCGACTCTGCTGTGGAAGGCGCTTCGATGGGAGACGGGATCGTCGCGCTGATATGGCCCGTGACACGAATTTCTACTACTCGTTTCTGGTGCTCCCCTCCGACAAGCGAAGGGCCATCGTCGCCGTGTGGGATTTCTGCCGGGCCGTCGATGACGGCGTGGATGAGGCCTCGGACTCGAACGCGGCGATGGCCGAGATCGCGCGCTGGCGTGGAGAGCTCGCGGCTGCATTCGAGGGGGGCACGCCTCGGACGTCGCAGGGGCGCGCGCTGGCGCCACTGATAGGGCAGTTCAATCTTCCGCGGCCGGCGTTTGAGTCGCTGATCGAAGGGGTCGAGATGGACCTCGGGTCACGGCGCTACGACACGTTTGCCGACCTCTACGAGTACTGCATTCGCGTCGCGTCGGCGGTCGGCCTGATCTGTCTGGAGATCTTCGGATATGGTGATCCGCGCTCACGGCAATACGCCGTCGATCTTGGGGTCGCGCTTCAGCTGACCAACATCCTCCGCGACGTGCCCGAGGATCTCCGCAAGGGGCGCGTCTACATTCCTCAGGAGGACCTCCGCCGCCATGGATGCTCGGAGAAGGATCTCGCACGCGAGACCGCCGGCGGCGGCGTTCGCGCCCCGAAGGTCAAGGCGCTGTTGCGGCAACAGGCCCAACGCGCGCGGGAGTATTACCGGAAGGCGGCCGACGGCCTGCCGCGCGCGGACGCGCGGCGCCTGCTGGCCGCACAGATCATGGGGGCCATTTACCGCGGCATCCTCACCCGCATCGAACGGTCGGACTACGACGTGTTCAGCCGCGTCGTACGCATCCCGCGCCCTCAGCGCGCGCTGATCGCGGTGGCGACCTGGGCGCGGACGGCGCTCGGCGTGCGATGACCCTGCCGATGTCTGCCGCGTCTCAGCCAGACTCAGGCCAGAGCAGGGGGGCAGACCCCAGACCCGAGCGCACGGGGTCTGATCCCAGCGCCCGGCCGGCCTGGTCTGACCCCGTGGTGGTGATCGGGGGGGGCTTTGCGGGGCTCAGCGCGGCGGCGGCGCTCGCCGAACGCGGGACCCGCGTCTTGGTGGTCGACGCCCGGCCTCAGCTCGGCGGCCGGGCGACGGCATTTGCCGATCGCGAGACGGGCGAGCTCGTGGACAACGGGCAGCACGTGCTGTTTGGCTGCTATCGGGCGACCTTCGAGTTCCTCGACCGGATCGGCGCGCTCGACAACGTCCGGGTTCAGCCGTCCCTCTCAGTGCCGTACATCGATCGCGCTGGACGTCGAACGGTCTTGAAGTGCCCGGTCCTGCCTTCCCCTTTACATCTTCTCGCCGGCGTGCTCGATTGGGACGCGATTCCGTGGCGCGATCGACTGGCGGTCGTCAAGCTGGCGGGACCGCTCCGGCGGGCCCGCCGCGAGCTGCAGCAAAATGGCACGGTATCGGCGCAACCCGGCGGAACGGTCTCAGATTGGCTCGTGGCGCACGGCCAGCGTCAGAAGCTGCGCGCGTGGCTCTGGGAGCCGCTGGCGGTCGCGGCGCTCAATCAATCGCCGGATGTGGCCGCAGCGTCGCCGTTTGTGCGGGTACTTGCCGAGATGTTTGGGCCCGACCCGGCCGCCTCGGCGCTGGTGCTCCCGACGCGGCCGCTGCATCACATGTATGCGGAACCCGCCCGCGCGTTCATCGAAGCGCGCGGCGGCGAGGTCCGCGTCAACGCGCTGGCCCGGGTTGTCGTGGAACGCGGACGCGTTCGGGCCATCGATATCCGCGGGAGCCGCATCGACACCAGCCGTGTGATTGCCGCCGTCCCCTGGTTCGACCTGCGCCGCCTGTTCGCCGGCGCGCCGCCGGCGCAGCTCGGCGCCGTTCTGGCGGACGCCGACGCGATGGTATCGATGCCAATCGTCACCGTGAACCTCTGGTACGACCGGCGAGTGATGGACGACTCGTTCGTCGGATTGCCGGGTCGCCAGATGCAGTGGGTCTTCGACAAGCGCATCGCATTCGGCCGCGACGCGTCGCATCTGTCGCTGGTGTCGAGCGGTGCGACCCGGTTGACCGGCATGAGCCGCGACGAGCTCACCGCGCTCGCGGCGCAAGAGGTCGCCGAGGCTCTTCCGGCCGCCCGCAGCGCCCGGCTCACTCGCGCGACTGTCGTCCGCGAAAAACAGGCGACGTTCTCGCTGGCACCGGGCCAGCCGTCGCGGCCCTCTACCCGAACGCCGATCGACGGCCTCTATCTGGCGGGCGACTGGATCGACACAGGGCTGCCAGGCACGATCGAAAGCGCCGTCGTCAGCGGCCACAGAGCCGCACAATCAATTGCTGATTGTTGATTGCTGATTGCTGAGTTGATTGCTGATTGCTGATTGCCTGATTGAGCGAGCGATTGAGAATAATGGGGGGATAATCGCCAGTCGGCGCTCGATTCAGGAATCGTCAATCAATCAGCAATCGTCAATCAATCAGCAATCAGCAATCGTCAAATCAGCCATTCATGAAGTCTGTCGTCGTTCACTACCAGGAAATCGCCCTCAAAGGAAACAACCGCCCGTGGTTCATCGCGCGGCTCGCGCGAAATCTGCGCGAGGCGACGAGCGACCTCGGCGTCCGCGAGGTGCGAGTGCTGATGGGACGCATCGAGGTCCTGCTCGCTGACGACGCCGACTGGGCGACGGTTCGAGATCGCGTCGCCCGGGTGTTCGGCGTCGCCAACTTTGCCCAGGCCGGACGCGCGCCGCTCGACGTGGACGCGATCGCGCGGGCGATTCTGGCGGACCTCGGTGACCGGACCCCCCGCACCTTCCGTGTGTCGGCCCGCAGAGCCGACAAGAGGTTTCCGATGACTTCGCCGCAAATCGAGCGCGAGGTGGGCGGCCGCATCAGGGAGGCGAAAGGCTGGCTGGTCAATCTCGCCGATCCCGAGCTCACCATCCATATCGAAGCGCTCACGAACGACGCGTTCTACTATTTCGGCAAGGAACGCGGGGCCGGAGGCATGCCCGTGGGCGTGAGCGGTCGCGTGGCGTGCCTGCTCTCCGGTGGGATCGACTCCCCGGTTGCGGCCTGGCGTCTGATGCGCCGCGGCTGCCGGGTCCTGCTCGTGCATTTTCACAGTTACCCGATCCTCTCCCGCGCATCCCAGGAGAAAGTGCGCGAGCTCGCGCGCCTTCTTGCCGGGTTCCAGTTTCATTCACGGCTGTTCCTGGTGCCCTTTGGCGAAATTCAGCAGCAGGTCACACTGAGTGTGGCGCCGCCGCTGCGGGTCGTCATCTACCGGCGGCTGATGATGCGGATCGCCGAACAGATCGCGCGACAGAACCGCGCACAGGCGCTGGTAACAGGGGAAGTCGTCGGCCAGGTGGCGTCGCAGACGCTCGAGAATCTCGCGTCGATTGACCACGTGGTGACGATGCCAGTGCTTCGGCCGCTCATCGGCCTCGACAAGGACGAGATCACCGCCGAGGCGCAGCGCCTCGGCACGTATTCAATTTCGATCATTCCCGATCAGGACTGCTGCACGCTCTTCACTCCGCGGCATCCCGCGACGAAGGCGCGCACGGTGGATGTCGTGCGCGCTGAAGCGACGCTGCCGGTCGACGACATTGTCGGAGGCGCCGTCGCGGCAGCCGCGGTAGAGGACTTCCAATTCCCTGATGTAAAATAGCCGTTTGGTTCAACCTGCGTGACTCGGCTTCGGGAGACGAATCGATCGTGAAAATCACACAAGGCAAACTTGCGGGAATGAAGGCGGTCTCGAACGATCGCGGTGTCATTGCGGCGGCCGCCATGGATCAGCGTGGCTCGCTGAAAAAGTCGCTCGCCAAGGAGAAGGGGGCCGACATTACCGATCGCGAGATGGAAGAGTTCAAGACGATCGTGACGGAAGTCCTCACCAAACACGCGACCGCCATCCTGCTCGATCCCGAATGGGGCCTTCCCGCGAGCAAGCGCCGCGCACACGGATCGGGCCTGCTGCTGGCGTACGAGAAGACCGGCTACGACGCCAACACGCCGGGACGACTGCCCGACCTGCTCGACCTGTGGTCTGTACGCCGGCTGAGGGAAGCGGGAGCCGACTGCCTGAAGATCCTGCTCTACTACACGCCGTTCGAGTCGAAGACGATTAACGATCACAAGCACGCCTGGGTCGAGCGAATCGGCGACGAGTGCCGCGCCAACGACATCCCGTTCTTCCTCGAATTCGTGGGCTACGAAGACGCCGCCGACGAGAAAGGGCTCGAGTACGCGAAGAAAAAGCCGGAGATCGTCATCGGGGCCATGAAGGAGTTCACGAAGGATCGCTACGGCGTCGACGTCATGAAAGTCGAAGTGCCGATTAACATGAAATACGTCGAGGGGGCGAAGGTGTCGGGCGGCCAGAAGGCGTACTCGAAGAAGGAAGCAATGGACCACTTCCGCCGCGCAGCGGACGTGTCCACCAAGCCCTTCATCTACCTGTCGGCCGGCGTCAGCAATCCGGAGTTCACCGAGGCGCTCGAGCTCGCCGCCGAAGCCGGAACGAGATTCTCCGGGGTGCTCTGTGGACGCGCGACATGGAAGGACGGGATCGCGGTCTACGGAAAGCAGGGCGGCGCGGCGTTCAGAAAATGGCTCGAAGACGAAGGCGTGAAGAACATCAACAACGTCAACGAGCGGTTGAAGGCCGCGCACCCGTGGTACGAGTTCTACGGCGCGAAGTCGGCCGATGCGCTCGCTTAGTCCTTCCGCCTAAAGATAGTCCTTCCGCCTGAACGCGGAAGCTACTTGGGGGAGCAGCCCCGGCCAAGCACCGCCAGCGCCGGCCCCGCCATGCAGGTCGTCGTCAGCGCCATGATGACCATCATCGTGTACATCGTCGGCGAGAGAATACCGAGATCGTAGCCGATGTTCAGGACGATCAGCTCCATCAGGCCGCGCGTGTTCATCAGCGCGCCAAGCGCGAGCGAGTCGAACCACGGCATGCCGTGAAGTCGGGCGGCCGCCGTAATCGCGCCGAACTTACCCGCCACCGCAGCAAGGATGATGAGGCCGCACGCCAGCCAGGCAGCGCCTGAAAGGAGGCCCACCTCCGTGTGCAGGCCTGAGTACGCAAAAAACAACGGCAGCAGCACCGCGGTCGTCAGCGGCTCGATCGCGTGACGCACGGGTTCGCGCAGCGCCTCGGCGCCGGCCACCGCAAGGCCCGCGATGAACGCGCCGAATAACGCGTGCACGCCTATCGCCTCCGTTGAGAGCGCCACGGCAAACATGAAGAGGAGCACCGGCATCAGCAGCCGGGGAGGCGCCACGACAGCCTCGGTGCTTCCAAAGATTCGCGCGGCTCTGGGACGCACGCCTTTCAGCGCGATTAGCGCCACGACCCCCGCGAGCATGACCGCGACGAGTGGTTCGCCAAAGCCCCCGCCGCGTCCGACCGCAAGGACGAGCGCCAGCAGGCACCATGCCGTCACGTCGTCGATTGCGGCGCATCCGATGGCCATATTCCCGAGCTCTGTGCCGGTCAGTCCCCGTTCCGCGATGATTCGCGCGAGCACCGGGAAGGCCGTGATGCTCATGGCAATGCCGGTGAATAACGCAAACGTCAGAAACGGCACCCCGGCAGGCGCGTAGTCCTCGTGAAGATAAACCGAGAGCAACATGCCCAGCGCGAACGGGATCACGATGCCGACGTTGCTGATGACGAGCGTCGCGCGCGCACGGCGGCGCAGCCGATCGAAGTCCACCTCCATCCCCACGACGAACATGAAGAGCACGACACCGAGCTGACTGATTAGATGAAGTGGCGGGAGTGACGCCGGCGGGAAGAGTTGGGCTTCGATCGAGGGGGAGAGACGGCCGAGCAACGACGGGCCGAGAAGAATGCCGGCGAGCATCTCGCCGATGACGGCGGTCTGTCCGAACCTGCGGAAGAGCGATCCCGTGGCGCGGCCGACGGCCACAATCACGAGCAGTTGAAGGAGAAGAATGGCCAAGGACGGGAAGTCTCTGACTTAGACGAGAGACGCGATCGGAACAAATGGCAGCGCGGCAACGGACGCGGGTATCCCCGCGATTTCCAGTGCGGTGCCCGGCTGCACGAAATCCCGCTGCACGTACCCGAGGGCAATCGGGCGTCCGAGATCCGGCGACTGCACGGCGCTCGTAATCGATCCGACGTCGCGGCCGCCGGACACGATGCGATCGCCACGCGAGGGCGCCGGGCTCCCCGGATCGAGTGTGATGCCTACGAGTTTCTTCGCGACCCGGCCGTGGCCGCGATGCAGCACTCGGATGATGATTTCCTGCCCGACGTAGCAGCCCTTCGTGAGGCTGATGGCGCGGTCCTCGATGCCGGCCTCGAGCGGAATCGTATCTTCGTCCATGTCCGCATGAAAGAGCGGGCGACCTCCTTCGACCCGGCAGATTTCCGCGGCCTCCATTCCGGCGTCAATCGCCCCCGACGCGCGCAGCAGCACCACGACCTCGTCCTTGTGATTCACCGGGACGATGACGTCGAACCCCATCACACCAATGTCGTCACTCACCAGCACGAATGCCGGCCCGCCGCGAAAATCCCAGCGCGCGTTTGCATGAACCGGCAGCGAGCGAAGACGCCCGGCGTCCGGCTCGCCGGGTGGCCGGCCTTGATTGAACGCCGCCGCGAGCGCGTCGGCGGCTCGTGGACCGTAGACGCCAATCTGCGCTGTGGTCGCCGAGATGTTCTGGACCTGCACGTCTTCACTGAAGATGAACTGCGACCAGCGATCGGCGACCGCTTGCGCGGTGGCGCCGTCGAGATCCACGAGCAGCGTGTCGCCCGTCTCGAAGACCCGCATGTCCGCAATCATCCTGCCCTGCGCGGTCAGGTACGTCGCGTAACAACCGGACCCGGGAACGAGCGCGTCGATATCATTGGAAAGCAGTCCCTGCAGATAGGCGCGTCGATCGGCCCCGGTGAGCGCCAGCCGGCCGCGGGCGGATCGATCGACGATGCCGGCGGATCGGCGAAGCGCGCGATATTGATCGAGTAAAGACATACGCGACTTGCTGATATCCTGAAGAGATGCAGTTTGCAGTTCATTGTACTGCCGCGGTGCTTGCAGTCGCACTCGGCCAGGGTGCCCCGCCGATTGTTGCCGGCGAAACCGGGGCGGCCGCCCGGTCCCAGACCGTGGGCCAGGCGCCACTCCCGCCAAAACCCGGGTCCGAAGCGGACGTGGAATTCGCGCTCTTCCTGTCAGGAACGCGGGCCGGGACCGAACGCGTGCGGATGGCCCGGGTCGGATCGACCTGGATCATCTCCTCTACGGGCCAGTTCGGCGCTCCGTTGAACGTCACTATCAACCGCTTCGAGATGAAATACACCGCCGACTGGCAGCCGATCGAGCTGCACATCGAGGCGACGCAGGCGGGACGCCCGTATGCGCTCGCCACATCGTTCGGCATGACGACGGCCATCAACGAAATTACCCAGAACGGCACAACCACGTCGAAGACCGATCAGGTGTCGGTGCGCACGATCGTGATCCCCAATAGTTTTTACGCGGGCTACGAAGCCCTCGCCGCGCGCCTTGCCGAAGCGCAGCCGGGAACCGAGCTGCACGCGTACGTCGTACCGCAGTCGGAAGTCGCGGTGACCGTCAAAAGCGTGTCAGCCGAGCAGCTTCCCTCTCCTGCGGGGATCCTGGCAGTGCGCCGCTACGAGATCGCCTTTCACAATCCGGCCGGGCCGCTCGCGGCGAGCGTCACGATCGACGACCGAGCGCGGCTCGTGCGCTTCGATGTTCCGTCGGCCAATCTGCGGCTCATCCGATCGGATCTTGCGGGAGTCGCCACACGGGCGCAGCCAGTGCGCAATCCGGCCGACACCGACATCATCATCCCCGCGCCAGGCTTCACGCTTGCGGGCACGATGACGATGCCGCAGGAGGCGGGGCGGCTGCGCCGTCCGGCCGTCGTGCTGGTAGCAGGATCGGGTTCGGTGGATCGCGACGAGGTCGTGGCCGGCATTCCGATCTTCGCGCAGCTCGCGGGCGCGCTCGCCAAGCAGGGATTTGTCGTGCTCCGATACGACAAGCGCGGGGTGGGCCAGAGCGGAGGACGCGGCGAGCGCGCCACGCTGCAGGACTATGCCGAGGACCTGATGACGACGGTGAAGTGGCTGGCAAAGCGACAGGACATCGACCCGCGGCGCATCGCCCTGGCGGGACACAGTGAAGGGGGCGCGGTCGCGATGCTTGCCGCCGCGCAGGAAAAGCAGATTGGATCGCTTGTCCTCATCGCCGCGCCCGGTTCCCCGGGGTCGGAGCTGATCCTTGAGCAGCAGCGGCACATTCTCGATCTCATGAAGCTCCCGGACGCGGAGCGCCAGTCGAAAATCGAGCTCCAGAAGCGGATACAGGATGCGGTCGTCGCCGAAAAAGGATGGGAGTCGATTCCCCCGGAGCTTCGCTCGCAGGCCGATTCGGCCTGGTTCAGGAGCCTGCTGCTATTCGATCCGGCGAAGGTCATGCCGAAAATCAACCAGCCGATCCTCATCATCCAGGGCGACCTCGATCAGCAGGTATTTCCACATCACGCAGACACGCTGGCGGCGCTGGCGCGCGCGCGCAAGAAGGCGCCGCCCGTCGAAGTCCTGCATCTGCCCGATATCAATCATCTTCTGGCGCCGGCGGAAACCGGAGAAGTCTCGGAGTACGGCGCGCTCCCGCAGAAGACGATTACTCCGGCGGTCGCCAATGCGATCGTCGACTGGCTGAAAAAGTAAGATCGACTACACTCTGACCGATGAAAGTCGGCATCCCAAAAGAAGCCTGGCCGGGGGAGACGCGCGTTGCGATCATCCCGGCCGCCGTTCCGGGTCTCTTGAAGGCAGGCCTCGACGTGGCGGTCGAACCAGGAGCGGGAGCGGCCGCCGGCTTCACCGACGACATGTATCGCGCGCAGGGTGCGACGCTCGTCGGGCGATCCGAACTGTTCAAGTCCTCCGACATCGTGCTCCAGGTCCGCGCGATGCCGGCGGAGCCTTCGTCGCTGCGATCCGGACAGACTGTTATCGGATTCGCGGATCCGCTGGGGGCGCCACAAGCCGTCCGCGCCCTCGCGCCGACCGGTGTCAATCTGTTCTCCATGGAGCTGATGCCGCGGATCACGCGCGCGCAAAGCATGGATGCGCTTTCGTCGATGGCGACGATCGCCGGGTACAAAGGCGTCCTCCTGGCCGCTGACGCGCTGCCCCGGATGTTTCCGATGTTAATGACCGCGGCCGGCACGATCTCGCCGGCACGCGTATTCATCATGGGCGCGGGCGTGGCGGGACTGCAGGCGATCTCCACCGCGCGACGGCTTGGGGCCAAGGTGGAAGCATACGACGTACGACCGGCGGTCAAGGAACAGGTGCAGAGTCTCGGCGCCAAGTTCGTCGAACTGCCGCTCGATTCCGCCGACGCCGAGGACAAAGGCGGGTACGCGAAGGCGCAGGACGAAGCGTTCTACAAGCGCCAGCGCGAGATGATGTTGAAAGTCGTCGCGGCCAGCGACGTGGTGATTACGACCGCACTCATTCCCGGAAAGCCCGCGCCCATTCTTCTCACGACAGGGATGGTCGACGCCATGGCGCCAGGCTCGGTCGTTGTCGATCTCGCGGCCGAGCGCGGCGGCAACTGTGAGCTGACGAAGCCCGATCAGATCGTGACCCACCACGGCGTCACGATCCTCGGACCGTCGAATCCCCCGGCACTCGTGCCGTATCACGCAAGCCAGATGTACTCGAAGAACATCACGACCTTCCTCGCCCATCTGCTCGGCAAGGACGGCGCCGCGCAGACGACGCTGCCGATCAATGGGGACGACGAGATCACGCGTGAGACGCTCCTCACCCGCGGCGGCGACGTCGTCCATGCCCGCGTGCGCACGCTGTAATCGCCATGTGGCTGCTCAAGACCACCGAAGACGCTGAGGCGCCGTTTACCTTCCGCATTCTTCCCGGCAATATCAAGACGATGGGCCGCTCGCCCGGCGCCGAGTTCGTCGTCGACGCGGCCATGGTGTCGCGGCTGCATTGCCGCCTCACGGCCGGCGCAACCGAGCTGCAGGTCGTCGATCTCGAGAGTACGAACGGCACCTTCGTCAACGGTCAGCGGGTGACGCAGGCAACCCTGAAGGAGGGCGATACCCTGGGGGTCGGCCGTGTCGACCTGGTCGTGACGCGATGATGGTGTGCGTTTCATCATCAGCATGCGCGCATTTGCCACGTTCGAACGATGTTCCCTGTCACGCCGCATTCCCCAAAGATCACACAGGAGAAAAAGAGACAGGGAGTTTAGTTTTATTAAAAAGAATGAATTAGGCCAGAAACGGGTTCGTCCGCTTTTCGATGCCGATAGTGGTCGGCTCGCCGTGGCCCGGATACACCACGGTCTCGTCCGGAAATCCAAAAAGCACCTCGCGGATTGATCGCAGAAGCGTCTCCAGATCGCCGCCCGGAAGATCGGTGCGGCCGATGGAGCCGGCAAACAGGGTGTCTCCGACAAAGAGCGTCCGCGCCGCCTCCCCCTCGCGGCCGACCGCGAGGCACACACCTCCCGGGCAGTGCCCGGGTGTGTGGTACACCCACGCGCCGTAATTCCCGAACCGCCACGGGCCCGGGCCCTCGTAGAAGAAATCAACCTCCGGTTGCGGCTCAACGGGCACACCCAGCATCTGTCCCTGCTGCACGATCGCCTTATACAGAAAGTGATCCGCGCGGTGAAGGCCAGCCGGGGCGCCCAACGCCCGCTTGGCGGCCCCTACCCCTGTGATGTGATCGATATGCGCGTGGGTCAGGAGAATGTACCGGATTGTTAGCTTGTGCGCCTCCACGGCCGCCAGCAGGTCACCGACTTCATCTCCGGGGTCAATGAGAATGCCGTCGCGCGTAGCCTCGCACCCGACGACGAAGCCGTTCTTGAAGAAAGGGGCAGCCGCGCGTGTCTCGAGAATCATGTTGAGCTTATCCAGCCTCCATTTTCGCATTGCGTATCAAGATGACGACTCAAAACTACAAGGAAGCGGCCCGCGTGCAGTCCAGCCTGCTCGCACCCCTGGAAAAGCGATGCCTGATCTGGATGGCGCAACGCCTGCCGCCCGCCATCAATTCCGATCACCTCACCGCCCTTGCGGGGGCGTCGATGCTCGCGGCGGGGCTTTGTTACTGGCACGGTTCGCCTGCAGCACTGCTCGCAGCTATCGGGCTGCTCGTGGTCAACTGGTTCGGCGACGGTCTCGACGGCACCCTGGCGCGGGTTCGCCACCACGAGCGGCCGCGATACGGGTTCTACGTCGATCATGTGCTCGACGTCCTTTGTATCCTCTTCATCTTTGCGGGCCTCGTGCTTGGCGGCCACATGAGCCTACCGGTTGGCGGTGGCTTTCTGCTCGCGTACTACCTGCTGATGATCGAGATCGCACTCGCCACGCACGCTGTCGGTATTTTTAAAATTTCGTTCTGGAAGTTCGGACCGACCGAGCTTCGGATTCTTCTCGCGATCGGATCGCTTCGACTGCTCCAATCCGACTTCGTGACCATCGCGGGGGTGGATCACCTGCTGTTCGATGTGGGGGGCATCGTCGCGATCGCCGGACTGGTCGTGACGTTCGTGGCATCCGCCATTGCCAACACGCGAGCCCTGTACGTGGCCGAACCGCTGCCGCCACGTAATGCCGGGGCTCGGTCGCGTTCGCTAAGTGAGCTATCATCGTCCAGATGATCCTCGCCGCCGTGGACGACCTGCTCTTCAGCTCCAGGATCCGCACGACCGCGAAACAGGCGGGAGTCGATCTGAGGTTCGCCCGCACACCGCCCGAAATCATCGACCAGGCCCGCGCGCTGCGCCCCGCGCTCCTCATATTCGACCTGAACAGCGCCAGAGCCGAACCGATTGAAACCATCGCGGCACTGAAACGGGACACGGAACTGTCGTCGATTCGGACGCTCGGGTTCGTTTCGCACGTGCACACCGACGTTATCGATGCGGCGCGCAACGCCGGCATCGATGAGATCATGGCTCGTTCGGCGTTTGCCGCCAGGCTCGCCGAGATCCTGCTGGCTGCCAGCCCCTCGCGCTCCTGATCAGCATCGACAACGTCCGCGCGGCGGCCGTCCGCATCGAGAAGCACCTCGTCCGGACACCGCTGCGGCGTTCGGCGTGGTTGTCGGACGCATCGGGTGGTGAAGTGTTTCTCAAGATCGAAACCCTTCAGCCCACGTTCTCTTACAAGATCCGTGGCGCGCTCAACGCCGTCCTGACGCTCGTCGAACAGCGGGGAGCCGATGTGCCGCCTCTCGTCACCGCGTCGGCGGGAAACCACGGCCGGGCGCTCGCGTATGCTGCGCGCGCCGCAGGACTTCCGTTGACGGTCTACGTCCCGGTCGACGCGCCGCGGATCAAGGTCGACGCGATCCGGCAGGCCGGCGCCGAGGTGAGAGCGTGCCGGGACTATGACGAAGCGGAATGGCTCGCGAAGCGCCACGTTGCGGACGGCAGCGCCCTGTTCGTCTCTCCGTATTCATACCCGGACGTGATCGCCGGGGCCGGCACCATCGGGCCCGAAATACTCGAGGAACAACCCGGGATCGACACGATCGTCGTCCCCGTCGGCGGCGGCGGACTGGTGAGCGGAATTGCGATTGCGGTCAACGCGCTCGCGCCGCTATCGACGGTGATCGGCGTCGAAGTCGAAGCCTCTTCGCCGTTTACGCGCTCGCTGGCAGCCGGACGGATCGTGACGATCGACGTCGGGCCGACGCTGGCGGACGGATTGAGCGGCAACCTCGATCCCGACACCGTGACGTTCGACATCGTGCGGCGGCTGGTCGGAGGCATCGCGCTTGTAAGCGAGGGAGAGCTGGGGGACACGATCGGCGGTCTCGTTCGTGAGGAACGCCTCATCACGGAAGGCGCGGGCGCCGCGGCGGCGGCGGCGATACTGAGTGGCGCCGTGGAGACCCGGTCGCGACGGACCGCGGTCATCCTGTCTGGCGGGAACATCGATCTCGACAAGCTGAAGAAGCTTATCTGAGCATCCACCACAGCAGGACGGCGATGGCGGCCACAGCAATGAAGGCGGCCCACCGTTTTCCATCGCCGCTGTCGTCGTCGAGTGGAACGAGCTCGATACGCGGCGGGGCCTCTCCCGCGTGAACATCGAGCGTCGCAGCGATATATCGCAGCTCGGACGAGAACGCCGGCGCGGATTCCGGGCGCTTGTCGATTTCCTTTGCCGTTGCGCGAGCCACCAACCTCCACAGATCATCTGATCCGCCGGCAATATTCGGGACAGGCGGAATGGCGCTCGTGACGTTGATCAGCGTCTTTCCGACATCCCCCGCCGCAAAAGGATGGCGGCCGGCGAGCATCTCGTACAGCACGACACCGAGCGAAAAGATGTCCGTGCGGACGTCGATGGATCCGCCGAGCGCCTGCTCCGGAGACATATAGCTCACGACCGGCAGCGCATCGGCACCAAGGGCGTCGGGCGACGACACGGCGCGCGCGCGGACTCTTCCCCCGGTCGTCCAGGCCGCCATGCCGAACTCGAGGAGTTTGGCGCTGCCCTTGTGTGTGACGAGGATTGTCTCCGGCCGAATGTCGGTATGGAGCAGGCCCTGCGCGTGGCCTTCGGCAAGCGCGTCCGCGATGTGACCGGCCAGTTCGACGGCACGCCGGGGGTTGACGGCGCGTCCGGCGCATTCCTGCCGGAGGCTGATGCCGGACGCAAACTCGTACGCGAGGTAACTGCCGCCGTCGTACTCGCCGACGTCAAAGAGCGTTGTGATGTTGGGATGCGACAGCTTCGCCGCCGCGCGGGCATCATCAAGAAACGCTGTGCGCATCGCCTCGTCGGTGAATGCTTCGTTCCGGATGAGCCTCAACGCGACCGTGCGTCCGACCTTCGTGTCGCGCGCGCGATAGATCTCGCTGAACGCGCCTTCGCCGAGGCGCTCGAGCAGGTTGTAGTGGGCGATGGCAGTCAAGGCGTGGTTCAGTGCTTCGGCGGACGCGACGGCCGCAGCTCGACGCGGCTCGGCAGGCTTCGCGCGGGATGCGCAATGAGGTCGATGACCACCTGCGCCACATCGTCGGGCGCCAGTTTCCAGTCGTCGGCCGGCCCGCTTGGGGACGTGCCACGGGAGAAGCCGGTCGCAACCGATCCCGGCATCACGCAGCTGACCCGGATGTTGTCATGACGAACCTCCTGCATCAACGCTTCGCTGAACGCGTTGAGGCCCGCTTTCGAGGCGCAGTAGGCCGCCCCAGACGCAAAGGGATTCTTGCCGGCCAGACTACTGATGTTGATAATCCAGCCGCCGCCCCGCGCCCGCAGGTGGGGAATCGCCGCATGGCAACAAAAGAACACACCGCTCAGGTTCGTCTCGATCACATCGTGCCAGGACGACACGTCCATGTCCGATACGTTCCGAAAGATTCCGACGCCGGCGTTGTTGACGAGGATATCGAGCGCGCCAAGCCGCTCCACTGCGGCCGCAACTGCCGCCGCCGCGTCGTGAGGATCCCGCACGTCGGCGCGCACATGATGAAGCCGCTGGCCACGGCCTGAACCGCCGCGCGCGAGACGCGCGCGCGCCTCATCGAGCTGGGACTGGTCCCGCCCGGTAATGACCACGCCGGCGCCAGCGGCAAGGAGCGCCTCGGCAGTCGCCAGGCCGATACCGCGCGACCCACCCGTCACAAGGGCCACCTGTCGCGAGAGATCAGTCGTTCTGGTGTCGCCGGACATGGCTAGTAGAATAGTCGACTCCCCGTAAGTACGGACTATGAGCGACATCCCGCATTGAAGAGGCCGCTCCGGAGGGTCTGACAACCGTAGAACCTTGCAGAAGCCCGTGGAACCTTGTAGAACCCTGTAGAACCTTGAGTGCCCAGGAGCCAGTAGCCCGTAGAGACAAGTAGAATTCTGACCACATGTCCTTCGTTGCCATTATCGGAAGCGGCCCGCTCGGAGGAGCTATCGCGCACAAGCTCGCGGCGCGCGACCGCGTGCGGGAAGTCCGACTGATCGATTCGGAAGAGGCCATCGCGCAAGGCAAGGCGCTCGATATCCGTCAGTCGTCTCCGATCGAGAATTTCAGCGCTCGGGTAGTCGGCATCGGCTCGCTTGCCGCCGTTGCCGGGGCAGGCGCGATTGTGATCGCTGACGCGGCCAAGGGAGAGCACACGGGAGAGGCTGGCCTCGCACTGCTGCGACAGATCGCAGCTCTGGAGACGTCCGCCCCGATCGTGTTCGCGGGAGCGGCGCAGCGGGATTTGATGGCCCGCGCCATAGGCGAACTGCACATCGCCGGGTCGCGAATCGTCGGGTCGGCGCCGTTCGCGCTCGAGTCCGCGCTGCGATCGCTGGCCGGGCTGTCGATGGATGGCTCCGGGGTCGAAATAGGCATCACGGTTGTGGGCGTACCTCCGAATGCGGCGGTCGTCGCGTGGGAGGAGGCCTCGGTGTCGGGTCAACCTCTGACGTCGCATCTGCCGGCGCACGAGATCGCCGCGTTACAGGCGCGGCTTCCGGGACTCTGGCCACCAGGGCCGTATGCGCTTGCCTCGGCCGCGTCCCGGGTAATCGAAGCGATCGTCAACGGATCACGCCGGCGCTTCTCCTGTTTCGTCGAGGCTGGTGGGGGAAGCGTCGGCGCGATGCCCGTGGAACTGGGCGAGGATGGCGTGCGCCGCGTCGTCGAGCCGGTCTTGACTCGTCAAGAGCGGACGCGGCTCGAAAATGCAATGAATCCCTGATCACTAGAACCGTTTCAAAACCTCTCGCGCCGAGATCGCCGAGTGTCTCGCGCAGAGAGCGCCGAGGACGCAAGAGACGCGCTCAGCGTCCTCCGCGCGAAATACTCCGCGAGAGACTAGAAATTCAATGCGCGGACTCGCGCGCGTGAAGCGCGATGCCGCCGGCGAACTCGCCGAGATACTGCCGAAGGATCAGGCGTCCGCGATGCAGACGCGACTTGAGCGTCTGCGGCTTCACGCGAAGGACCGCACTTGCCTCTTCCGTCGAGAGACCCTGGATGTCCCGAAGGATCACCGGCGCGCGGTAAACCTCCGGGAGGTGTGTCAGCGCGTCAATCAGACGATTGCGCATCTGACCGCGCATGACCTGATCGTCGGCGAGCGACGACCAGTCCGCAGGGTCCTGCGCCGAACGCTCCGGCCCGTCGTCGGGCCGAGGCACTTCGTGCGGCCGGCTGAAGCGGCCGTTGCGCAGCCGCGACATCGCGGTGTTGAAGGTAATCCGATAAATCCATGAAGAGAGCGCCGCGTCGCCGCGGAACGCATCAATCTTCCGGTGTACTTTCATCAAGACGTCCTGGGTTACCTCTTCGGCATCTTCCCAGTTCTTGAGATACCGGAACGCAAGCTGGTGGATTCGCGGTCCGTATGTCGAGGCGAGATCGCTAACGGCCGTGCTGTCCCCCGCCTGAATCCGGCCGATCAGTTTCTCTTCTGCCGGCTGACGCATCTGGGGCCTCCGTAGCAGACAAAACACCACACCGGCATTTCTTATTCCACCGCTTTGAGTAGCTCGTAAATGATATTAACAAAAAGACTTAGCGGTTAGGCAGGGGCGCCGCCGCATGGGCTGGTTCGAGGAGCTGACGGTCAAAGACCACGCAAAATGCCTCCGCGACAGCAGATTCGACGTCCTTCATGCCGGTGGGCCTACGGCTCAGGATATCCATCGAGGTGACTCCCTTGCCGGCGATGCCGCAGGGAACGATGAGACCGAAGTGCGCCAGGTTCGTGCTGACGTTCAACGCGAATCCATGGCTCGTCACCCACCGCGCGATCCGCACACCGATCGCGGCCAGCTTTTCATTGCCGACCCACGTCCCGGTCAGCCCCGGCAAGCGGTGCGAGACTATGCCGAATCCTGCAACGGCGCGAATGAGCACCTCTTCGAGATCCCGAACATATCGATGCACATCGCATCGATCGGGTTTCAGGTCGAGGATCGGATAGCCCACGAGCTGCCCGGGGCCGTGATAGGTAACGTCGCCACCCCGGCCGGATTCAAAAACCTCGACGCCTGCGTCTTCGAGGGTCTCGGGCGTCGCAACGACGTGGGAGCGATCGTTGCGCGTCCTCACGCCAAGCGTAATGACGGGCGGGTGCTCCAGGAGGAGAAGCTGATCGGGGATCTCGCCTGTTTTCCGCTGCTCGACGAGCTGGCTCTGCAGCTCGAGCGCATCTCCGTAAGCCACCATTCCCAGCCGGCGGATCTGGATTTCGCGCGGCACAACTCTGTCAGATCCAGCTCTCGTCAAAATTCTCGAGGCGCTCCTTCACGAAAGCGAGGAAGCGCCCGGCATCGGCGCCGTCAACAAGACGATGGTCGTATCCCAGCGTGATGTGGCAGATCGGCCTGATCGCGATCGCATCGTCGATGACTACTGCGCGCTTCTCGATGCCACCGATACCCAGGATTGCAACCTGCGGCTGATTGATCAACGGAAGACCATAGAGCGCTCCGAAGATCCCGGGGTTCGTAATGGTGAACGTTCCAGCCTGCACTTCGTCCGGGTTGAGCTTTTTCGTTCGCGCGCGATTCGCCACGTCGTTGATCGCGCGGCTGAGGCCGAGCAGGTTCTTTTCGTCGGCGTTCCGGATGACCGGAACGATCAGTCCATTGTCGAGAGCCACCGCAATGCCGAGGTTGATGTCCTTCTTGTAAACAATGTTGTCGCCGTCGACCGACGCGTTGACGATCGGAAACTGGCGGAGTGCGTCGATCGTCGCCTTCGCGATAAACGCAGTAAACGTCAGCTTCGCTCCGGCCGCTTCGTAGGCAGCCTTCTTCTTTTCGCGCAGAGCCGTCACCCGCGCGAAGTTCACTTCGTAGACCGAATAGACGTGCGGCGACGTATGCGCGCTGAGCACCATGTGCTCCGCGATCTTTTTGCGCATCACGCTCATCGGCACGACCTGCACGTGCTCGCCCGGCTTGTATACCGGACCGGGGGCCGGCGCGGAAGGCCGGGCGGCGGGCGACGCCGGCACGGCAGCCTTGCCCGATTCGATGTAGTCGAGGATGTCCTGCTTGGTGACGCGGCCACTGAGGCCAGTGCCGTGAATTTCCGCGATGTCTACCTTGTGCTCGTGGGCAATCCGGCGCACCAGCGGCGAGGACTTCTGCCGTCGCAGATCCTCCCCGCCGGCAGGCGGCTGGTCGTCCGGCGTGGTGGCTGGCGGCGCTGTCGCCGTCGGCGCCACTGCGACCTTCGGCGTTTCGGACTGACCGACCGCGGCTTCCGGCAGCGTGTCGACGACTGGTGCCGGGGATTTCACGTCACCTGCAGTGCCGATGGTCGCGACAACACTGTTGACGGCAACCGTTTCACCTTCCTTGACCCTGATCTCGGTCAGCACGCCGGCGGCGGGCGACGGAATCTCCGCGTCGACCTTGTCGGTAGAAATTTCGAACAGCGGCTCGTCGCGATCGATGGGATCCCCGACTTTCTTGATCCACCGGACGATGGTACCTTCGGCGATCGATTCCCCCATCTGGGGCATCACAACGTTTGTCATAGTCTTCCTGTCGCAGTCGCGGTTGGCGGTTCGCGGTTCGGACGCCAACCGAAACTCGAAACTCAGATCCCCAAATCGCCAATCCCCGAATCGCGACCCTTCGACAAGCTCAGGGTCGTCCCGAGCGACGAGGGGCGAATCGCCGGGCGCGAGGCGCGAGTCCGACAATATCAGTATTCCACCAGTCTCTTCGCTGCCGCTACCACCCTGTCGACGCTCGGAAGAAACGCCGCTTCGAGCGGCGGCGCAAAGGGCACCGGCGAATCGGCCGACGCGACGCGGAGAATCGGGGCGTCCAGGTACTCGAAGGCATCCTCGGAAATGATCGCCGCCAGCTCGCCGCCGATGCCGCCGGTGAGCCTCGCCTCGTGCAGCAGCAGAGCGCGGCTCGTCTTCGCCACGCTCGTGAGCACGCCATCCCGGTCGAGCGGAGCCAGGGTGCGAAGGTCAAGGACCTCCGCGTCGATCCCGCCGGCCGCGAGCTCTTTCGCGGCATCGAGGGCGGTGTACACCATTGCGCCGAACGTGATGATCGACAGATCTTTCCCCTCGCGCCGGATCGCCGCTTTCCCGAGTGGCACGATGTAATCCTCGTCAGGCACCTCGTCCTTGATCCGGCGATACAGGTATTTGTGCTCGAAGTACAGCACCGGGTCGTCGTCCCGAATCGCAGCCTTCAACAAGCCCTTGGCATCGTACGCGGTCGAGGGCTCTACCATCTTCAATCCGGGCGTGTTCAGAAAGAACGATTCCGGATTCAACGAGTGGAAGGGCCCGCCGCTCACGCCGCCGCCGCAGGGACCCCGAACGACGATGGGAACGCCGGCGCCGTTGCGATACCGGCTCGTCGCTGCGAAATTCGTGAGCATGTCGAAGCAACAGGCTATGAAATCGATGAACTGGATCTCACACACGGGGCGCATCCCCATGTACGACGCGCCTATCGCGGCCCCCACGATGGCAGTCTCCGAAATCGGCGCGTCGATGACACGCGGCTCACCGAATCGATCGATCAACCCTTCAGTGACCTTGAAGGCCCCGCCGTACGCACCGATATCTTCGCCCATCACGAACACGCGCTTGTCGCGGCTCATTTCGTCGAACAGCGCCTGGCGAATCGCCTCGAGATAGGTGATTACTGGCATTGGAGATCCTTCCGCCTAAAGGCGGAAGCCACAAAGATTGTCCGGGAAGCCACAAAGACTCTCACGGGAGCCACAAAGATTGTCAGGGGAGCCACAGGCACGATGAGGGGAAGAGTCATGAGGGTACGCTCATGACTCAAACGGGGAACGTACGAATTCGAGTTTCGGCTCGGCAAAGTCGTCCCCGGCGTACACGCCTCGTGTGACCGTCGCCGGATCCGGCATCGGATCCTTGACCGCCAGGTCCGCCTCCATGGCGGCGTAGTCCCTGGTCAGCGTGTCGATGTCGTCGATGTCCTTCTCCGTCGCCGCGCCTCGATCGAGCAGCACCTTGCGGAACCGTGGAAGCGGATCCTTCTGCTCCCACTCCTCGATCATGGTCTTCGGCACGTACCGCGCATCGTCGTGCTGCGCGTGGCCCTGCATGCGCATCGTATCGACGCCGATGAGCGACGCGCCGCCGCCGCTTCGCGCGCGATCGACAAAGCCCTTCGTCACGTCGTATACGGCCAGCATGTCGTTGCCGTCGACGAGCTGGTGTGGAATCCCGTAGGACGCCGCGCGCTCGTCGATGCGCTCGATCGCCATCTGTTTTGCAATGGGCGTCGAGTAGGCGTACTTGTTATCCTCCGCGACGATGATGAGCGGGATCTTCTGCACGGCCGCGAAATTGATACCTTCGTGAAAGGCGCCCGTACTGGTCGCGCCGTCGCCGATCCAGGCCATCGCCACGAGGTTGCGGCCCCGCATGCGCGCGCCCATCGCGATGCCGGCCGCGACGGGAATCGAGTCACCCAGCATGCTGATGGGCCCCACGATCACCGGCTGGGAGACGTGCTGTGGCTCAGGGGCGCCGGGGGCCCCGATCCAGTCCGGCAGGTGGACGATGTGGATGTTGAGGTCGCGTCCGCCCGAGTTCGACGTCGCTTTCGCCATGTACTGGCGAAAAATCTCGCGCGGTCTCACGCCCATCGTGGTCAGGGCGCCCATATTGCGGATGAGGGGGAGCACCGCATCGGTCCGCTCGAGCGCGTATGCGGTCGCGACCGACTCCCCTTCCTGCCCGAGGCTGCGATACAACCCGCCGATCACCTGGCTCTGTCGGAACAGAATAACCAGGCGCTCCTCGATGGCGCGCGCCAGGCGCGCGAAGTAGTACATCTCTTTGAGCTGATTGACAGTCAGAGCGTCTGAGGACTTCATGTCCGGCAGAAGTTGCCAGTTGCCAGTAACCAGTTGCCAGTCCGGAAACTGGTAACCGGACACGGGAAACTGGAAACTGGAAACTCGCAACTGACTTCACGCATGAATCGCGGCCCCATGCGCAGCGTGGGCCGCTTCGCCGACCGCCTCTGACATCGTCGGATGCGCGTGAATCGTGCGCAGGAGCTCTTCCACCGTGCATTCGAGACGCAGCGCCAGCGTGGCCTCGGCAACGAGCTCCGTCGAACGGGCCCCGATCATGTGGACGCCCAGGATTTCGTCGTACTTCTTGTCGAACACGATCTTGACGAACCCCTCAGTCTCGCCGGCGATACGCGCGCGGGCGAGCACGCCGAACTTGAACGCGCCTGTCTTGACGTCGTAGCCCCGCTGCTGCGCTTCCTGCTCGGTAAGGCCCACGCTCCCTATCTCCGGATCGCAGTACGTGCACCCCGGGACCTGGTCGTAGTTGATTCGGCCGTACGGTCTGCCGGCGATGCGCTCCGCGACTGCGATGCCTTCGGCCGACGAGAGGTGCGCCAGCTGAGGATGGCCCGGGGTGTCGAACGTGATCACGTCGCCGATCGCCGAAATCCCTGGTACGTTCGTGCGAAAGTTCTGATCCACGTGGACGTAGCCACGCTCCAGCCTCAGACCCGCTTCCTCGGCGCCGAGCCCGGACGTGACGGGTCCACGGCCGGTCGCGACGAGGAGGTAGTCCACCCGGATCCTGGCGGTCCTGCCGTCCGGCGTGACCGCCTCGATATCGACGCCGTCCGCGCCGGGCCTGGCGCTCGTGACCCGTGTGCCGGTCAGGACCTTGATGCCCTGCTTCCTGAACGAACGTTCGAGCTCGGCGGAGATCGCATCGTCCTCGATCGGCACGATTCGAGGGAGCAGCTCGATCAGGGTGACGTCGCTGCCGAAACGGTGGAAGATTGAGGCGAACTCGACCCCGACCGCACCGCTCCCCATGATGGCGAACGACTTCGGAATCTCTTTGAGTCCGATCGCCTCGTCGCTCGTGATGATTCGCTTCCGATCGATGTCGACGCCGGACACGCTTCGCGGCTGCGATCCGGTCGCGACGATTACTTCCTTGCGCGCGGCAATTGTCTGCGACTGGCCTTCGGTGATTTCCACCTCGCCTTTTCCCGCGAGGCGTCCGGTGCCCTTGATCCAGTCGATCTTGTTCTTCCTGAAGAGCAACTCGATGCCGCCCGTCAGCCCCTTGACGATCTTGTCCTTGCGCGCCTGCACCTGCGCCATGTCGAGTCCGGCGGCGGCCTCACCGATCGTGAGCCCCCACTCCTTCCAGTTCTGGGCCACTTTCAGCGCGTGCGCGTGCTCGAGCAGCGCCTTCGTGGGGATGCAGCCCCAGTTGAGGCAGGTGCCACCCAGCACGGGCGCGCGCTCGACGACCGCCGTGCTCAATCCGAGCTGCGCGGCACGGATTGCCGCCACGTATCCGCCGGTCCCCGATCCAATCACCACGACGTCGTATCCGGTCGTCATTTACTTGTCTTTCCTTCTGATGGTCGACAGCGGAACAAAAGAAACCGACGGGGTTGCCGGCGGCGCGGCGGGGACGGCGTCGCCCGACGAGGCCTCGTCGGGATCGAGCCGCGAGAGCTGTGAGCGCAGCTTCGTGTATTCGTAGCGCAACTCCCAGTACGACTGCTTCAACGCATCGAGCGCGCGCGACAGGCGCCGGACCCAGACGAGCCCGATGAGCGCGCAGAGCAGGCCAAGGCCGGAGACAACCCACGAGAGCATAACGATTTAACTTACAAAGAAACGGCAAAACGGACAAGCGGGAAGGGGGGAAGGAAACGCGCTACAATCGGCTCGTCCTCTCCATGGCGATTTCGAAAACCATCCTGATCTGCGACGACGATCAGGGGATGCGCGACACGATTGACGCCATCCTCAAGCGCGATTACCGCGTGCTGACGGTCTCGAGCGGCGAGGCCGCCCTGACGCTCATGAAGCAGGAGGACGTCGACCTCATTCTGCTCGACGTGCGCCTGCCAGGCATCAGCGGCTTCGACGTCCTGCGCATCGTGAAAGAGAACTACGGGCTCATCGAGTGCATCATGATCTCGGCGATTAACGAGGTCGAGACTGCCGTGCAGGCAATGAAGCACGGCGCGTATCACTACATCACGAAGAACTTCGACTACGACGAGCTGCGCTCGCTCGTGCGAAACGCCTGCGAGCGGCAGGACCTGAACCGGCAGGTCATCACGCTGAGCGCTCAGGTCGCCGAGCAGAGCGAGCGCGAGTTCCTCATCGGTCCGAGCCGCCAGATTCGCGACATTGTCGATCTCGTGCAGAAGGTCGCAAAGCTGTCCGCGACGGTTCTCATTCTCGGCGAGAGCGGAACCGGCAAAGAGCTGCTCGCGCGTTTACTGCACCGGGAATCGGGGCGCAGCGAAGCGCCATTCATCGCCGTCAACCTCTCGGCGATTCCGCACGAGCTGGTCGAGAGCACGCTGTTCGGCCACGAGCGCGGCGCGTTCACGGGCGCACACAAGCAGCAGCTGGGCAAGTTCGAGCTCGCAACCGGCGGTACGCTGTTCCTCGACGAAATCGGCGACCTCCGCTTCGATCTGCAGGCCAAGCTCCTGCGGGCGATCCAGGAGGGAGAGATCGAGCGGGTCGGCGGGACCAAGCCCATCAAGACAAACTTCCGCCTCGTCGTCGCGACCAATGTCGACCTGGAAAAGGCGGTCAAGGAAGGGCGCTTCCGGGAAGACCTGTATTACCGGATCAACGTCATTCCGATCCGGATGCCGCCGCTGCGCGATCGTATGGAAGATCTGCCCGAGCTCGCACGGCTGTTCCTCGATCGCTACAAGGCGAAGTTCCGAAAGCCGGTGCGCGGGATTTCCGGCTCGGCGTTGAAGATCCTGGCGTCGTACTGGTGGCCCGGCAACATCCGCGAGCTCGAGAACCTGATCGAGCGGCTGGTCGCGGTCAGCGATAAGGAATGGATCACCGACGAGGACCTCCCGCTCGAATATCATTTCGCGAAACTGGATTCGGGACCCACGACCGGCGACGCCCTGTTCCAGGAGGCGTGCGATACGTTCGAGCGCAATTTCATCCTTCGAGCGCTCGAAAAATCGGACTGGAACGTGACGGCGACCGCCCGATATCTCGGGATCCCGCTCAGCACGCTGAAGCACAAGATGTCCCGGCTCGACCTGCGAGAAATCGCCAGGAAGCTCCGAGGCGCCTAGTCCGCCGGGCCTGCCGCTGGCCATGAAATCTGGCGTCACGGATCTCCGGCAGGCCTTCCCCAAGACCCCTCGTCCGCAAGACCGGCCAATTAGTTAACCTCACCGGCCAACCCATTGGCCGATCAGGCCGTCCTGTGAGCGGCCGGTGCGACACTTCCGCTCACCGTAACGGGTACTAAAGAGTCATGCCGACGGATCTGTATTCTCAGGTTCGGTTGCGGGTCGTCGGCCGCTGAAGCGACTCTTTGGACAGCGAACGCGTTTCCGGAATACCCGTTGCTAATTCAGTCACCTGAATGACCGGCGGCAGTTCCCTGACTTCCGCGTCAACGCACCAGATTTTTCAAAACTTCGGAGTTCGGAAGTTCGGAAGAAGGAGCGCGCATGCAAGCCTCGATGTTCAACGTCCGTGTACCGCTCGACCAGGCCGGTCAAAGCGACGAAGTGTTCCTGATGAACACGTTCACGGATGCCCAGTTGATCGTGTCGCGCGACGTGGCGGCGCTGCTCGATCGTCTGGGTTCCGGCGCGATCACGGTGACGGCCGAGGAGAGTGAGGCAATCGCGACACTCTCCGAGCAGGGCTTCATCGTGAACGACCGCGAATCCGAGCGGCTTCACCTCGAGGAGTTCTTCCGCGACGTCCGCGAAGGCACCGATCAGCTCCGCGTGACCGTGCTCACGACGCTGCAGTGCAACTTCGCGTGCGACTACTGCTTCCAGGGCGACCACGGCGACTACAACAAGTTCGCCGCGAAAATGACGATGGAGACGGCGGCGCGCGTGGCCGAGTGGACTGCGGCGCGCCTGGATGTGCTGAAGCCTGAGAGCTTCGTGCTGACGCTCTTTGGGGGCGAACCGCTTCTCAACCTGCCCGTGGCGTACTACCTCACGGAGCGGCTCTGGCGGGCCTCGCAGGATCGCGGTGTGCGGATGATGGTGAACGTCATCACCAATGGGCTGCTCCTGACGCCCGAGGTGGTGGACCGCCTCGCCCCTTACGGGCTCAACGGAGTGAAGATCACGCTCGATGGCGATCACGACACGCACAACCGCATGCGTCCGTTGCGCGGCGGCCAGGGAACGTTCGACAAGATCATCGAGAACGTGCGGCGCGTGGCGGGAAAGTGCCGGATCTCCATCGGCGGCAACTTCGACGAAGCGTCGGTCGATAGCTATCCCGCGCTCCTCGATTTCCTGCGCGAACAGGAGTTCGCGGACAAGCTCGCCCGCGTGTCATTCAAGCCGATCATCCGGGAGCCAAAGCCGCAGCAGCCCAAGGGCCTGATACCGCTCACAGTCGTCGGCACCGGGGGCAAGCCGCTGAACGGCACATGCATGACGTCGGCTGGCGGCGGCACCAGCATCTGCGACAACTGCAACTTCCTCGACGAGAAGATGACGTTTCTGCGGGATGAAACCAAGAAACGCGGTTTCTCGACCGTCGACGGCGTGCACATGGGGCCGTGCGAAATTCACAAGCAGCACGCCCACACGATCGGCCCCGACGGGACGCTGTATGCGTGCCCCGGCTTCACCGGCGACCCGCAACAGTCAACCGGACACATCGACGGCCGGCGCGACGCGCGCCAGGAAACGGCCGCGACGCGGTTCGAGGCGATTGCAGCGTGGAGGAACTGCGACGACTGCGCGTTCATTCCGGTCTGCGCAGGCGGCTGTTCAGTGGCCGCGCACACCGAGCTCGGCGACATGAACCGGCCCAACTGCCACAAGAGCAGCTTCGAGGCAGGGGTGGTTTCTCTCGCGCGCGACGCCGCGACGCGCGAGCTCGCAACGATCAACTAGCGGTTCACGCCACCATCTGGCAAAGGAGAGAGACACGTCATGAAGAACGATCCCAAGGGAACGGACAAGAAAAAGGAGACGCTGCGTCCCTGGCTCGTGGACGTCGCCGTCGAGCACCTCCGCTAAGCACGCGCTATACACCGACCGCAGTCAATCGTAAGAGGAGAGAGCATGAAGATTCAGATCGTGAAGAAGGCGGACAAGAAGACCCCAGCGAGCGGCTGCGCCTGGGTCGTCGAGCAGCCCCTGGAACCGCGCGCGTAACACAGCCACAGGCTGATTCCCCAAAAACGGCAGATTATTCAAAGGAAAAGACACAATGAAGATTCAAATCGTCAAGAAGGCGGACACGAAGACCCCAGCGAGCGGGTGCGCGTGGGTCGTCGAACAGCCGTTGGAACCCCGCGCGTAGGGACGCAGGCCGTTCGAATCGGCACTTCGGTTTCGGGCTCCGAGTGCCGATAATGAGGAGGGCGCTGCAACACGCCGGTGGCAAGGGCCGCCGGCGCCCAGCCCCGCCTGATGCGTATCGTCGTTCCTCTGACGGCGGCTCACCGATCAGTGCGGCAGACATCGGCCGATTCGCGGTTGTGTCTCTTCGCGCTGGCCGTCGTTGCCGCGTGTACGCTCGCCTGCGGTAAAGACACCCCACCACCCCCTTCAGCAGGCACACTGCGGATTGGCGCCAGAGGCCTCGGTGAAGCCCCCAGGGTCCTCCGCGAGATGCTGTTCGCCGAGCCTTTGATTGCCCTCGATTGGCAGGGCAGGCCCGCCGACAGGCTCGCGACGGAATGGCAATGGTCCGAAGACGGCCGCGCGCTCACGGTGATCCTACGCCGGGGCGTCAAGTTCCACGACGGGACGCCTGTGACCTCGGAGATTGTCGCCGGCATTCTCCGCCAGCGGATCAAGAAGGAACCGCTCGGGTTTGAGGCGTTGGAACGACTGGATACGCCGGACGGCAATACGCTCGTATTCCGGCTCGCGCGACCCGACGCGTTCCTGATTGGCGTGCTCGCCGGTACGCTGATCATTGATGACAACAAGCCCGATATCGGTACGGGGCCCTTCCGGATAGTCGCTCGAACTCCCATACTCGAGGCGAGGAAGTACGCCGAGTATTACCGGGGCGCGGCGGGACTCGAGAGCCTCCAGCTGATCACGTTCCCGACCCAACGGGCTGCGTGGGTCGCGCTGATGCGGGGCGACGTCGAGATGGTTCAGGACCTGAACCCGGAGTCTGTCGAGTTCCTCCAGGGCGCTTCGGGCGTTGCCGTGTATTCCTCTCTGCGCCCGTTCTACATTCCTCTGGTGTTCAATCTGCACCATCCGATTCTCAAGCAGGTGGAGGTCCGCCGCGCCATCACCGAAGCGATTGACCGCGACGAGATCGTGAAGGAGGCCATGCGGGGGCAGTGGCAGGTTGCCGACGACCCGGTCTGGCCGTCGCATTGGGCCTACAATGCCGCAACGCGCCGGCACTCATACAATCCCGGCGCTGCACGATTGCGGCTTGACGCCGCTGGATTTCCCGTGAAATCCGCCCCCGGAAAGATGGCGAGCCGGTTTGAGCTCAAGTGCCTGTTCTGGGGTGAGGATCCGCAGTTTGAACGGATAGCCCTGCTGCTGCAGCGACAGCTCAGCGAGATCGGTGTGAACCTCCTTCTTGTCCCCGCAAACCAGGACACGATGCGGGGGCGCGCCGGCAAGGGGGATTTCGAAACGTATCTCTTTCAGATGACGAGCGGGCGTTCCTTCGACTGGACCTATCGCTTCTGGCATGCGTCCCCAGCCGGCGCGGCAGAACGGCAGAATTCCGGTTATTCGGGCGCCAACCAGGTCCTGGAGGCACTGCGGAATGCCCGCACGGATTCGGAAGTACGGGTGGGCGTCGCGGATTTGCGTCAACGCTTCTACGAGGATGTTCCGGCGGCGTTTCTGGCGTGGACGCACGGCACCAGGGCCGTAGATGCTCGGTACCAGGTCAGCGATCCGGCCGTGCCGGATATCTGGGCCAATATCTGGCGCTGGCGCTTAGGCCCGACGCAAAGGGCGGCGAAGTGAAACGCATCACCGGACGCTTCGTGCTGCTCATTGCGACGGCCGCTGTGTTTCCGCTGGTCGTGTACGGGCTCATCTCCGTGAGCTCCCTGCGCAGCGGCACGGAGCAGTCGGTGGGGAAAGGCAACCAGGCGGTCGCGCAGCAGGTGGCGGCCTACATCCGGCAGTACTTCGACAACAACCTGCGGGTGCTGACCTCGATCGGCACGGAGGTTCGCGGCACACAACTCGAACCGTGGCAGCAGGAGCGCATCCTGCGGAACCACGTCCTGGATTTTCACGAGTTCCGCGAAATCTCGGTGTTCGACGCGAGCGGACGACTCCAGGCGACGAGCCGTGTCGGACCCTCTACGCTCTCGATCCCGGACTCGGCTGACCTTGTCGGCGAGGGCGCGAAGAAATACTCCGTCGCGACGCCCCACGAGGACGCCGATGCGCTTCCGACGACGACCATCGCGGTGCCGGTTGTGGGAGGGGCGGAAGATCGCGGCTGGATCGTCGCCGAGATCTCGCTCGAAGAACTGTGGCGCACGGTCGATCACATCAAGGTCGGCACGACAGGGTACGCACTGTTACTGGACGAGCACTCGAAGCTGCTCGCCCACGGAAATCCGAACGACAGGGCGAAGATCGCCAGCGGCGCAGAGGCGGCACCCGAGGAGCGCGCACTCGCCGAGGCGCTGCGGGCTGAACAGCCGTCAACGGAGCCGAGACAGTTCACCAACGACCGCGGGCAAAAACTGCTCGCGGTCGCGGCGGCGGTCGACAATCCGCGGTGGAGCGTCCTGGTGGAACAGCCAACCACCGACGCATTCGCTGTCGCGGCGGCGCTCGAGCGCCAGCTCCTCGCGGCGATCGGACTGGCGCTGCTCGGCACGGTGATCCTCGGGTGGCTGTGGGGACGCTCCTTCATACAGCGCATCTATGCGCTCACCCGCGTCACGCGCGCAATCGCCGATGGCCGGATGGACGAGCGCGTCGCGCTGTCGGGACAAGACGAAATCCGTCAGCTCGGCGATGCGTTCAACTCGATGGCCGACCGCCTCGTGGAACTGCAGGAAGAGATTCGAAAGCAGGAACGTCAGGCGATGTTCGGTCGCATTGCGGCGGGTCTCGTGCACGACCTGTCACACCCCATCCAGAACATCGGCAACAGCTGCAAGCTCATTCAGAAGATGTTCGAAGACCTGGAGTACCGCGAGACGTTCAAGAAAACAGTCGAACGCGAGCTGGTCATCATCAAGCGGGTGCTCGACGATCTCCGGAACATCGCGCGGCCCATTCCGCTGGAGCGGTTTCCCGTCGATTTGAACCGCACGGTCGCGGATGCGGCGGAAGCGATGGAGCAGCATGCCGAAACGGCGGGGCTGACCCTGCGCACCGAGCTCACGCCGGAAACGGTGTTCATGGAAGGCGATGTCTTTGCGCTCGGACGCGTCTACCGCAATCTGATCCTGAACGCGATCCAGGCGACGGCCCCGGGCGGCTTGATCGTCGTCGCCAGCGAGGTCCGTGGCGGTCGCGTGCAGGTTCGTATTTACGACACCGGGTGCGGCATTCCGCCGGAACGCATCGGACAAATCTTCGAAGATTTCGTCACGACCAAGCGCCGCGGCCTGGGACTCGGGCTCGCGATTTCCAAGAAGATCGTCGAACAGCTTGGCGGAACCATCTCGGTGACAAGCGAAGTCGGCAAGGGCACGACGTTCGTTCTCGAGTTCCCGAGGACCGAGGCGCGGCCGATGCTGGTGGCAGGGTAGGTGTGGTTCTACGGGGTTCTACAGGGTTCTACGGGTTCTATCTGGAACGAAGTGAAGGGGGAAACCATGTTTCGGAAACTCGTCAAGGCGGGCGAAATCGAAGTGGACGGCAGGGTTTACAGACTGCGGTTTTACGAATTGAAGACAATCCGGGGAGGCCGGCGCTTCAGCTGCGAAGTGCAGTTGACCGCGGCGGATCGCATCATCCTGGACGACGACTCGATGTCGAGTCTCGAGTCGAAAGTCGCGCGCCTGGCGCCCGCGACCGTGTACAGCCGATTGCTCGCAGCTGGGCCCTCATTCGCAGCGTAACCAGCCTCACTGACACCCCTGTTGCCTCGACATCTTCAGGTCGGGGCAAATGCATCGCGGCAAGTTCGCCATGGTGAGAAGGCGTACACCGCAGAAACAATCGGCCCGCTGGCAGCCCCCCACGTGGGCGGCGCCAGGGGCCGAAGCCAGCCTCTACTTGCGCGGCAGTACGGCGTCCTTGAGCTGCTTGGCGATTCGAGCCTTGACGACGGTCTTGGCGGGAATCTTGATGGCTTCGCCCGTTGCCGGGTTGCGGCCCATCCGCGCCTTACGCTTCTGAACAACCAGCTTCACCATCCCCGGTAGCACGAACTCGCCGGAGCGCTTGAGCTCCTTCTCCGCCAGCGTGTTCAGCTCATCGAAGAACTCCCGCGCCTGCGTACGCTTCACTTCGAAGCGGTCCGCGAAGTGCGAGAAGAGTTCGGATTTGCCCATCCTGCGGGCCTCTGCCATCGGCTATTCCCCTTGCTTGTGCGCGCTCTCTAAGACCCGCCTCGCGGCCGCGCGCGCGTGCGGCGGCGGCGGAGAAGTGTTGCCTCGACTCATGCGCGACGCCGTTGGCTCGAACTGGCCGAGCGGGCGGAAGCGCGCGTCATCGAACGGCTGTGAAATCAGGCCACATCCTAGCGCGCGGTGTTTTACGGTGTCAATCACGACCACGCTGCTAACTCATGAAAACGGGCCGAAATGTTACAATTTTCGACCATGCCGACGACGACGCTGGAAACCTTTCCCAACCCGAGCCCGGGGCGGGATTACGAGATAGAAATCCGCTGTCCCGAGTTCACCTCTGTGTGCCCCAAGACGGGACTGCCGGATTTCGGCGAGATCATCATCCGGTATGTCCCCGACGAGCGCTGCCTCGAACTGCGAGCGCTGAAGTACTACATGATCGAATTCCGCAATAAGGGAATCTTCTACGAGGCCGTCACGAACCTGATACTCGATGAGCTCGCCGCCGCATGCGGACCACGTCGGATGACGGTTATCGGCGATTTCTCTGCCCGCGGAGGGATCACGACGACGGTGACGGCGAGTTATGAAAAGGAGGCAGGAGAAAGGAGACAGGACACAAGGTAGGAGGTAAGGAGGTAGACAGAAGTAATCACGACGCACGCGGCACGAGAACGGCGACTGTAGCACCAAGATGGGCATCGTGGGCGTCGTCGAAACTGAGCACCAAGGGATGTTTCTCGAGGGCGGCTTGCACGATGGCTCGTTGGACGCCTTTTCCACGGCCGTGGATAAGGCGAACCTCGGTCAATCCTGCGTCGTGGGCGGCGTTCACGTATTCGGCGACGACCGAGGGAATGTCTCTTGGGTGGAACGCGTGAAGATCGAGCGAGGACTCGATGGGGACTCGGTGGGCCACAAGTTCAGGTTACGCCCGCACCCTGCCTCCTGTCTCCTGTCTCCTGCCTCCTAGAAAATCCCCGGGCACACCCTCCAGCGGACAGTCTGCTGATACGTTCGGTACCGTTCGTCGCGCGAAAGCGTCTGCTCTTCGCAGACAGCGCGCGCCAGAAGCGCCGCGTCGGCCGCAAAAAGCGCGGCGATGTTCCAGGCCGACGGCGTCGCGACGAGGAATGCCACGTGCGTGATGAGGTACCCGAGATAGATTGGATGCCGCACGATTCGATAGATCCCGGAGGACACGACCCCGCGGTTGGCCGGCATCAGCCCGAAGCTTCGGCCGAGCGTGAGCTTCCCCGCGATCACGATCGCCAGGCCCACGGCCGAGGCCGCAACGGTCAGTGATTGCGGCAGGAGCGCGGCAACATGTGCCGGCTGCAGGAGCGGCGGGCCCAGCATTGAAAGTACGGTCAGCAAGCGAGCGCGCGTGCTGCGATCGACCGCAGCGGCCGACCGGCGCACGACCGTGAGCACGACGACGAGCGCCTCGCTGACGAGCAGCAGCAGGCCGGTCACGCGCCCGGTCGCCAGGAAGTCCCCGGCAAAACGGACGGCCATCATCGAGAACAGCAGGACGATGACGGCACGCGCGACCAGGTCGGCCAGTTGTTCGAGCTCGGGGCGCGACGCGATGCGGGTGCGCCACGGTGCGAAGTCGAATGTCGCCGGCAGAGTCACTGCGAGCCGTTTCATGCGCCGGCTCCCTGCGATTCCGACTCTTCGAGGAAGTAGCTGCCGCACGCCGCGTCCAGCAGCTCGCGCGTGATCACCGGCTCCCGATTCGTGTACCGACAAATGTCGACGACCTGCGAAATCAGGTCACGCGGGTGGCACGCACGCATCTGCAGCCGGCGCGGCTTGTAATACTTACGGTCCAGGTACTCCACCATGACCGCGTCGAACGCCAGGCCGCGGCGCTTGCAGTTCAGCTCGAAAATACGGCAGTACTCGTCGAGCGTGGGATTCTTGGCCAGGATCTTGTACGGGATCCGGCGCAGGAATGCTTCGTCGGCCAGCGACTCCGGTTTGAGATTCGTCGCGAATACGATGAACACGTTGAACGGGACTTCGAATTTCCGGCCGGTATGCAGCGTCAGGAAATCGACGCGGCTCTCGAGCGGAACGATCCAGCGGTTCAGCAGGTCGCGCGGTGGGATCCGCTGGCGGCCGAAGTCGTCCACGACGAACACGCCGCCGTTCGCCTTCAATTGAATCGGCGCCTCGTAGAACTTCGAGATGGGGTTGAACGTGAGATCCAGCATTTCGAGGGTGAGCTCGCCGCCGACCACGACGACGGGGCGCCGGATGCATTCCCATCGGCGATCGTGGGCCGTTAGGCCCACCACGCTCTGCGCGACCGAGGCTTCGGCGACGCGCTGGTGACTGACGGGGTCGTACATCGTGATGACCTGCCCGTCCACGTCCACCGCGAACGGCATGTGCATCTCGCCGCCAAGCGCGCGGCCGATACCTTCAGCGACAACGGTTTTCCCGTTGCCCGGCGCACCATACAAGAACAGGGCCTTGCCCGAATTCACCGCCGGGCCGAGCTGATCGAGCAAGGTAGGCCCGACCACCAGATGCTCGAAGCCGGCCGACAGCGACCTGCGATCGAGGTACGGACGCGCGTTCATGCAGGACCGCACGTAGGCGTTGTACTGCGCCAGCGGCACAGGGGCCGGACCGACGTACCGGCAGATGTCGAGAAACTGTCCCGCGCGGTCGCGGCCAAGATCGGTCAGCGCATACCGGTACCCGGCCGTGCCCGATCCCGTCGCCCCGCGAACCTCGAGCAGCTTCTCCACGCGTGCGTGCTGAATGAGCGCGTCGAGCACCGAGTACGCCACGCGCAGCTTCTCGGAGAGGCCTGTGCCACTCGCCTCTCCGGCCACGAGCGTCTTCAGCAACAACTGGGAAAGCGTGTCGGGATGCAGTCCCGTCTCTTCAATCGTGCTCGGCGGCGAAGGGACCGCTGGCGGCGCTGTTCCGTTTGCGACGGGCAACTCGGCAATGGCGTTTGGCGTCATGTACATGCTCCTGGCTTACGCACCCGATCTACTTCTTCATGTTGTCGATCATCGGGAAGAGCACGGTGATGAACCTGATGGCTGCCGGCCCAATCGTGACGATCCAGACCGCGGGGAAGATGCAGAACACCAGCGGGAAGACCATCTTCACGCCCGTTTTCGCTGCCGCCTCCTCCGCGCGCTGGCGCCGCTTGGTGCGAAGCGTCTCGGAATACACGCGCAGCGACTGGGCGACACTGGTGCCGAACTTGTCGGTCTGAATCAGCATGGTCACGAGCGAGCTGAGGTCCTCGACCCCTGTGCGATCCGCCAGATTCCGCAGCGCCTCGGCGCGCGGTTTGCCGGCCCGCAGTTCCAGGTTGATCAGCTTCAGCTCGTCCGACAAATCCGGGTAGGCGAAGGCGAGCTCGCTCCCGACGCGCGTCATCGCCTGATCCAGACCGAGCCCGGCTTCGACGCTGACCACGAGCAGATCCAGCGCATCGGCCAGCGCGAGACGGATTCTGTGGGCCCGGCGCTTGGCCAGGCGCGCGAGGGCCATCCCGGGAAGCACGTAACCGGCGCCCAGACCGGCAAGCGCCATCGTCATGTTCGGGCGCGCCACGATCGGCGTGGAGAAGAACATGAAGAGCGCGAGCGCGAACATCACGCGGATGCCGAAGAAAATGGTCACCGCTTCATCGCGGCGGTATCCGGACTGCACCAGGCGCAGCCGCAGCGATCCCATCTCTTTGGGCGATCGCGGCACCTTCTCCCCCACCCGCTTCATCAAGCCGATGAGCGACTGGAGTCGCGGCTTCTTTTCGGCGTCCTGTTCGTCTCTGAGGGTCAACTCTTCGAGACGGCGATCGATCGCGACCGCCTTGCCCGGCATCATCACGAGCGCGACCGCCGTGATGATCAGCGATCCGAAGACGAAGGCGAGGAGAGGCAGAACCATCGACACGCTACACCTCGATCTTGACGACTTGCTTGATCCATATGAACCCGATGGACTGCATGACAATCGCGACCATGAGCATCATTTGCCCCATGCGTTCGCGGAACAGCATGTTCATGTGTTCGGGATTGATGAACGAGAGTGCAATGGCGAGGACGGCCGGCAGGGCGAGCAGCACGTAGCCCGTCAACCGTCCATGCGCCGTGTAGACGCGGACCTGGCGCAGGATCTTGAACCGTTCCCGGACGACGTGCGCGAGATTCTCGAGAATTTCCGAGAGGTTGCCGCCCGTCTCCCGCTGGATGAGCACCGCGGTCGCGAAGAACCGCATGTCCAGAAGCGGAATGCGGAGGGTCAGGTTCTCCAGGGCATCCTTGAGCGGAAGGCCGAAGTTCTGTTCGTCGAACGTCTTCCTGAATTCGGGACCGACGGGCTCCGTCATCTCGTCGGCGACCATCTTCAGTCCCGTTGCGAACGCGTGCCCGGCCTTCAGGGCGCGCGAGATCAGATCGAGCGCTTCAGGGAATGCTTCCTCGAACGCCCGGAGCCGCTTTGTCCGCTTGTAGCGCAGCAACATGAAGGGCAGCGCGAACCCTATCGCGGCGCCTACAGGCATCGACATCGTCGTATGGGTCACCATGGCGGCCACGAGCGCCAACACCCCCGCCAGGACCAGCGCGACGATGAGCACGCCACTGATGCTCACTTTCATCCCTGACTGATCGATCCAGCGCGACAGGGCCGACCCGCGCGCCGTGCCGGCCATCATGCGATCGAACCCAGGCATGACGCCGCCGTTGCTGGCCTTGACGAGGGCCGCCGCCTTCACGGCGGCATCCGGCTCGTCGACCGATGTCGACAGGGACTGGAGGCGCCCCATCAGTTTGCGCTGCGCCATCACGCCCGGCACTTTCATTATTCCGACGTACGCGGCCATCACGAGGCCGATCCCCACGACAAACGCCGACACCAACGCAATCATCAGCGCCATCACCGAACCTCCGTGACGCCTTCGAACATATCGGCGGGAAGGTGGATCCCTGAGGCCTTCAACCGGTCGCATGCCTTCGGCCGAACGCCCGTCGCGCGGAATCGCCCGATGACTTTTCCGTCCTGCGTGACGCCGGCCTTCTCGAACAGGAAAATCTCCTGCATCGTGATGACGTCGCCTTCCATGCCCGTGATCTCAGAGATGCTCGTCACCTTGCGCGTGCCGTCGCTCATGCGCGTCTGCTGGATAACCACCTGGATCGCGGCAGCTATCTGCTGGCGCATGGCGCGCTCCGGCAGGTTGGCGGAGCCCATCGCAATCATCGTTTCGATTCTCGACAGCGCGTCGCGCGGCGTGTTGGCGTGCACGGTCGTCAGCGATCCGTCGTGGCCCGTGTTCATCGCCTGGAGCATGTCCAGTGCCTCTTCGCCGCGGGTCTCGCCCATAACGATGCGGTCCGGGCGCATACGAAGGGAGTTCACGAGCAGCTGCCGTTGCTTGACCGCGCCTTTGCCTTCGACGTTAGGCGGACGCGTTTCGAGCCGGGCCACGTGCTCCTGGTGAAGCTGAAGCTCGGCAGCGTCTTCAATCGTCACGATCCGCTCGCGTTCGGAAATGAAGCTCGAGAGCACGTTCAGGAGCGTCGTCTTGCCCGCGCCGGTGCCGCCGCTGATCATCATGTTCAAGCGCGCGCGCACGCAGTGCTCGAGGAACTCGAGCATCGGCCGTGTCAGCGAACGAATCGTCAGAAGGTCTTCCGCCTTCAGCCGTTCGGCCGGAAAACGGCGGATGGAAAGCAGCGGGCCGTCGACGGCAAGCGGCGGAATGATCGCGTTGACGCGCGATCCGTCGGGCAACCGGGCGTCGACCATCGGCGAGCTGTCGTCCACGCGCCGTCCGACGCCGCTGACGATGCGATCGATGACGCGCATCAGGTGCTTGTCGTCCTGGAAGGTCGTCGGCAGGCGTTCGAGCTTGCCCTGGCGCTCGACGTACACCTGCTTGTGCGTGTTCACCAGGATGTCGCTGATGGTCGGGTCGCGCAGCAGCGGCTCGAGCGGTCCGAGGCCGAAGACCTCGTCGATGACGTCGCTGAGGATGCCCTCGCGTTCAGTCATGCTGAGCGGCATGCCTTCTTCGGCGATGAGGTCGAACAACAGCGTTCGGATTTCCGCTTCGGCCCGGGGGCGCTCGGCCGACGCCAGCGCTTCCAGGTTCAGCCGGTTGAGCAGCTTCCGATGGACGTTCGCCTTGAGCTCGAGATACTGCGCGCGCGGCGCCTCGGGACGCGGTCGGGCCGCGGGAGTCGTCCCATTGGCCTGTTGAATGTTGAGAGACACAGACATGACAGTGATTTCCGGATCAGAGGAGTCCCAGGAAAGGCTTACGTCGCTCCGGCTCGACCTTCACGTCGTCGTGGACGCCAAGGAGCTGCCGGGTGAAGCTGCCGAACTGCGACGCGAGCTCGGAATTGTTCGAGAGTGAGAGCGGCACGCCCGAGTTGAGCGCGGTCGAGACCGTGCGGTAATCGCTCGAAAACGTGTGATGGATCCCGTAGCCGAGCGCGGTCTCGATCTGCTTGGGCGCGATCAGGTTCTGGTCCGATACGCGGTTGAGCAGGATCTTCACGCGCTCGCTGCCGGCGCCGAGCTGGCGCACCCTGTCCACGAGCCGCTGCGCGTTCCGAATCGACGGCACGTCGGGATTCGTGACCAGGAAGATCGTGTCCGCCGCATACAGCGCCGAGACGGCGCAGGCATTGATCATGTTGCCCGCGTCGATGATGATGTTGTCGTACAGCCGCGACAGCACGCGGAGCAGTTCCTCGATCGCTCCCGCGTCCTGCGCGTTGGGGCGATCGAATTGTTCCGAGCCGGCAAGAATATCGAGGTCGGACTTGTGCCGCGCCATCAACTCGCGCAGGAAGTCGCGATCGAGGCGATGGAGGTTCTCGATCGCGTCCAGCACGGTGAACCGGGGACGCACGCCGAGAAACAGAGCGACCTCGCCGAGACACGGCTTGAGATCGAGAATGGCGGTTGGGCGCTTGGTCAGCCGCGCGAGCTCGACCGCGCAGTTGACCGCCACGGTCGTCGTCCCCGCCCCGCCTTTCGCCCCGAGGAATACGTGGGTCACGCACGGCTGCCTGGCGCCCGCCGTCGCGACGGCGTGGCGTGCCGCCATCCGGCGAACAGCCCCGTGGAAGGACTCCTCCATCGTTTTCGACGCCTGCGAGGCGCCGCCGGGGTTCCACGGAAAGAACTCGTTCGCCCCGGCGCGCATCGCCTGCAGAATCAAGTCGGAATCTGCGCTTGCCGCGACGGCGAAGATGGCCAGCGTGGGATGCCCCGCGCGCAACCGTTCGATCGCGGCCATGCCCGACGAGGCGTCCGCGCGGATGTCGACCACGACGACATCGGGGCCGGCGGTCTCGATGCCGGACCGGCGGTCCTCTACGATTCCGACCGGGACGCCGCACGAGCGCAGAAGTGTTGCGATCTGCCGCTTGAATTCGTCGTCGTGACTAACGATGGATGCCGCGAGTTGTGCCATGAGTGTTACTGAATCAGCCGAATCGCCTTCGGAAGCGCGCCATTGGGCGCGGGACCGTTCTTGTCATAAACGCCCGCCAGCGGGATGATGCGGCCGAATATGTTGTTGCCACTGACCTGATCGACGAAGAAACCGATCCAGTTCGCGGTCTTCAGATCCGCGTTACGGCCGTTGCGCTTGCCAGAGTCGTAGTAGATCGGATCGTAGAGCGGGATCGGAAAGATGCGCGGGCTGTGGTTCCCGTACGCGCTGTTGATCACCTTCTTCGAGGGGACGTCCCACGAGGCGTTCGGGTCCTGCGCGATGAGAGCCTGGATGCCCTGCGTTGTCGGCCCCATCATGTTGCCGGGCTCCTGGACCAGGAGATCGCCCCAGTGATACTTGTGGGTATTGCAGTTCGCGATGTTCCAGCGGTAGTCGCTGCCGCCGCTGTCGTCGGTCATCGCCAGCGAGAAGTAGAAGCTGGGGGTGATGTTGTTCCCCGTGCCGGCGCGGATCATGAGCTGCATGCCGCGATCGGCCTCGTTGTTGTAGCCCGTGTAGTTCGGGTTCGGCGAGCCGTCGGCCTTGTACGCCGGTACGTAGATGTCCGGATTCGCCAGCGGCTTGCCCTTGTTGTCGTAGGCGTCGTAGGTATCGGTGGCGTCGTACGGCGGCGTCTGCTTTTCCGTCCACCTGTCGGGAATCGTGAACGGCTTCACGCAGCTCATCGCGTTTGCCGGAGCGGCCTCCGCGGTCGCGGTCGCGCCGATGTCGGCGGTCCCCATGCCGAAGTACCTGGCGATGAGCGTGGTGACCGCGTTGCCGCGGGATGCCGTGCGCCGCACGCTCACGCGGACCCGATCGAGCTGCCCCGTCGTCGGGTTACTGAGGAACTGCACGTCCGCCGCGGTGACGGACACGTTGGCGCCCATCACGTTGTTGGCGGTCGCAGCCCTGATGGCGCTCGTCACGGCGGGGCCCCCCGCCGAGCGGTCGTTGAAATCGTCGTAGAGCAGCGCCGTCGCGCCAGCCAGCGCGCCTGCGTCTGCGGAATTCTGGGCCTGGCTGCGGGCGGTCATCAGCATGCCGACATCAATCGCCAGCATGCTCGCGCTGATGAACGCCATCATGCTGAGGCCGATGAACACGTAGGTCATGCCCGACTCGTCCTGTCGGATCCGTTCGATTCTCTTCATGGTGCTCTCCGGTCTCATTGACGCCGCGGTTATCCGCCGCCCCAAGTCACCTTCGTCACTTTTTTATCCCCTTTGCCTTCTCCATCTCAGCCTGATAGGCCGCCTGGGCCTGCTTGAGACGTGCGGCCGCTTCGGCGAGCGCGCGGTCGTGCTTCTGGTCTTCTTCGGCCTTCTTGCGCGCGCTCTCGGCGTTCTTTTTTGCCACTTCTGCTTCGCGGATCGCGCGTTCCTTTTCGAGCTTCGCGGCGGCGCGGCCGTCTACTTCAGCCTTCTTCTGTGCGACACTGCCGTCTTCGGCCTTGCGCCTGTCGTCGACGGCTTTCTGCTTCGCAGCTGCGTCCGCGGCTCTTTTCTCCTCGTCGCGCTGTTTCTCGAGCGCCTTCAATTCGGACTTCGTCGGTGCTTTCGGCATGGCCGCCGGTGTGGGCGCGGCCTCAATGGGCTGCGACGCCGGCGCCAGTGCCGGCACGGCCGGCAGCTTGGCAGCACCCTGGATGGGCCGCGCAACCGGCGCGGGCCTGGTCTCGGACGGCGCGGGCGCGGGCTGGTTGCCGCTGCGCGGCGCGGGCTGATTCGCCGGATACCGCGGAGAGCCGACGTAGGGCGCGGGCGGCGGCACGCTCTTGCCCGGCGCGGACAGATACGGCTCGACCAGTGACGGCAACGCCTGCGAGACGCCAGTGGATCCGCGGCGGATGATCGTCGGCGTGATCATGACGACCAGCTCAGTCTCGTTTTTCTGATACGCCCGGCTCTTGAAGAGCAGCCCAAGTACCGGAATGTCGCCGATGCCAGGAATTTTCTGTATTGAGCTGTTCAGGGTGTTGTTCATCAGACCGGCGATCGCGAACGTCTGGCCGTCCTGCAGTTCGACTTCGGTGTCGGCGCGGCGCGTCGAGAGCGCCGGGAGCCTGAACCCGTCGATCACGATCGCATTGTTGAAGTCGAGGGAGCTCACCTCAGGCTTTACTTTCAAATTGATCAGATCGCCGCCAAGAATGGTCGGGGTGAAGTGCAGGCGGATACCGTACTCCTTGAACTGGATCGAGACCGACGTGCCGCCCTGACCCGCTTGCGCTACGGGATACGGATACTCGCCGCCGGCGAGGAAGCTCGCTTCCTTGCCGTTGACGGTGATCAGATTCGGTTCGGCAAGGCTCTGGAAGAGTCCCTTGGTGGTCAGCGCTTTGATGACTCCGCCGACCCCGTGCTTGGAGTTGAACAGGAAGATGTTCAGATAGTCGCTGAACGTCATGCGGCCCGGCTTGCTGTCATCGAAATTTGGTGAGGCGAACTGTTCCGTGGTCGTCCGCGCCGACCAGTCGCTTTTGAACTGGTCCAGGACGATCGAGGCGCCGAGCTCCTGAAGCGCGCTGCGGCTCACCTCTGCAAAGCGGACGCGCAGCATCACCTGGTTGGATGCCACACCTTCCTGCTGCTTCAGCAGGTTGACGACGTTTTCCTTCTTTTCAACGAAGCCCGCGGCGACGTCCTCGGCCTTGTCGATGACGTACTTGCTCGACACGGTGCCGGAGATGACGACGTCCCTGCCGCTTCCCGCGACAGTGATCCCCTCGCCGGGGAACAGCTGCTTCATCTGCTCCACGAGAATGGTGAGGTCGCGCCGGACGTTGACCTCGTAGGTCTTGATCGTCCCGCCGCGGTCCCACACGAACAGGGAAATGGTGCCGGGCTGCTTGCCGTGAATCAGGAGCTGCCCTGGCCCGGTGACCATCGCATCGGCGACGTCGGGGACCGTCAGCGACACGCGCGCAATCGACGACCCGACGTTGAGCACGGTCGACCGGCCGACCAGCAGGTCGATATCGGTTGGACGCTCAACGGGCTCGCGCGGCGAGCTGCTCGTCGCCGATGCGCCGAAAGCCGGCGTCTGAGGTTGTGCCGCCATCTGCTGCGCCTGCGGCGCCGCCACGAGAATCACGATAATAAAGGCGGCGAATGCCGACTTGAACTTTGCTGCCCGCATTGGGATGTCCTCCGAAAACAGTTGCCAGTTACCAGTTGCCAGTTACCAGTTGCCAGTCGTGTCTTCCCGCTTGCCTCGATGGGAAGCTCAGGAAATTGGAAACTGGGAACTCGTAACTACCGAATTACTTCCGTCGCGCGCTTGTCGCCGCGGATGATTTCAACCGTCGGCAGCGCTGCCGGCGCCGGAACGGTCTGCGTGACGGGCTGTGCCGCGCGCGGCCGCGACGTGCCTGCGGATGCCGTCTGCCGCGCCGGTGCGCCGACGATGCCCATGAGACCCGACGTCTTGATGCCGGGCGTGACCGGCGCTCCCTGGTCGAGCGGATTGCGGAGCGCAAGCTGAATCTTGCCTTCGGTGCTTGCGAGCGCCAGCCGTTCGGCCTGTTCCGGAAAGACGAGCAGCGTGACGACCGTCACCTGCACCGGCTTCGACTGATCGCCGTTCTGCTCCATGCGCGTGCCCGCGGTCAGCACCTGCACATTCGACAGCACGACTTTCGACGTGGTGTCAGCGTGCGCGTCGGTCGGGCTCGCCGTCGCAACCACGTCGACGCGATTGCCCGGCAGCACGTAGCCGGCCACGCCGACCACTTCATTGACGCGCACGGAAACGGCGCGCATGCCCTCGGGAATCACGGGAGGCAGTCCGGACCCTGCTTCCTTCGACGCCAGCTTGGCTTTGAGAATCGGCTCGTTCTTGACCATCGGCATGATCGCGCCGCGCCCGACGACCTCTTCGCGCTTCGAGAACGTGCCCTCGGGCGTCTTGCCGGCCGGAAACTGGGCGACCGTCAGGTCGTCCATCTTGATCTCGGCCCCCAGTTGCAAGTCGGCCGCGGCCACGACGACCGACTGGGTCGCCGCCGTCCCCGGCTTGGCCGGCTGGTTCTGCAGGAAGTTGTATGTGCCATACGCGAGCCCGCCTCCGGCGAGAACGGCAATGGCAAGAACGGCAAAGATTCGGCTACGCATGATTCACCTGTTATTCATTCCGCATCAGCGCGGACGACTGCATCGTGAGCGGAGTCCCCACGGTCGATCCGCTCCGAACGAGCCGGGCGACCGGGTTGAGGACGATGAAATTGAACGGGTAGTTCACGGTGATGCGCGACGCGGTGGTTGTCCCGAACGGTACATTGCGCACGACGATGATCGACGCGGCATTGGGATTCGACAGCCGGCCGCTGGTCAGGTACGTCCTCACGGTGCTGGTGACCTGAGCATCGGTGTAGTCGGGCAGCACGGCGATGCGCGCACCTTCGCGCGCGGCGTTGGTCAGCACTTGCCAGGTCTGGTACGCCCGGCCGAACTCGAAGATGGAGACCGACACGAGCAGCACCAGCGGAATCGTGATCGCGGTCTCAATCAAAGCGGCGCCGCGTTGGTTGCGAAGTCTCTTTAGCATGGTCCGCTCACTTGTCCCTGATATCGCCGTTCTCATCCGATCAGCGCCGCGAGCACGCTGCCAATCGCAATGGCCGGTCCGTATGCGAAACGGCTCGACCCGCTCTTCGACAGGATTTCCTTCTTCGCGTCCCCGGGTGCCGAAATCAGCCGGCCGGTTCCGGCAATCGTCGCGACCAGTCGTTGCCGCCTGATGGCGACGGCGATGGCGAGCACACCGCCCGCGATCGCCGTAAAGAGAAACGCGCTCACCACCAGTGCCGGACCGACGATGGAGCCGACGGCTCCCATGAATTTCACGTCCCCCGCTCCGGTGGCGCCGAGACCGTAGCCCGGCATCATCAACGCGAGCCCGAGAATGAACCCGGCGATCGAGGCGCCAAGCGATACGCCGCTGGCTCCCGAAGCGGCGAGGCCGATGCCGACGCCCGCCATGGTTGCGGTCAGGACGTTTGGAATCCGCCGGACCCGGATATCGACGACCGTTGCGACCAGCGCGCCCGAGGCCAGCGCGGCGAACGCGACACTAGAAATTGCTGGCAATCGCGGACCAGAAGACAGTGCTAATCGTGTTGCCCAGGGTCGCGACAGCGCCCAACGCGAAGATGGCGACCAGCGCCATCAGCAGTCCGTACTCGAGGAGGTCCTGGCCGTCCTCCGAGCGCCGGAACCTGGTGCCGGCGAGCTGCCTCAACGTCATCACTGTGGCTGGCGATTGCATCGGTTCTTCTCCTCGAAAGATGCATGAAGGTCCGGGGCGTCCCCCGATGGACGCCCCGGCTCTTCGTCGTCTGCTACGCGGCCGTGCTGAGCGCACCGGCGATCGCAGTGAAGATGCTGTTCACCGCTCCGCCCGCTGCACCCACCGCACCGATCGCGATGAGCGCGATCAACGCGACGAGCAACGCGTACTCGAGCAGGTCCTGGCCCTCTTCATTGCGCGCGAACGACTTCACGAAGGTTACAAGCTGAGACATTTTGAGTCCTCCCGGATGTGCACCGCCTTGTGGTGGTGCGATGTTGCGGCGCGGCCGCGTGCTTGGTAAATGCGCGGCGATTTGCCGCGCCACGGGTGAGCTAATCGCAACGGCTGTGCCACGGCTTATGCGGCACCCGCGTTTCACCCCGCAAGTCGTTCATGCGGCTGCCATTGGGCCATGTTCAACAGCCCCCCCAGCGCGGCTTGCGCGGTCGCGCCGCACACAGCGGCGCTCGTCACTTTCGTAAGCTGTGCCGTCAATTCCGTGAGTCACGATCCAGGCTTCGCATAAGAAGAAGATCGCGCGTGGGCGCGTATCCTCGTACTTTTCCCTGATTTCCAGCAGTTTCGCGAGTTACCGCCAGGCGGCACACCAATTGCGACAAAGGACGAACGCACGAAAGGCGCCTGGACCCGGACCACTGGTTACATGTAAGAGGAACAACGCCGATGTCGATGAAGTTGGGAATCCGGCAGGGAGTCGTCTCGGCGGCGGTCTTTGGCGCAGTGTTGCTGATGCTCGTCTCTGTCGACGATCGTGTGCGCGATCGGTTCAGTGCTCTCGTGTCCGGTGACCACAGCCTCTCGCCGTGGGGCGATCGCGCCGGGGATCTGGGAGGCGCATTGATGTCCGCGGTGCGATATCAATCCATCGAAAACGCCCCGTTACTCGTCTTCGCGGCCGCCGGCGCCGTGCTCGTGGCCTTCATGCTGAGAACGTAGCCGGCTTTTCTGCACCCTGAGCCCAAGAGCCGATTAGCGCCTAAGCCGAAAGCCTGCAGCTTTGACAAAACACGTTCCGTTCATTCTTGCGCTCGAGCCTGACCTTCGGCAGGCGATGATTCTGAAGCGGGTGATTCGCGATCGCGTTCACGCTGAGCTGATCGTGGTCGATTCGCGGGATGCCGCCGTGTCGGCGGTCAGCGCACGGGTGCCGGACGTTATCCTGCTGGGGGCGCTGCTGTCGCCGCGCGACGAAGCGGAAATCATCTCGCACCTGCGCGCCCGTGACGGCGCGGAACACGTGCAGACGCACACAATCCCGCAGCTCGCCTCGTCGTCGGAGGACGGAGACGCGGCGCCACAGGGCGGCCTGCTGCGAAAACTGCGGCGGAAGAAAGTTGCTGAGCCGATTCCCGGGTGCGATCCGGCGGCATTCGCTGACGAAGTCAGCTCGTTCATCGCCCGCGCCGCGGAGATGAAGGTCATCACCTCGGCGCCATCAGCACAGGCTGCGGCTGCCGCAAGGCAAGCTCCGGCTGCGACCGAATCCGCCCATGAGCAGACGCCCGAGGCGGACGCCGACTCCGCCTGGTCCTCACCGTTCGAGTGGAGGCGCACCGAGCCCACCGCCAGGCGCAAGGAAAAAGCAACCGAGCCGAAGGTGGAGGGGGAACCGCAGGTGGCCCGGGAACCGCAGGCCGTGCGAGAGCCGCCGGTGGTCCGGGAGCCTTTGGTCACCACGGCACCGCTCGCCGTCGTCGCCCAAGAGGAAGAAGAGCGTCGAGCGGAGGAATCCAGACACGCGCGAGAACAGGCCGAGCACGAACGGACACGGCTCGAAGCCGAGGCGGCTGCGAAACGCGAACGGGAACGCGTCGAAGCCGAAGCTGTCGCCAAACGCGAACAGGAGCGTCTCGAGGTTGAGGCCAAGGCCAGGCGCGAACGTGAACGCCTCGAAGCCGAAGCCGCAGCCAAACGCGAACGGGATCGGCTCGAGGCTGAGGCCGCGGCCAAACGCGAGCGCGAGCGCGTCGAGGCCGAAACCAAGGCCAAACGGGAACGGGCCCGACTCGAAGCCGAAGCGGCGGCCAAACGCGAACGCGAGCGCGTCGAGGCGGAGGCCGCGGCCAAACGCGAGCGCGAACGTCTCGAGGCCGAAGCCAAGGCCAAGCGCGAGCGCGCCCGACTCGACGCCGAAGCGGCCACCAAACGCGAGCGCGAGCGCGTCGAGGCCGAAGCCAAGGCCAGGCGCGAACGTGAACGCCTCGAAGCC
>JBBQEJ010000020.1:0-51942 GCA_038320555.1 Vicinamibacterales bacterium | reverse complement strand
TGCCAGTTGGCCGTCAGTGGCCAGTGTCCAGCTGCCGGTTACCATTCGCCGGTCTCCAGTTGCCGGTTGCCTGTTTCCAGTGTGCCGAACAGTTTTTGGACGAACGAAACTGATTGAACTGGGAACTGGCAACTGGGAACTGGGAACTAGGAACTGGCAACTGGCAACTGGCAACTGGACAGCCTATCCTGTAGGTTATCTATGAGAGCGCATCTTTCCCGTTATCTCCCGGTCTGGATCACTGTCGCGCTGGCCCTGCCCGCGTCGGCCGTCATTCGCGGCTCGGACTGGCCGGACTGGCGCGGCCCGGCGCGAACCGGCGTGTCTCCCGACACAGGTCTGCCGTCGAAGTGGTCCACCGCCGGCGAGAACGTCGCCTGGCAGGCGCCTTACGGCGGACGATCGGGCCCCGTCGTCTTCGACGATCATTTGTACCTGCAGAACACCTCCGGCTCGGGCGCGGCCGAGCAGGAGCGCATCATGTGCTTCAACGCTGATACCGGCAAGCTGCTGTGGGAGCATCGGTACAACATGTTCGCGAGCGACGTCCCGCCGCACCGGCTCGCCTGGTCCTCGCCCGTCGTCGATCCCGCTACGGCGAACGTTTTCGCGATCAGCGGCGGCGGGCTGGTCATGTCGCTATCGAAAGACGGCAAGCTCCTCTGGGAACGATCGCTCGCCGAAGAATTCGGAATGTGGACGACGCATGGCGGCCGGATGTCGACGCCGATCGTGGACGGGGATCAATTGATCGCGAGCGGGCTGACGTTCAGCTGGGGGCAGTTTGCCGGCGGGGCGCACCGGTTTATCTCGTTCGACAAGTCCAGCGGCCAGATTCGCTGGGTCAGCGCGCCGGAAGGACGCCCGACCGATACGATTTACGCGAACCCGTACGTCGCGGACGTCAACGGCACGCGCCTGTTCTTTTCCGGGGGCAGCGACGGCGCCATGCACGCGATCAAGATTGCGACCGGCGAACCTGTATGGCACTGGAACGTCAGCAAGCGCGGCCTGAATACCTCCGCGTTGATGGTCGGACCCGACGTCATCGTCACGCACAGCGAAGAGAACATGGACGTGAACGAGATGGGCATGCTCGCAGCCGTGCCGGCGGCCTCGAAGGGCACGCTCACAGACAAGGACGCGCGGTGGATCGTGCGCGACGTGCAGGCGGGCTACGGCTCGCCCGTCTCGGACGGCCAGCGGATCTACATCGCCGACAACGGCGGGGTGCTGTTCGCGTTCGACGTCAAGGACGGCAAGCAGCTCTGGCGCAAGAATCTCGGCACGATTCAGAAGTCGTCGCCAGTGCTCGCGGATGGGAAGCTCTATGTCGGGACCGAGAACGGCAAGTTCTTCATCCTTAAGCCGCGCGCGGATGGCGTCGACGTGCTCGATGAAGACGAGATGCCCGCGGGGGTCGACGGCAATCCCCAGCCGATCATCGCGTCGCCAGCGGTCGCGCGAGGCCGCATTTACCTGGTCACAATGGAGAAGATGTTCGCGATTGGGTTGACGACGGATACCCGGCGCGGCGGTGGCGAATTCATCGATGGGGCGCGAGTGGCCGATGGACCGGCAACGTCGATGCTTGTGATGCCGACGGAGTTGATTCTCAAGCCCGGCGAAGCGGTGAAGCTCGCGGCGCACGCGTTCGACGAGCATGGACACGAGCTGAAGCAGCCGCCGCAGGCGACGTGGACGCTGGACAATTTGAAAGGCACGATCGAGAACGGCACCTTCACGGCGGACGCCTCAGCCGGCGCGCAGGCCGGCATCGTCAAGGCCACCGCAGGTACGCTCAGCGGCGCCGCGCGGATCCGGGTGATCCCGGACCTGCCCTGGACCTTCGATTTCGAAGGGGGCGCGGCCGTGCCGCCTGTGCAATGGGCCAACGCCACCGGCAAGTTCGCGGTGCGGGATTTCGACGGCAGCAAAGTTCTCGTCAAGCTCGCGGAGAACCCGTTCGCGTTCGCGAAGCGCTGCCGCGTGTTCTTCAGCGGCCCCGATTACCGCGACTACACGATCGAGGCGGACGTCCGCGCGATGGAGAAGCGCCGGCAGCGCGGCGACGTCGGTATCGTGGCGCAGCGTTACGAGATGATGCTGTCGGGCAGCCACGAGCGCATCGAGCTCCAGCCGTGGCAGCCGGAAACGCAGCGGACGGTGAAAGTCGATTTTCCCTGGAAAGCTGACACTTGGTACACGATGAAGCTCGAAGTGCAGTCGATGGGAAGCGGCAAGGTGCGCGCCCGCGGGAAAGTGTGGGCGAAAGGCGAGGCCGAGCCCGCGGCGTGGTCCATCGAGCGCATCGATCCGACCGGCAGCACGAAGGGCGCGCCAGGACTCTATGCGGATGCTCCCTCCGCGGCGGGAGGCGGGTCAGAGATCTACTACGACAATATTAAAGTGTATAGGAATAAATAGAACCGCGGTTCGCGGTTCGCGCGTGCGAAGAAAATACCACGTCATGAAAAAGATCATTGCCACCACGGCGGGCATCGCGCTCGCTGGATTGTGTCTCGTCGCATTTTCCGATCCCGGGTCCGGCGACTGGCCGATGTGGGGCGGGACGCCCGATCGCAACATGGTCTCGAGCATGAAGGGACTGCCGACAACCTGGGACCTGAAGACAAAGAAGAACGTGAAGTGGATCGCCGAGCTCGGCTCGCAGGCGTATGGGAATCCGGTCGTGGCGAACGGCATGGTGTTTGTCGGGACGAACAACGAAGGGCCGCGCGATCCGAGCGTCAAAGGAGACAAGGGCGTGCTCATGGCGTTCCGCGAGTCGGACGGCCAGTTCATGTGGCAGGCCGTGCACGACAAGCTCGCCGCCGGCCGAGCCAACGACTGGCCTTATCAAGGCATCTGTTCGTCTCCGCTCGTCGAGGACGGCGTCGTGTATTACATGTCGAATCGCGGCGAGCTGATGGCGGTCGACGCCGACGGCTTTCGCGACGGCACGAACGACGGCCTCGTCAAGGACGAGAAGAACACGAAAGAGACCGACGTCGACGTCATCTGGCGCTACGACATGATGGACGAGCTCGGCGTGATGCAGCACAACATGGCGAATGCGTCGCCCGTCATCTACGGCGATCTGATCTTCGTGAACACCTCGAACGGTCAGGACGAGAGCCACGTCAACATTCCGTCGCCAAAGGCGCCGGCCATCATCGCCGTGAACAAGAAGACGGGCAAGCTCGTGTGGGAAGACAACTCAGTCGGCGAGCGCATCCTGCACGGGCAGTGGTCCTCCCCGTCGGTCGGAAAGGTCGGCGATACGGTGCAGGTCGCCACCGGACAGGGCGATGGCTGGATCAGGGGATACGAGGCGCTGACCGGCAAGAAGCTGTGGGAATTCGATCTCAATCCAAAGGATTCGGTCTGGCCGAAAACCCGCAACGAAGTGATCAGCACCCCGGTCTTCTACGAGAACGTTGTCTACATCGCAAACGGGCAGGACCCCGAGCACGGTGAAGGCGTCGGCCACTTGTACGCGATCGATCCGACAAAGCGGGGCGACATCACCGAGACCGGACGCCTCTGGCATTACGACAAGATCCGCCGATCGATCTCGACCGGAGCGGTGTACAACGGCATCCTCTTCTACTCGGACTTCAGCGGATTTCTGCACGCGCTCGACGTCAAGACCGGCAAGCCGTTCTGGACGCACGACATGTTTGCCGCGATCTGGGGCTCGCCGATGGTGATTGACGGCAAGGTCTACCTCGGCGACGAGGACGGCGACGTCACGATCCTCAACGCGGACAGGACGCTGAAGGTGATCAGCGAAAACAACATGGGGAGCTCGGTCTACTCCACTCCTGTTCCCGCGCATGGAACGCTGTTCATCGTGAACCGCAATCAGGTCGTCGCGCTCGCGGAGGGCGCATCCGACTCGAAATAATCCCGTGATTGCGTTCTTCCTGGCCACGCTTCTCGCCGCCATCCGTATCTCGGCGCAGGCTCCGCCGGCTGCGTGGCCGCAATTCCGCGGATCGGCTCCGCTTCACGGGACGACTGACGCCACCCTGCCGCCGTCGCTCAGGCTCCTCTGGACGTACGAGGCCGGCGACGCGATCGAATCGTCTGCCGCAATCGCCGACGGTGTCGTCTATGTCGGATCGCAGAACGGCGACCTGCACGCGGTCAACCTTGCGGATGGCCGCGTCAAGTGGAAGTACAAGGCCTCGCCGGACGGCATCGGCGAGTCGTCGCCCGCCGTGGCTGGAGGGCTTGTGTTCATCGGCGACCTGTCGGGGGTCGTCCACGCGGTGGATGTCGCGACCGGCAAGGCCGTGTGGACGTTCAAGACCGACGGCGAGGTGAAGTCATCGCCCGTGGTGGCGGGAGACAAGGTGCTGGTTGGCTCCTACGATTCCAACCTGTATGCATTGACCGCCCGGACCGGGACGCTCGCGTGGAAGGTGAAGACCGAAGGATACGTGCATGCGACTCCATCTGTCGCGGACGGCGTGGCCTATATCACCGGGTGCGACGAGATCCTCAGAGCGATTCGCGTCAGCGACGGCCGGCAACTCTTCTCGCTCTCATCCGGCGCGTACACCGGGGCGTCGCCTGCAATCGGGAATGGCCGGGCGTACTACGGGACGTACGAGAATGAAATACTGGCGGTTGATTTGAAGACGCACAGAATCGTGTGGCGGTATCGGCATCCGCAGCGCAATTTTCCGTTTTACTCTTCAGCGGCGCTGTCAGGCGGACGCGTATTCGTGGGCGGCCGAGACAAGTTGATGCACGCGCTCAATGCCGTTACCGGCAAGGAAGCATGGTCCTTCCCGACCGGTGCGCGTATCGACTCCTCGCCCGCGGTAGCGTCCGGCCGCGTCTATGTCGGGTCGAACGACGGCAAACTCTACGTGTTCGACGCCGCGAGCGGGAAAGTCGTGCAGCAGTTCGAAGCAGGGGGACCGCTCTCCGCATCCCCCGCCATCGCCGAAGGTCGTCTCGTCATCGGTTCGCAGGACGGCAAGCTGTTCTGCCTGGGCGGCTGAGCCCCCAAAGGTTCCGCCCTTTTACACGGCGGCTGTCTTTTTTGCCCGGGCGCTGTCATAACTCTCCCCGTAAATGGCGGGCACCTTCGCTCCCATGCACCGCAAGTACGACGATAGCTGTCCCCGGTGATGAATCGTGTGGTGCATCCCCATCATGAGGAACGTGACCGCCGGCCGCTGCATCATCCCGCGAAAATCCACCATCTTCAGCAGCTGTTCCGGAGTCGCCTGAGTGAGCGCCGCAAAGTTCTTCGCGTGCTGTTCTTCGTACCATGCCGCGATTTCTGCCGGCGTCTTTACGGTGTCCGGAATCCCGGGCAAGGGATTGAACACTCCGGTGGTTACCGCCTCCACGAAACGGTTGTCAGCATTCGCAATGTGCCTTACCAGTTCCATCGCGCTTTTCGACGCGGGATCCGGACGGTACTCCGCCTTTTCCGTGCGTACCGCAGCCAGAATGTTCTTCGTGATTCGGCTCTCGTTCTTGAGCGCACCAAGGTAGCTGTTCAACAACAGGACCGCCTGTTCCGCCGTTAACTCCTGCATTGTCTTTCCCTCTCTCGTATCCCTCGCCCTGCGCCAGGTCGCGCCGTGGCGTCGCGGATGAACAACAGACGTCCTTAAACTTTATACTGTGGCCCGGTCCTTCGGAAGCGTGGCCCTATGACCCTCGAAAAGCTCCGGAAGCACTGCCTCTCCTACCCTGGCGCCACGGAACAGATCCAGTGGGGCGCCGACCTGGTCTTCAAGGTGGGCGGAAGGGTGTTCGCGGTCGCGCCTTCGCGAATCGTACGACCTGGTATTCGCCAAGCTCACCAAGAAGGATCAGGCCAGCATCGCGTCGGGCAGAGCGGCCCGGAAAGCACGCACGGCCAAGTCGAAGAAGTGAGAAGAATCATGCGCAGCCTCGCACCGGTTGGAATCGCCGCGCTGTCGTGACCGGGCCGCGTTACTTTGACACGGTCTCCTTCAACGCCTCGAACAGGATCTGAATTGCGGGCCCCACGGCATCGACCGGCAGGAACTCGGCGTCGCCGTGCATCGACATCACGCCGGCGGCGGGGACGATGACGGGCGTGAAGCCGTAGCTCTTGACGCCGCGTGGACGGAAGCCGTTGGAGTCGGTGCCGTAGGGCACGACCATCGGCGTCACGACGGCATCGGGGTGCCGGCGTTTCACCGCAGATTCGAGGGCGCGATAAAACGTTGAATCCTGTGTCGTGACGACCGGGTCGTCGCCTTCATACTCAATGTCGATCTTGATGTCGGGATCGCCCAGCCGCCGGCGAATTTCGGCCATCCACTGATCTTTCGTCGTGCCCGGCAGCACGCGACAATCGAGCGTCGCCTCGGCCACCGACGGGATGACATTCACCTTCGGCGGATCGCCGACGCCGGATCGAAGGCTCGTGATCGAGATCGTCGAGTGCTGGATCGCGTTGTTGAACTTGTTGGCGGCCAGCGTGCCGACGCGCGCCTTCATCGTCTCGAGCACCGTGAAGGATGACGTCGGCAGCGGCTCCCCCAGCACGCGGCCGAGCGCGCGGATCAGCCGATCGTTGGGATTCTGATCGTGCGGCTGCGAGCCGTGGCCGGCCACGCCTTCGGCGCGCAGCTTCAACCACAGGATCTTTTTCTCCGCGACGGAAATGCCAAAGACGAGCTTGCCGGGCGCGAACAAGTCACGGCTGCCGAAGCCTCCCTCGTCCAGGATGAACTCCGGATCGATGTCCGCGTAATGGTTCGTGCGCATCCAAACGGCGCCCAGCTTGCCGCCCGTCTCTTCGTCCGGCACGGCCATCAGGATGACGTCGCGCGAGAGCGGCACGTTCTGTCTCTTGAGGGACACGAACGCCATCAACTGCACCACGCCGAGGCCCTTCATGTCCATTGTGCCGCGGCCCCAAATCTTCCCGTCGGCGATCTCGGCGCCGAACGGATCGTGCTGCCATCTGGCCGGATCGGTGGGAACGACGTCCATGTGGTGCAGGAGGAGGAGCGGCTTCGCCGTGCCGGCGCCTTTCAACCGGGCCAGGACGATCGCGCGGCCGGAGCCGGTCTCGTATCGCGTCACCGGAATGCCTTCGCGCTGAAGAAGGCCGGTCAGAAAATCGGCGGCCTTCGTCACGTCGCCTGGCGGATTCGACGTATTGATCCGGACGTAGGCTTGAATCGTCCGGATGGCTTCAGCCTCGACGGCCTGCCAGTCGGGAGCGGCCTGCGCGCTCGCAACCGATGACACAAGTCCGCACATCAAGGGTCCAAGCGCGAGGATCACCAGCCGTCTCACAGAAGGCCTCCGTGTTGTGCGTTGCTTGCACGCCGCCGCGATGTTACAACGTCGGTGATGGATCAAAACACGATGGCGACCGGGTTCCTGTGGTTCCTGGCCTTCCTCTTCTCCACCACCGTCCACGAAGCCATGCACGCGCTCGTGGCGCTGCGAGGCGGTGATCCGACCGCCTATCACGGCGGACAGGTCTCGCTCTCCCCGATTCCCCACATCCGGCGCGAGCCCATCGGCATGCTCGTCGTGCCGCTGCTCACGGCGCTCACGCAAGGATGGGCGATTGGCTGGGCCAGCACCCCGTACGACACGAGATGGGCCGCGCGCTACCCCAAGCGCGCGGCGCTGATGGCGGCGGCCGGGCCGGCCGGGAACCTGTCGATCGCGTTCGTCGCGTTCGTCCTGATCAGGCTCGGTCTCGGGTCGGGATGGTTCGTGCCGCCCGACAGCGTCAGTTTCGAACATCTCGTCGCCGCCCCCGACAGCGGCCGGAGCTTCGCGGGGGAGATTCTTTCCATCTTTCTGACGCTGAACGTGCTCCTTTGCGCCTTCAATCTGATTCCGCTCCCGCCGCTCGATGGTGCATCTGTGATCGGTCTGTTCATCCCGGAGAGCGCCACGCTGAGGATGCGCGAGCTCAGTCATACCCCCATGTTCCAACTGGTGGGCCTCCTCATCGCCTGGCGCATCTTTCCTCTCATCGTCGGTCCGCTGTTCGGGTTGATCCTTAGAGCGGTGCATCCGGGCCTGGCGTATTCTTAATCCCCAAAAACCTTGAATCCCTGAATCGAGAGCGCGGATTCATCGATCCGCAACTCGGGATTCGGGATTCGGGTTTGATTAGGGATTAGGGATTGACTCACTCCAGCATGCCTTCGCGCCCCGGTTCGGGAAGCCAGAAGCTTGCGGTGAATCCGACCGCGTAGACCAGCAGGCCAACCGCCGCTGCGGCGTACGCCATCTGCTGGCTCGGCGACGATCCCGGCATGCTCCCCGCCAGCGTTGTCGTCACGAGTGCCGCCGATGTGCCGACCATGCGTCCCCCGACGTTTGCCGCAAAGCTTTCGCCGGTTCCGCGCAAGTACGTCGGAAATACTTTCGGCATGTAGTTGCCCCAGAAGCTGAACTGCGCCACGGTACAGAGCCCCGCGGCGAAAATACCCCACTTCGCCCATACGAGCGGCTCATGCGGCGCGACCAGGAACACCACCGGCAGGATCAACAGTCCGGGCACCTGAAACACCCACAGGAGCGAGCGCCGGCTCATGATCCGCACGGCGAGAAACGCGAGAAGAATGCGGCCGACAAGACCGCCGAATTCCTGGAAGGACTGTACCGCTGCCACTGCCTGCTGCCGCGCCGCCGGCGGGAGCGTGCGGACGTCGGAGAGACCCGGCGCGATCTGCTGCGGCATCTGCTGAATGGCGCCGAACGCTGCGCCGAAGCTGCAGGCAAACATGATCGTGGTGACGATCGTCGTGCGGCGGAATTGCGGCGCAAACAGATCCGCAATGTTCGGACGCCTCAGCGTGCCGGCCAATTTCTTTTCGCGCCAGATGGGAGACTCCGGCAGGAACGGCCGGACGATTATCAACGGAATCGCCGGGATAACGCCGGACATGAGCGTGTAGCGCCATGGCTCGTGCCCGCCGTGAATGGCGGGGAGCGAACCAGCGTGGCTCACGACCAGCGAGTACATCCCCGTGACGAGGAGGCCGCCGATCGATCCGAACGCCTGCGTCCATCCGAGCACGGCTTCGCGCTGCGTGGCATCGTGGAAGAGCTCTGCAAGCCAGGCCGTCGCCGCGACGAATTCGACGCAGACGCCGATAAACGTCGTGCAACGAAGCACGAGCAGCCAGGGCAGGCTGGTTGTAAACCCCGCCGTAAACGCGGACAGCGCGTAAATGAGGATGCTCCACGTCAGCACCCGGCGCCGGCCCAGGCGATCGGTCAGGTATCCGCCAAGCAGGCCGAAGATCCCGCCGCAGACAGCGGGCACATAGAACAGCAACCCCAACCATCTCCGGTACTCGGGACTCCCGAACTCCAGGCCACCGAGCTGCGTCAGAGCCGGGCGGTTGATGAGCGGAAACATCAGCAGCTCGTAGGTGTCGAACGCGAAGCCGATTGCGGCAATCACGCAGATGAGCCATTGGACGGGCGTCAGACGGTTCGATGTGTGCATGACGGAACGCTCGAGCATCGGAGGACGGGGTCTTCCAGGCCGCGCAGGGCCATATTTTTTGGGTGGTAAAGTTTACTGCAGATGGTGCCTTTTGATTTTCAACCGCGGACGCGGGTCGTGTTCGGGCCAGGCAGCCTCGGACGCCTCGGGCCGCTCGCGCGAGCGCACAGTTTTCAGCGCACGCTACTCGTCGCGGACCCGGGCGTGGTCAAGGCCGGCCACGTCGCGGAAGCCACGCGCCGCCTCGAAGACGCTGGAATCGCCGTCACGCCGTATCACGACTTTGGCGAGAACCCCGACAGCGCGATGATCGACGCGGGCGTCCGTTTCGCCAAGCCGCTCGCCGTCGATTCGATCGTGGGACTGGGCGGCGGAAGCTCCCTCGACTGCGCGAAAGGCATCAATTTTGTGCTCACCAACGGCGGCAGCATCGGCGATTACCGCGGGTACGGCAAAGCGGGGACGCCGCTGCTCCCGATGATCGGCATCCCCACGACCGCAGGCACGGGAAGCGAGGCACAGAGCTACGCGGTGATTTCCGACGCGACGACGCACATGAAGATGGCCTGCGGCGACCTTTCAGCGGCTATGCGTGTCGCAATTCTCGATCCGGAGTTGACGTTCACGGCGCCGCGGCACGTCACCGCGATGGCCGGCTTTGATGCCATCGCGCACGCGGTGGAAACAGCGGTGACGGTGCGGCGGACGCCGCTGTCCGACACGTTCTCCCATCGCGCCTGGCACCTGCTCGCCGACGCCTTCGAACGCGTGTTGCTGCATCCTTCGGATGCCGATGCGCGGGCAGCGATGCAGCTCGGGTCGCACTTCGCGGGCATCGCCATCGAGCAGTCCATGCTCGGAGCCGCCCACGCCTGCGCGAATCCTCTGACAGCCCGATACAACTTCGCGCACGGCCTCGCGCTTGCCATTCTTCTCCCGCATGTCGTCCGCTGGAACGCCGGGGCCGCCCGCGATCGGTACGCGGCGCTCATCGGCTCCCCGCGCCGCCGCGCTCGCGACGAAGATGCTGCCGAGACCCTGGCCCTCAAGCTCGAAGACCTCGCCCGCGCCGGTGGGCTGGCCATGAAGTTATCGGACAGAGGTGTCGAGGAGCGTGCGCTTCCGGATCTGTCCGAACAAGCTGCAGGCCAGTGGACCGGCACGTTCAACCCGCGCCCGTTCGACGCCGATGGCGCGATGGAAATCTATCGGGCAGCCTTTTGACGTCTGGCTGAACGCCTTTCGCCGTTGGCCGGATCATGCGCGGCTGCTGGTAGAATGCTGCGCAATTCGCGATCACTTCGGCATTCCCAGTAGAGCGGAGCACTTATGAATTGGTTGACGTTTGTAGCGGGCGCCGTGTTGTCGTGGGGCGTGTATGGCGCGATGCTTCACCAGGGACAGACAAAGCTTGGAAGCCCTCTGCGGGCGCTCCTCTGCGTTGGAGTCGCCTACTTCCTGATCGGCGTCATTGTCCCCGTCGTCATGATGATGTCGCAGGGACAGCTCGATTCGCGCGGCTGGAATGCATCAGGCGCGACGTTCGCGACGGTCGCCGGGGCGCTCGGCGCAATCGGCGCCGCCTGCATCATCTTTTCTTTCCGCGCCGGCGGCCTGCCGACCTACGTCATGCCTCTGGTGTTTGGTGGGGCGCCGCTGGTGAACGTTCTCTACACGATGGCGGTGCACCCGCCGAAGACTGCACCGAACCCGATGCTGTATATCGGATTCCTGGTAACGGCAATCGGCGCCGCGATGGTGCTGTATTTCAGGCCCACTGCATAAAAGCAGAACGGGATAAACCTCGTAGCGCAGGCCAGCCACTCTGGGGCAGCCCTCACCGCCTCGCCCCGACTTCGCTCCTCGAGCGCTTCGCGCGAAGGCGGAAGGGCCGCGCTACATTCGCCTTGTGCCAATCGCAAACAAGTGCTTCGCGGTGCGAATAAAGATCTGTCCCTCGGAAACCGCCGGTGAACTGAGCGTGTAATCGTCCAGCGGGTTCTCCGCCAGCAGCTCGTAAGCCGGCCCCGCAGCGAACACCGACGTGAGCCCATCTTCGTTCGTCACGTACACGCGTCCGTCAGCGAGCACGGGTGACGCGCTGTACGTGCCAGACTTCAGGCGTGTCGGACCCCACACGACGGCGCCGGTCTTCGCGTTCAACGCGTAAACGATGCCGTTGTCGGTGACGATAAACACGTGCGTGCCGTCGCTGACGGGCGTCGGCACGTCGGGACCTCGCGTGAACTGCCAGGCCTTGTGGGACTGGCTCACGTCGCCGCGTCCGCCTGGCCGGATCGCAATTACCGGGTTGACGCGCGACGGCGCGATGATCAGTCCTCCGGCAACGACAGGCGACGCCACGATCCGGTTGCTGGTGTCGTTGAGAGGGTTCAAACCGTTCAGACGCCACAATTCCTTACCCGTCGCCGGATCATGCCCGGTAACGACGTCGGCGCCGCTGACGACAATTTCAGTCGTCGTCCCGTATTGCAGAAGAGTGGGCGTCGTGTACGCGTCCGGGGATTCGCGGAGCGCCCCGGTCGGCCTCTCGACTTTCCAGACCGTCTTTCCCGTATTCTTGTCGATCCGAAGCAGATACGACGGATCGTCGGTGTGCATGCCGTGGAGCACCTCCACGAACAGCCCATCCTCGTGAAGGAGCGGAGACGACGCGTAGCCCCAGTTGAGGCCGAAGCGGCCGTACTCGCGCTGGATGTCGCGCGACCACAGGGGATTGCCCTTGAAGTCGAACCCTTTCAGGATCCCTGTGCCCGTCATCGCGTAGACGTGAGCGCCATCTGTGACGGGAGACGGCGACGACATGTTCTGTTTCTGCTCCTTGTGGTTGCCACCACCGAGCGGAGCTTTCCACAGAACTGCCGGACCCTTTCGATCCACGCACCAGAGCGACAGCGCGTTGCCTTCGGCGACGTTCAGAAAGATCGAATTCCCCCACACGATTGGTGTCGCTCCGCTCCACTCCGGCAGCGGCAGCTTCCACGCCACGTTCGAATCCGACGTCCACTTGAGAGGAAGGCCGGTCTCCGTGCTGACGCCGTTCAACTGCGGCCCGCGCCACTGCGGCCAGTTATCGGCCGACAGAGTAACGGCGACCAGCGCCGCGAACGACATCGAGAGCCACACGTGTTTCATCGAAATCAGCGTATCAGAAGGCGCTGTCCATACGGTCCGGGTTTATTCCGCTCGTAGTGCCTCGAGCATATTGCCTCTCAACGCTGCACGCGTGGCAACGACCGACGAGACAAGCCCGGCGATAGCGACGGCGGCCAGCAACAGAACGAGCCCGCGGCCGGGAAGCGCGCCACCACGTCCCAGCCACGCGGGAGCAATCGCGAGCGCGGCGCACGCCGCGCCGGAGATCAGCCCCGCACCGAGCAGCAGCGCGGCCTCGGCGACGATGACGATTGACACATGTCGCGCGTCGTACCCAACCGCACGGAGCAACGCGAGCTCGCGGCGCCGCTCGAGCACGTTTCTGAACATGATCGCGGACAGACCGATCGTGCCGAGCAGAAGTCCGAGACCCCCGAGTGCCTGGAACGTCGACAGGTACGTATTTTCGACGCGATGGAACGAATCGAGCCGCTCGGCGGTGCCCACCGCGTCGAATCCGAAAGGCGCGAGCTCCCGCTCGAGGGTGCCTGCCACCGCGTCGGCGTGCGCGCGATCGGTGACGGCCGGATCCTCGATCAGGAAGAGGCGATACCCCTGTTGGGCTGGAAACAAGCGGACGAAGTTTTCCTCGGACACGATCAACTCGCCCTGAAGGACGCTATCGCTCAGCGAGCCGACGAAGCGGAACACCAGTGGACGATCGCGGCCGATATCCATGGAGAACGTATCGCCGACCGTGGCGTGCAGCACGTACTGCAGCGACGTCGCATCGGCAATGACGGGCACTTCCTCACCCTGCAGGGGCCGTCTGAGGAGCAGCCAGGGGTTCGCGCGCTCGGCATCGCTTTGAGCAAGCGACGCCGCAAACGTGAAGCGTCCGCTTTCGATGAAACCGGGTTCCGGCGCCACGATCGTCGGGGCTGTCGGGCGGTAGAGGTTCAGACAGCTGGCATCCTCGCCGGGCCGCAGGCGAAAGCGCGTGAAGTGAATGCGCGAGAAGTCGGGCGCGTTCACCACGAGCGCCTCGCGTCCCGCTGCGTCATTGGGACTACTGAGCATCGGCACCTCGGACTGCGCTATCAGGGCAAAGCCCCCGGTGCCGGAGTGAACATCGGACGTAAAGGCCTCGCTCCGCCGGAACGCATCGACCGACACGATGATGAAGGCGGCCGACGCGATCAACGCGGCGGACAACACGCTTCTCGACGGCCGAAATGCGGCGCTGCGGAAACCGAGCCGCCAGAGCGGCCGCGCGCCGCGCCCGGTCAACGGCGCGTTGTCCCTGGCTCGCAGCCATGATGAGAGGACGAACATACAGGCCAACAGGAGCGCCGCTCCAGCGCCGAAGAACATGCCGGTCTGGGCCGACCGGTATACGAAGCCGGCGGCGAGCATCGCCACACCCCCGGCGGCACAAATCCACGCCAACACGCGCGTTCGTTTCGAGCGCCGCGGGTCCGACCGATCGATGTCGATGGCATGCGCATTCAGGAGCGCCCGTGGGGTCAGCCGGGCGACGGCTCGCAGCGAGAGCGCCACGCAAATCGCCGCCGTGACGATGCCGGCAGCCGCGCCGGTCACGAGCGACATCCACGACACGTGAAGCGTCAGCCGCGTCGTTCCGACGGCGCCGATCCACCAGGTGCGCAGGGCGTAGACAATCAGCATCCCGTACCCCAGGGCGCCTGCGATCCCGACCGCACTTCCCACGAACGCGAGCACGAGTGCCTCTGCCAGGAGTAGCGCGCGGACCCGCGCGATCGTGAACCCGGCAGCGCGGAGGATGCCGATCTGCCGCAGCCGCTGCTCGATCCCGAGGCGAAAGAACAACACGGCGAGCAGCAGCGCCGACACGACGATGAAGAAGCTGAAGTACGTGAAGTACTCGCCGAAATCCGTCGCGCCGTTCGACCCGGCGAGCGCGTCGCGACGGGCGGCTGAAATCGTCAGCCCCATTGACTGCGGCTGCAGGCGCTGACGCAGCTCGTCGCGCAGACGCTGAAGCGCTGGCGTCGCGTCGGTTCCTGCGCCCAGAGGAAAGCGAATCGAGGTGGCGCCGCCGTACCGCGTTTTCCACAGATCGCGGCCGCGCGCGAAAGCCACGAATGCCTTGGGTGTCGTTCGATACTGTTTCCAGTACGTCTCGTCCTGTGGACGGATACGCGACAGATCAACGGGGAACGGTGGATCCCAGTCGGCCAGACTGTTCGCCTCGGTGATCCCTGGATATTCCGGCGCCAGTCGCCGGTCGGCGGCAAACCCTTCGATTGGCACGATCCGCGCCAGCCTGAACCGCGCGCTGTGCGCGGTTAAGCCAGACACCGCATCCCACAGGAAGTAGTCCACGTCGAGGTCGTCGCCGGCAACGGCGTTCAACTCGCGCGCGGCCCATTCGTTCAGCACGATTGGGTCGATGTGCTCAGACAGCGCTGGCGTCGCCGGAACACTCAAACCGGTAGCATCGAGATCGACGGCGGTCACCAGCGAATAGGAAATCTGCCGATCGCCCTTGCGAATCGCATTCGCCAGATATGTGTAGACAGGAATGGGATGGAGGCCAGCGGCGCTGCCCGCGCTGACCGCGGCGGACTCGAGCGTTTCGCCGAGCACGCCGGTGCGGCTTTCGACGATGATCGACGGGGGATCGCCCGTGATCGCGGCCGTCGCACCAAGGTCTTCGATGGTAACCGCGCGCTGTACCGCCGTGCCGGCGGATTCAAGGCTGCCGCCGGCCAGGAGCACGGTATTCACCCTGCCGGCCACCGCCAGATCGCGCTGGACGCGCGTCAGCGGCGCAAAAATTGCCCTGACGTCCGCCTGCTGCGGGCGTAAGGAGAACTCCCCCAGCTGCTCGCGGGGGAGAATCCCTGCGACATCCAGACGCAAGGTTCGAGCGACGTCGTCCTTTCTGCCGAACAGCGATTCAATGGGGACGGCAGACGGCTTCTGCAGACGGACGAGCAGGACGTCGCGCGGCGTCGCGCCAAGCTCGGACGCAAGCGCCGGCGAGATGACGACGCCCGCGTGATCCGGGAGCCCGTGGAAGGTCCAGAAACGCTCGTCGACGCCGTAAACGACGACCCCGCCGGCGCGGCGTCCGGATGATTCGTGGCTGACAAACCCGTTTGCGACAATGAGAGGAGCCGCGGATGCACCTCCGCCCATTGCCGCACGAATGTCGCTCGCGAGTGCGTCGCGAAAAAAGCCCGTTGACGCCACGACATGCTCTACGCGTCCGAGCCGGCCGACCGCGATATCGTGCAGGCTTCCCCGCACGGACGCTCCCACGAGCAATGCGCCAGCGAGCACCGACACGGCTGCTGCAACGCCAAGCACGACGGCCAGGTTCGTACGCCAGTGATGGCTGACGCTCCGCTGCACGAGGCGCAGTGAATTCATCCGATCAATCAATCCTGAGCGCTGGACCCTGAGCCTTGAGCCCTGAACCCTGATCCCTCAGCCGTCCGCCGTCCATCTCGTACCGCGCGGGAAATCGCTCCGCAAGCGCCGCGTTGTGCGTGACAACGACGAGGATCGTCTTGTGATGGGCGTGCAGATCCAGCAGTAGTTGCGCGACGGCCGCTCCCGACGTGCGATCCAGGTTCCCCGTGGGCTCGTCGCAGAGCAGAATGGACGGGTTGCGAATGAGCGCGCGCGCCACCGCCGCGCGCTGTTTTTCTCCGCCTGAGAGTTCGCCGGGACGATGATCGAGGCGATCCTTGAGGCCAACCTGATCGAGGATCTCCCGGGCGCGCCGCTCATCGTCGGCCGGATTGCCGTCGCCTTCGGCTGCCGCGAGCGTGGGGGTCAGGACGTTTTCGAGCACCGAGCACTGCGGAAGCAACGAATGGTCCTGAAAGACGAACCCGATGTGCTTGTTGCGAAAGGCTGCCTGCGCGCGTTCCCCGAGGTCGAAGGGATTCTGGCCGTCAAGCGTGACGACGCCGGCCGTCGGCGGCTCGAGCGCGCCGAGCACATAGAGGAGCGTGCTTTTCCCACTGCCCGACGGTCCCATGATGGCGATCGCATCGCCGCGCGTCAGCGTGAGCGAAATGCCCGACAGAATCGACAGCTCCCCGCGGGGCGTCGGATACGACTTCGTGATGTCCTTCGCGATCAGCATTGGGGTCAGATCCCGATTTTCTCGATTCTGCCGCGACGGGTTACAAAACCGCGCCGGAGTGTCGCCGCATCAGGTCAGCATAGATCTCTTCGACCGTCTCGGCCATCTGGCCGACCGCATAATGTCTCCGCACGCCGGCCGCGCCCGCCGCGCCAAGCGCCGCGGCCTGCGCCGGATCGCGCCAGAGGGCGCGCAAACCCTCGGCAAGCGCGTCGGGATCGTCTGCGTCCACGAGCAGGCCTCCGCCCGTCGCGTCGAGGATCTCCGGGAACGCACCTCGACGCGGCTGCACGACCGGCACGCCTGTCGCCATGGCTTCCAGAAGGAAGATGCCTTTCGGCTCCTCGTAGGTCGCGGGCACGGACATCACATCGAGACTTTGCAGGAATGCGATTTTCTGCGCGCGATCCAGTTCACCGCGATACTCGAATTCGCCGGCGAGTCCCCACTCGCGGATTTTCCGCGTGATGTCGTCGAGATACTGCTGGTGTTCGGGGGCCAGGTATCCCGCGACGACGAGTCGCGCATCGCCCATGCCGCGGTCTGCGCGGAGACGCCGATACGCCTCGCACAACACGTGGAGCCCTTTCTCCGGCGCGACCCGCGCGAAGAAGCCGACGGTGAAGGGCCCGGACCGGGTGCGGGTTCGGGACGTGTAGCCTTCGAGATTGATACCGAGCGGCGCGAGCCGCATCTTTGCCGCCGCCACACCGAGATACCCGGGCATGTAGTCGAGGTAATACCGGCTGACGGGCAGAAACGCATCGACGTGCACGCTGGCTTCGCGGATCAACTCGAGCGACTGCCGGCGATAAGGATCGCCCAGGCCGTCGAGAAACAGATCTTCTCCCTGCAGCGTGCAGCAGATCGGCGCCTTCAGCGCGCGCTTGAGGGGCTCGGCCATTCCGAGCAGCAACGAGTACGGCAGGTTGACGACGTCGAATCGAGGTTCCTGGACGAGCCAGTCGAGCAGCTTCCGGATTTCCTTGCGCTGAAAACCGCGCTCGCCTCGCAACATCGAGACGGTCAGCTCCCCCAGCTTCGTCGGGTCGACCTTGATTTGGCGCCTCGTGGCGAGCCGGAGCGCCCAGTCGGAATCCCACAACCGGTCGAGTACACGAGGCGTGTACCGGAACATGGGCGCGTGCTGCTCCAGATAGACGCTGATGCCGCCAAAGAAGACGTGGGATCGGCTGACGTTCCGCTCGTCCGTGCGGGTCGGCGTGTAGACGGGGGTGAGCTGCACGTCGTGTCCGCGCGCCAGCAACTCCGCGGCCAGGGCGTTGTCCCGCAGGCAGCTCCCGCAGTACATCGTCCCCGCGCCGCCGGTGAATGAGAGAATCCTCATGCGTCAGTGTCGATTACGCGGTCTGGAAGGCGCGCGCGCGGAAGAGGAAGTCCACGATGTTGCCTTCGTGCGGCTGGAGCCAGTTGAGCTGAATCGTCGGAACGGGGCCGAGGTTCAGGCGATCGATGTGCACCGCGTCCACGAGGCTCCGACGGAACGGGACATCGTTGGTAATCGCGCTGCAGACGAGCGTGGGGCCGATGGCTGAAATCATCCGGTCCTGCGGGCACTCGACGACCGTCGCGAACGGGAACATGTATTCCTTTTTCGCGACGGCCGCATCGGGCGACGCGCAGTGCACGATCGTCGGCAGCAGATACTCCGCCCGTCCGTCCTTCACGACCCGCCCGCCGTCACGATACTTCGCGGTCACCTCGGTCACTCCCGTCGCCTGCAGATCGACGTCGATCGACTGAGAGATCGCATCGGCGACTCCGGCAACCGTGAATGCGGCAAGGCTGGCTTCAGGATGCTCCGCCGGCAGCGGCCTGACGGCCGCCAGCCGCTTCGCCAGCGCATCGGCGATCTCTCGCGTGTGGCGACTGGCCCAGATACCGGAACAGTTGATGCACCCGCGCCCGCTGTTCGCGAACACACTGTCCACCATCACGTCGAGATACGTCTCCCATTCGTCGACGACATCGTCGCCAAGGAGAATTTTCGAGAAGCCCGGCCCGTGGGCCTGGACCTTCGGGTTGCCACGGTAGCGATCCACCGTCGGCACGCCGCCGAATACCAGGCTGCGGTCGCAGCTCGCGAGCACGGCGGCGCCGACTTCTGCTTCGCCGGGGTAGATCGAGATCGCTTCGCGGGGAATGCCTGCCTGGAAGAAAGCCTCTGTCATACGGAACGGCGTCCACGGTTCCTGCGGGCCCGGTTTCAGCACGAGACCAATCTGCAACGGGATAATCGGCAGCCACAGCGTGTGCACGCCGGGCGAATTCGACGGGAGGACGAGCCCCAACACGGGGCTCTGCACCTGGTAGCTGATTGGCACGCCCCGTTCCTCGCCGAATCCGCGGCTGAGCACGTCGAGATCGAGGCCGCGCGTCAGCGACGCCAGGATGCGTCGCATCTCGGTGAGCACGAACATGTTCTTCTTCATGTTCGCGCGGCACAGCCGTTCCGGCAGGCCCGTGCTCGCCGACTGCGCGTGCACGAACGCATCGGGCGTCTGCGAGAAGTCGCCCATCGGCAACTCGGCGTTCGCGTACAGTTCGCCGGCCTTACCTGCACGCGCGATCAGCTCGTCGATCGAGATCTGACGCAACACCTCGCGCGCCCGCTGGGCCTTGCGCATGTCCCGCTGAATCATGCCGCCGTTGGCGCGACTGACCTTGGCGATCGGTTCGCCCGTCTGGAAGTGGACGACATCGTCCACGTCCATGCTCGTGTACGGCTGGCCCCACCGGAGGACAGGGAGCTGAATCATGTGGTTCTAGAGAGCATAGCGCATGGGCCTCCTGTACGACTCGGCCAGCGGTCTTCTGAGGGCAATGGACTGATAGCAACCGCTGGCTTACGCGCTGTAGCTGAGAATCTTAAAGATCAGCCGTCCCGGGCGTTTCCGCCTCGGACCCCAACGAGGAGTGACACGGACTGGTGGCGGCTGTTCGCGCCGTTGCGGCACATCGCGTCTGGTACGGCTAGCGACGATTCTTGTCGAATGCGCGCAGCACGCAACACTGAGAGCGTGACGCCGCTGGCGATCAGCGGTTTGCTGTCTTATCTCCGACGAGAATTTGCCATCAGCTTCGCCTCGTCTGCCTCCGATCGGCCCTCCAACGGAGCATCACCTGAACGATCCGATCAGTTACGTCGGCGTACCCGTGGGCGGACAGCTACCGCGTGCATCGTCGTCACCGACTGCGGGACGAACTGTCACCGAAACGCCTGGGTCCTCTTCTTTGACACGCCAGATGTGCAACCGAGTTTGTAAACCGCTTTCGATCATCCAGACTTCAGCTTCGCCGCTGACTTGAATGACGCTTTCAACGAACAGTTCGAAGAAAAACCAGCGCGCGATTCGGCTTCGTTCTTGTCCTTACAGGGGAAAATGAATCGAGTGATCGCAGTCGTCTCGTCAATCAGATACCGACCGGCCCGTTCTTGCAACGCCGCTGCCTCATGCATCGTCAGTACACCCGATTCAGCTTTGAAGCGGCCGTTTACGTGGCTGATCCGCAGAACCGTCTCGTTCGTCAGCGGGAGGAAGAAATCGAACAGCAGCACGGTGTCGTACGCCTCGTGCTGGTCTTCGAAAGTGAGGCGGCGTTTCTGACTTACGTGGCGTCTGAACTTCGGCCACGTGCCAAATGGAAGGCGCGCGTGACTCTGAACTTCTGATCCTTCTGCGCAGCGCCCTTGAGGATAGGTGGTACAGGCTTTACGAAGGGTTCGAACTGCTTCGACCAGTACGTCGTGACCGACTTCCAGTCCCAGATAGTTTGCTGTTGCAATTCAGCTTTCGTGAACGCGTCTTGAGTACGGAATTTCTCCCGCACGAATTCGAACGCGGCACGCTGATCCTTCAGGCTGTCGTCGGACATCACCTTCAGAGTCGACCAGAGTTTGCTTTGGCGACGAACCCTTCGAGAGTGATGATCTCTACGCGCCCGAGGAGCGCCAGATATCGGTCCAAGCCGCCGCCTACGTAGAAGCTCCGGAGCTTCCAACCCTCACCGCCGAGAACCAGGTACGCCTTCGCGTAAGCGCTGCGGTCGAGCGCATCAAGAAGGCAGATCACTTCAAACGGCACCTTCTGTTCAGCCGTGCCAGCGACCTGCTGCCACTTCACGGACACCAGAAACTCCTGTCCGTCTTTCTCCGCGACAGCATCGACGATGTGGCGACCGCATCCCATACGATCACCGATCGGAACCTGTGCGCGATGACGGTACCCGCCCCGATCCAACGCTGGCAGAATCATCGCCTCCAGCACGCCGCCGGTCCGGGTATTGCCGGGCATCGCGTCTACAAATTGCGCGTCGCCAACACTTCTTTCGCCGGACTGCGATCACCCGTGCAGCTAATCAACCGGGGCGCTGTCAGCGGGACGATCTTGAATCCGAGTTTCCGATACAGCTTCACAATGCGGTCTGTCCATTGGTTCGACAGAACAACCGGCCCCGGATGCTGCGCCAGCCATTCGGCCGCACGCTGCTGTGCGTTCCAATCGAATCCCCCCTTGGAATACTGCGTAAACTCCACGTCGTATGGAGGATCGGCGTACACGAAATCGTCGGGATGAAGCGTCAGATTCTCGAAATCCGTGTTCGTGAATTCGAATCGTTTGAAGATGCCCCTGTACTGTGTAAAGTCGGTGCGATATCCGATCTTCTTATAGCGCCCGAACGGCACGTTGAAGCCGCCGCTGTTGTTGAACCTGCACAAACCGTTGTACCCAGTTCGATTGAGGTACAGAAACAAGGCGGCTGCCTCTGCTGTGTCACCTTCGCCGACTTTCAAGAGTTCGTTGAAGCGGAGGCGGTGCGCGTAGTAAATGTTCGAATCATTCTCCATTGGCAGCGTGATCGTCAGGCCACGTTTGAGCCAGCGGTAGACGTTGATTACGTGCGGACTAACGTCGTTCAGTAACGCGGTTTGGGGCATCAGCCCCAGCGTGACCGCCATCCCACCGCAGAACGGCTCAACAAGCCGTCGATCTCGATGTGGTTCCCACAATCGACGCAGATGCGGAACCTGCCAGCGTTTTCCGCCGGCCCACTTCAGCGGGGGGGGAAGCGTGACAGGCGCCGTTGAAGCACCGTCAAGCTGCTTTGCGGCGATTACAGAATGGGGCATTTTTTCGGGGTTTGGATGTCCTTGCGCGCGAGGGTCGAAACTGGGATGACGACGCTGGAACGAACGCGATGGTAGCACGGAAAGAGTTGTCTCCAAAGCTCTTAGCCTCCACATTGCGACCGCCATTCTTGGCGATGTGATCTCCAATTCTCGTCTACGGAGCTGACAAGGCAGGTCAATCCGACGCTTCGCGGTGTGTTCGTTCCAAGCGGCGGGAAACGCCGCGTGTGACCTTCGGCACGGAAATTTGACAGGCTCAAGAGTCATTGCCCACGCTGGCGCCGCCCCCACCTTACGAAGCGGTTCGTTAACTCAGAACGCCCCAAATGCTGGCTAGTGCCGTGTCCTCCCCGGCGCGGGCGCGACACCTGATTCCCACCGCGGCATGGTGGGTCACTCGTGATGACTCCACCACTCTTCGTTCATGAATCGTCTTTCCGACGGCGAGCTGGTTGCTGAAGTGACGCGTCTGGCCCGGTATGAACGCCACGCGACTGCGGAGCTGGTCGCCGCGCTCGCGGAGCTCGATGCGCGGCGGCTCTACCTCGGGCAGGGGTGCTCCTCAATGTTCACGTACTGCACCCAGGTCCTGCATCTCGCCGAGCATGCGGCGTACAACCGGATCGAAGCTGCGCGCGCGGCGCGACGTTTCCCGGTGATCCTGACGCTCCTGGCAGATGGCCGCGTCCATCTCAGTGCCGTCCGCCTCCTGGCACCGCATCTCACACAGGCGAATCACGCCGACGTTCTTCGCGAGGCGTCCCACAAGAGCAAACGGGAGGTCGAGCAGATCGTCGCGAAGCTTCACCCGCAGCCGGATGTCGCCGCGTCGGTCCGCAAGCTGCCATCACCGCGCGCGACACGTGCGTCCGTCCAGCCGAGAACACCTGGATCACAACAGGCCCCAATCGGGGCGACTTCCGTCGCAAGCCCGGCTCCCCGACGGTCCGCTGTCGCGCCACTCGCCCCGGAACGATACGAAGTGCAGTTCACCGTCGGGCGCGAGACATACGAGAAGCTGCGGCGTGTGCAGGACCTGTTGCGTCATCGCGTTCCGAACGGCGACCCGGCCGTGATCTTCGAGCGGGCGATTATGCTGCTGCTCGAAGACCTGGAGAAGAAATGGATCGCGGTTACGGATCGACCGCGCCCTTCTGTGACGGCTAACAAGCACTCTCGACATGTTCGAGCGGAGGTCAGGCGGACGGTCTGGGCGCGTGACAGCGAACGGTGCAAGTTTGAAGGACCACATGGGCGGTGCACCGAAACGGGACTTCTCGAATTCCACCACGTCGTGCCCTCCGCTGCCGGCGGCGCCACCACGGCCGACAACTTGGAGCTTCGGTGTGCCGCACACAATCGCTACGAGGCCGAGCAGTACTTCGGTCAAGGGTTTCCGATGTTTGTGAGAGAGGAGCGGGGATCAGAAATGAGGACCGACGGCCCAACGCGGCCCGTCCGGGCCGAGTTTGACGATGCTTGAAGCAACCGGCTATCCAGACCTGGTGTTATCCGGCTATCCTGACCAGGATACCAGCGGAACAGCGGCTGCATCCGACGCGCGGACGCGAGCGAACGAGGTAAGTAACTAGATACGTGGTCGTGGCCGCCGCAGGCCGTTAGGCGGCTGAGATAACCAACGCAAACGGATTCACTCATGTCGCGAGGGCGCTCACTCAGGGGCGAAAGCCAGTCGGCGATTCCAGAATTGCTGCGACGCGACGTGACGCGACGGGGCGAAGAGCTGATCGCGCGCAAGTTTTCGCCGCTCGTGGATCCTGACCGCGCAAGGTCCCACGGATTCAACTACCCCGTCGCCGTTTTCACCGAGTGGCGCGGACGGTCTTTCCACTTGTGTGTGCGATATCGAACGCCGCCTGGTCGAGCAACCGAGGACTTCGTCGTACGGACGACTCGCGTGGAGTATGCTGGGCGCGATCGCTTCCATCTGGCGTACTTTCGTCACACGAATCGATGGCAACCCGTCTACCACGGATTGACCCTGGACCAGTGTTTCGAAGCCATAGAAGAGGAAGAAGTCTTCTGGCCTTTGACGTAGGTCATGACGCAGCCGCCGGAGCCACCGTTCGGGAAGAGATGTTGGCCGTTCATCGATCAGGCGGCCGCGTCTGGGTCGCCGGGTACGGGCGCGGTCTGCGTAGGGTCACAACACGTTCTCCTGGAAACCGGATCTGAATACCTGGTGGTTTCTGATGGAGGCTGAGGGCAAAGGCGGCAAGAGAACATTTTTCGCGGAAGATACGCTTCGGAGAAAGTAGGCGCGGCCGATCAACCCGCTGCGCGCGACGACCCTGACAGCACAGACGCAGAGCACCGAGGATGAACCCGGCATGTGATGCGTCAGGAACACAACGGAGGATGAAACGATGGAACTGGCCCGGCCAGCTTCATGATTGCTGATCCGGATGGGACACGATTCTGGTTGATCAACACGTATGAGCAATGTGGCGCGCGGCTCCCTCGACGCTTCAATACACACCCACCGTCGTGGTTGCCGCAAACCCGCGGAACGGACGCACGCCGCTGACGCCGTCCCACGCAAAACGATCGGTCTCGGGCTCGCGCTCCCCTTCGTCGCGCTCGAGGAAGCCGGGCATAAAGAACTCTTTCGTCAGCGTCGTCAACTTGACGCGGCCGGTCTGGCCGTAGCCGACGACCGTCATGGGATCATCGAAGTCGACGACCTCGACGACAGCGCGCGGCTGCGGCGCGTAGTAGGTGATTTTGTAATTGTTGTGAGGACCTGACGGCGCGCTGGCGGCCAGGCCCATGAGCGTGTTGCCGTACGTCGGCGTCATGTACGCGCCGTCGAGCAGTTCCTCGTGTGCGAAGCGGTTCCACTGCGGCGTGAACTCCGTACCGCCCGAAAAAATTCCGGTGACCCCGGCCTGGCGGATCGTCGTGCCCTTCGACTCCAGCTTCAACGCCAGCGCCTCGAGCAGCTTCGGCGTCGCGAACATACACCGGACGGCGTGGCCGGCGCCGAGGATCGTGACGGCCTGATCGATCACGTGGTTCTTGTACGCCTCGAGGTGTTCGCCCCACCCTTTCTGAATCAGCTTGATGACCCAGCGCGGATCGAGATCGACGCAAAAACAAATGCCGCCGCGGTGCTGCGCGAGGTGTTCGACCGCAAGACGGAGCCGGCGCGGCCCGCTCGGGCCGAGCATGAGCCAGTTGGAGCCCTTCGGAAACTTGTCATCGGGCAGCGTGTCGCTAAAGAGCTCGTAGTCGATCCGGAAATCCTCGATGTTGATGCGCGTCTTGGGGACGCCGGTGGTTCCACCGGTCTCGAAAACGTAGATGGGCTTGTCCGCGTAAGCCTTGGGCACCCACCGGCGCACGGGCCCCCCGCGCAGCCACTCGTCTTCGAACAAGCCGAACTTCCGGAGATCGGCGAAACCCTGCACATCCTTGACAGGGTCGAACGTGAATTGCTTTGCGCGCTCGAGCCAGAACGGGCAGCCGGTCGCGGGATCGAAATGCCATTGCACGATCTCGCGCACCTGCCGGTCGAGCCGCTCGCGCGTGGATCGGACAGCCGTATCGGACATTGCGCAGGAATCTTATCGCAGGTCGCGTCCGCAGGCTGCGGAGAGCTCCCGCAGGAATGACGCGCGTTCGCGCGGAAGCTGCTCGACGATCAGGTCGTCGACCGGCCATGGCATCCGCCACGTCCAGTTGATCTCGTCGACAATGGCCGGCGTGTTGATCCGATCGCGCCACCCGAAGATATCCTGCACCGGCAGGACGACCAGGTTGGAGCCCCCGCCGCACAGCGCGTGCAGCAACGCGTCGCGGAGATGATCGTCGAAGGGCCTCGACGGATCGCATCCGGCCGCGCGGAGCGCCGGCAAGGCGGTCGCACACACGCGTTCGGCGAGTGGAGCCTCGTCCCACCAGCCGGCGAGCGTTTCGGTGTCGTGTGTGCCGGTCGTGGCGAGCGAGATGGCCGGAAACGACGCGGGATCCTTGAACGGCTGGCCCTCGACGTTCCACTGACGTTCCCAGCGCAACACCTTGTAACCGGCCACACGCATGCGCGCGAGCGACTCGCGGACGAAATCCGGAACGCTGCCCAGGTCCTCCGCCACGATGTACGCGCCGGATGCGACGAGCAGGCTGAGGATCCGCTCTCCCTGAATCGTCTGGGAAGGCTCGTCGGGCGGCACGAACGCGGCGCGTCCGTCGCGCTCGCGGAAGTACGTGCGATAGAAGCCGACGAGGTGATCGACGCGAAAGCCGTCGTACAGCGCGGCCGAGCGGCGGCCCCGTTGCTGCAGCCACTCGAAGTCGCTCTTCGCAACGACGTCCCACCGGTACACTGGCAATCCCCAGTCCTGTCCCGTCGGCGAAAACGCATCCGGCGGCGTTCCCACCGACGCATCCACACGGAACTCCTGCTGGCGTGACCACACGTCGGCACTATCACCGCTGACGACAAACGGGAAATCGCCAAAAATGCCGACCGGTGTGGCATACCGGCGCGCCCGTTGCCACTGCTCGTCGGCGGTCCATTGCAGCCAGGCGCGGTACAGAATCTCGCGCCCGAGGCGACCGCGCGCGTGCTCGATTGCGTCGGGCCGACGGTCGCGGAGCCCGGCGTCCCACTCCAGCCAGTATCGCCCGGCGTATTCCTGGTGCAGCGCGCGAAACAGCGTGTAGTCGTCCAGCCACCACCGCTCGCGTTCCGTGAAATCGAGAAACGCGGTGGCGCGCGTGGAACGTGTGCGCCACTCGGAACGTTCGAAGCGATCGAACGCGGCGCGCAGCGCCCGCGACTTGATCCGGCGGATCGTGTCGTAGGCTACCTGCGGTGCGACCCGGGCATGTCCGAGCGCGGCACGATCGGCGTCGGGCAGCGCCACCTCCCCGCCGGCCGCGATGAATTCCTCCACGTCGCTGACCGCGATGTATATCGGATCGATCGCCATCGCGCTCAGCGCCGAGTACGGTGAGTTCTGCCCGTCCGCCATTTCATTGACCGGCAGCAACTGCACGAAGTCGCAACCTGCCTCGTCCAGCCACCGCGCGAACCGCGGCAAATCAGGAATCTCGCCGATTCCCCAGCTGACGCGCGACGGAATGGAAAACAAGGGCACGAGCGCGCCCGCATGGCGTCCGTCGGCGAACCGTCCTTCAGGCATGCGCCCGCTCCAGTACGCGCCTGACGCCTTCCACGAAGGCCGGTTTTTCGGGAAGAAGGCTGACGACGAGGAAGGATTCGTGCGGGAAGTCGAAGAAAAATCCCGGGTGGACCAGGACGCCGTCGCGTTCGAGCAGCTCGACGACGAGGTCTTCCTCTGTGCGCGTTGAGGGCACCCGCAGGACCGCGGACCATCCCGCCTCGCACGGCAGGACATGAATGGATGGATACCCCGCCGCGAGGCTACGGAGGTCGTCGTCGTTGCTCCGGATGCGATCGAGAATGCCGGCGCGCACAACCGCGCCGGCTGCGATCAACGACCGTGCCGCTCGCTGCACCGGCGTCGAGACCGACAAGTAGGTGTCGCAGATGAGCTCGAGCCGCGCGAGAGCTTCCCGCGCCAGCACCTCCGGGCCGTCGACGAGTATCCAACCGAGCTTGATCTGAGGGAGGCCCGCCGACTTTGAAAGCCCGCCCAGCCGAAACGTCAGGCACGCAGGTCGATCCGGGTGGGACGACTCGTGCGCTGACAGGGGATAATCGGCGAAGACTTCATCGATGATGAGGGCCGCGTCGCGTGCCTCGCAGCGCTCGGTCAGCGCCGCGAGCTCGGCGCCGGTGAGCGTGGAGCCGGTCGGGTTGTTCGGGCTGACGGCAAGCACGGCGCGGACCGTGTCAGTCCAGCCCTTGTCGAGCGTTTCGAAATCGATTCCCCACCGGCCTTGATACTCGAGGCGGTACGGAATCGACCGCACGCCGTCGAGCCGCGTCAAATGATCAAACAGCGGGTAACTCGGAACCGGAAGCATGACAGCATCCCCGTCAGGCGCGCAGAGGAGCTTGAAGAGCACGGAGTACGCCTCGCTGGTACTGGCGGTCAGCACGACGCGTTCGGCAGCAACGTTGATCCCCCGTCGCGCGGAGTCGCGCGCGACAGCAGCACGCGCGTCCGGAAGGCCGAGCGGGGTCGGCTCGTATCGCAGCGCGGCGGGATCCGCCAGCGAGTCGAGAACCGACGCGGGGTAAAGGATGCCTGCCATTGTCGGATTCGTGACCGTCAGATCGAGCAGCGCTGTTCCGGCCGCGCGAGCGCGCCGCACCGCGCGGGTCAGGCGGTTGGTCTCCAGATCTCCGGGCACGCGGGACGAGAACATCCGCTTGATAGACTATAGGAACGTGAAAGGAACCGCATGACCCTGACTCGCCTGCTGATTGCCGTATCCCTTCTGTCGATGTCGCCCCAGGCGCCGGCCCCGTCGCCGCCGCCACCCCGGACGGCGTTGCCTCAGCGGACACCTTCACCGAACGTCGGGCTCACCGTCCCGTTCACCCAGTTCACGCTCCCGAACGGCCTGCACGTGATTCTTCACGAAGATCACACGGTCCCGCTGGCAACGGTGAACGTCTGGTACCACGTCGGATCGGCCCGCGAGAAGCCAGGCCGCACCGGCTTCGCGCATCTCTTCGAGCACCTCATGTTCGAAGGCTCCGCGCACGTCAAGGAGGGGGAGTTCGACACGCTGCTCGAAGCCGCCGGCGCCACGAACAACGGCTCGACGGAAACCGATCGGACCAACTACTACATCGATTTGCCGTCCAATGCGCTCGAGCTCGCGCTCTGTCTCGAGTCCGATCGCATGGGGTACCTGCTCGATGCCATGTCGCCGGAGCGCGTCAACGGGCAGCGCGACGTGGTCAAGAACGAGCGCCGGCAGAGCTACGAGAACGCCCCATACGGGATGGCCTCAATCGAGATCGATAAGATGCTCTACCCCGAGGGACATCCCTATCGATGGCCCACGATCGGCTATATGGAGGATCTCACGGCTGCCAGTTACGAGGACGTCGTGGAGTTCTTCCGCAAATACTACCAGCCGGGCAATGCGAGCCTGGTCATCGCGGGCGACATCGATCCCGTGAAGACCCGGGCGTTGGTCGAGAAATGGTTCAGCGATGTCAAGCCCGGAACGACACCGGTGCCCCCGATCGACTATCCGCACGCGATGCTGACGGGGGTGAGCCGCAAGACGATCGAGGATCGTGTGCAGCTGCCGCGCCTCTATATCTCGTGGCTGACGCCGTCGCTGTTCAAGCCTGGCGATGCCGAGCTCGACGTGGTGTCGCAGGTGCTCGCTGGCGGCAAGAACTCCCGGCTTTACAAGCGTCTGGTCTACGACCTGCAGATCGCGCAGGACGTCAGCGCCTTCCAGGCCTCCGCCGCCCTCGATTCTCAATTCCAAATCGTCGTCACCGCCCGGCCACCCGACGCAACGACCACGCCCAAGGCGCTCAACGATCGGATCCGCACCATCGTCGACGAAGAAATCGCCAAGCTGCAGCAGTCGCCTCCGGCGGCCCGCGAGTTTCAGCGCGCGATCAATCAGATCGAAGCCTCCTTCTACAACCGGATGGAAAATGTTGGCGGATTTTCCGGCAAAGGGAATCAACTCAACGCGTATTACACCGCGACAGGCGATCCGGATTACTTCAACGAGGATTTGTCGCGATACCGTTCCCTGAGTGGCAGCGATATCCAGGCTGCGGCGGCGTTCTGGCTGCCAGCCAACAGGCGGGTCGAGCTGACGGTGGAACCCGCCAAATCAACGAAGGCCACCGAGCCCGGTAAGAATCACGAATAGCACGCCATATGAAATCTCTTGCCTCGTTCGTGGCCGTCGCAATTGTCCTGGCGGTCGGGTCATCGCTCCTGTTGACGCCGGACGCCGCGGCGACCGCGCCGCAGCAAGGGCCCGATCGCTCCGTCCCTCCGAAGCCGGGCCCGCCGCCGCCTTTGAAGGTGCCACTGATTCAGAAACGCACGCTCTCGAATGGCGTCCCTGTGTGGATCGTGGAGCTCCACAAGGTGCCGGTGGTCCACGTCTCGATCGTCGTCAAATCCGGATCGGGCGCCGATCCGACCGGGAAATTCGGTATCGCGAGCCTGACGGCCGAGATGCTCGACGAAGGCGCGGGGCAGCGCACGTCACTCCAGATTGCCGATGCCATCGACTACCTGGGGGCAAGCCTTTCCACATCGAGCACGTCTGACGCGTCGTTCGTGGAGCTGCACGTGCCGGTCGCGCGGCTGGGCGACGCACTGCCGATCATGGCTGACGTCGCGCTGCATCCGTCGTTTCCGCAGGCGGAGCTCCAGCGCGTGCGTGAAGAATTGCTCGCGTCGCTCCTTCAGGCTCAGGACGATCCGGCGTCGCTCGTCCAGTTCGCCTTTCCGCGCCTCGTCTTTGGTCCCCAGCACCGTTACGGCACGGTGTCGATTGGCACGGTGGCCGCGGTGAAAGGCTTCAGCGTGGCGGATCTGCGGCAATTTCATGCGCAACATTACGTGCCGTCGAATGCCGCGCTCATCGTGACCGGCGACGTCACGTCCGCCTCTACCATGGCACGGCTCGAGGCCGCCTTCGGCGCGTGGAAGGGCGCACCGGCGCCGCACACCGCTATTCCGGCCGCCCCGCAGTTGACGACGCGTCAGATTTATTTGATCGACAAGCCGGACGCCGCGCAGTCGCAGATCCGGATCGGGTGGATCGGCGTGCCGCGCTCCACGCCCGACTACTTCGCACTGCGCGTGCTCAACACGATTCTCGGCGGATCGTTTACCTCTCGCCTGAATCAGAACCTGCGCGAGGAACATGGCTACGCCTACGGCGCGAGCTCATCCTTCGACATGCGCGGCGGCGCGGGGCCCTTCTATGCGGCCGCCGGCGTGCAGACTGACAAGACAGCGGAAGCCTTGACCGAGTTCTTCAAAGAGCTTGACGCGATTCGCAAGCCGATCCCGCCAGAGGAGATCGAGAAGGCGAAAAACTATCTGGCGCTGTTGTTGCCGCGAAACTTCGAGACGACGGAAAGCCTCGCCGGGTCCCTCGCGCAGGTGTTCGTCTACAGCCTGCCCTCGGACTACTACACGACGTACACCGCCCGCATCCGCGCGGTGACCCCGGCCGACGTCCAGCGCGCCGCCGAGCGTTACATCCAACCGGACAAGTTCGCGGTGGTGATCGTGGGCGATCGAAAAGCCATCGAGCCGGGAATCACGGCGCTCAGTCTCGGGCCGATCAAAGCCATCGAAATCGACGACGTGATGAAGTAGAGATGCCTCTTTCAATCAGCGTTGACGAACTGGTGAGGTACACCAACGGCGAACGCGACAAATGGCGCGGCTGGTTTCTCGATCGCGTCGAGGCCATCGACGCCCCGGTGCAGCCCGGCGGACGGCTGCCCACGGTGGGAAAGCTGATCGATCACATCTTCCTCATCGAACGTCGTCATCTCCAGCGGCTGGCCGGTGAGCCGCTGTCGGACCGGACAGGCCTGACGGGAAACAACGCGCCGCCGCTGTTTGATTACGGCGGGTCGGTGCGGCGAGAGCTCGAGCAGTATGTGGCAGAGCTCGGCGAGGATGACGCGAACCAGATCCGCGAGTTCGAGGTCCGGGACAGCCGGTGGGCAATGACACCCCGGAAATTGCTCTTCCACATCCTGCTGCACGAAACGCGGCACTGGGCACAGGTGGCGCTGGCCGTCAGGCTGGCGGGGTTCGAGCCTCCCGGCGATCACGATCTGTTCTACAGCAAGGCGCTGCGCTGACCGGTCACACTATCGCGACGATTTTGAGACCGCGCCGGAGTGTTCCGCCAATCGTTTCTGCCGCACGCGCTCCGCGTGCGAGTAAGCGCCGTTGAGCTGCAGCAGCCGCGCGGCGATGATCCGGCAGCAGACGCGAAGGGCCGTCCCTCCTGATCGCAGGAGCCGCCGGTCTCGACTGTTTTCGAAAACGCAACGTGTTGCCCAAAACGAATGATCTCGGTCCAGTCGGGTGGCTGTCGATCCCGATCGAACAGGCGCAGCGTCACCACGTTGTGTCTCGACTTATCAGATCAGCTGGAAGCCGGAGACTGGAAGCCGGAAGCTGGAAGCTGGAAGCTGGAACTTATTACGGCACTTCAATCGCCAGAGGGACGACGACGGTGCCCCAATGGAGGACGAGCTCGGCGCGGTTGCCGTCGACAACCGGGAAGTAGAAGGCGAGCGTCTCCATGTGCGAGCCCTGACGGGGGACGGCCTGTACGCGCAGCACGTCCTCGCTCGCCGGATAGCGCGTGTGAAACACCGGCTGCGCGCGGTTGAAGATCATCGTCCACTTTTCCGGCTGCGGCTCGGCCCACAGCGAATACGTGCCGGCCGCAAGCGCCTGGCCGTTGATCTTGACGTCGGCGGACAGTTGGATGGTCGTGCAGTTATCGGCCCCAGGGCACCACACGCGGCCGTACGGCACCAGCGATCCAAAAAGCGATCGACCGCGCGCGACCGGCCGGTTGTATTCGATCGTGATGGTCGTATTCGCGACCTGCTGGCTCACCGATCCGTGCTGGCTCGGCCTCGGTGCCTGCGCCCATCCGGGAGCATTCAACGCGAAGGCACCAAACGCTGCGGCGATGACAACGGCCGATACGGCGCTTTTCATTTGAGCCCCTTCTGCACCCCTGGCACCCTGCCACCCCTGGCACCCTATCTCAGTCTCTTTCCCCTCACCAGCACCATCACATCCCGGGGCGCAAATGTGTGCGCGTAAGTAGGGCCAGCCGAGCCTTGTACAAAGTTGACGGCAGCCCCTGTTTCCATGTTCTGCCAGATCGCTTCGGGAATATCCGGGCCGAATGAGAACGTGACCCGTTGCGCCATTTCCCCGTGGTTGATGGCGATGATCAGGATCGCGTCGGATGACTCGAGCACGCGCGCTTCCACGAGACCAGCGGCGCCGTCGATGCGAATGTCCGGCACAACGCCGGCGCTCGCGACGAGGCGCTGCAGCAGCTCTCCCGTCGCCCGCATTTTGTCGGGATCCTGTTCGAACGCCGCCGATGGAAATGTGCCAATCAGTATGGCGTGTCCGCGTCCGTACGGCGACACGACGACGGCTGGATCGCCCGGCCTGTTCCCGTCGCCTCCGAACCGGGCGATGACCCGTGCGCCCGCGCCCGTCACGTCGAGATGTTCCGCGAACGCCAGTCCGTTGAACGCGCGGCCGGCAAGGGGCGCGAGGGCTCCGTCAAGATCCCGCTCCATCGTGAACGTAATAGTGTCGCTCGATCGCAACTCGCGCTCGCGCGCGCCGAAGATCTCGTCGAGTCCGCCGCCGGGAATTCGCGCGTTAGCGGCTCCCCGCTCGTCGTTCCACGCGGGACGCGCCTCGCTGATGAGCGTGCCGCCTTCCCGCACGTACGCCTTGAGCGCTTCCGCGACCGGTTGCTGGAGCATCACCGGGTAACTCAAATAGACGACGTCGTACTTCGATGCCGAGCCGGCGATCACTTCGTCGGGGTGAATGAAGTCGGCCTGGATATTCTGCTCGAAGAGCGCGCGATAAATACCCAGCATCGAGTTGCGCACGACGGTCCCCGGCGCCACGGTATTCCCGCCGGCCATATACGACAGCCGGTTGTAGAGAATCGCCACGCGGGAGGGATGCGGACGAAGCGGCGCGAACAGGGCGCTGTTACGGGCCACGACTCCCGCAAACTCGCCGGCAGCCTTTGCCCGATCGGTTACCGTGCCATCGAGGTCAATCATCCCGTAGCCATTCGATTCGTAGCCCGAGCTCATCGGATACCAGGCGTAGTAACTGATGGCGCGCGCGCCGCGCGAAATCGATGCCCATCCCCATAACCGGAGATCCGCGCCGGTCACGGGCGCCGCGACACGCACCCCGGTCGCGCCCTGCCCGGCCTGCAGTTCACCGATCCACCATCCCTTGTCGCGCGCGGCTGAGCGAATGCCGTCGAGCGCCGAGGTCAGCCGCACAGGCGACCACGGTGTCGCTGCCGCGGCATGTTTGGGATAGATCGACGTGCCGTAGTGATCGACCGAACGCGTCATCCACCAGTCATCGGGATTGCCGAAACCGGAGAGCGGGCTCAACATGACGGCGGGCGCGTCGGAATGGCTCGAGACCGGACGCGCGCCCCGCGGGGCGGATGCATCCGCTTTCAGTTTCAGATCCTCCTCCAGCTTCGCCGCGATGAAGGTCTTCCAGTCGATGAAATCCGTGTACGACAGGATGGTTCCAAACCTGGGCGCCTCGACCTGGTCCCACGAGGAGAACGTGCGATACCACGCCGCGTTCACGGCGCCCAGCGTCTTATACTTTTCCTTCAGCCATCCGCGGAAGCGCGCCTGCGTGTGCGGGCAATAGCAGAACTCGACGGGCGTGTTGAACCAGACCCAGTTGACCAGGTGCGGCTCGCTCCACACATCGACGGCGTAGAACGATTGATGCCGCGCGGCAGCGGCTGAAACCGCGCCAATGAAGGCGACCATGTCGGCACGCACGCCCGCGTGATCCAGGCAATATCCGGGCGAGGCCTGCGATCCGATGCGTGCCCCCTGATCGCTGACGAAACTAGAGTCCGGGTAACGTTTCCCTAGCCACTCGGGCGACGCGTCGGTGTAAATCTGGACGATCACGCGCAACCCCATGTCATCGGACAACGACAGCAACTGTTCGAGCGCGTCGAAATGATACTGACCGCGCTCGGGCTCGGCGCTCCCCCAGTCCACCCATGTCTTGATGCTGTTGAAGCCAAGCGACCTGATCGCGGTCAGGTCGCGCCGCCAGGCGTCCCGTTCCGGTGCCGGATTCCGCGAGACCATCGGCGCGCGAGACGTTCCCCCGCCGTACCACACGCCGACCGGCACGAAGGGCTCGGCCGCCCGCTGCGGCGACCCGTCAACGGGCGCCAGCAGCAGGAGCGCCAGCGTGGCGCAGGATGCAAATCGCATAGCGCCATTCTAAGGGCTCAGGGCTCAGAGTAAGACTTGAACCCGGACCGGCAGGGCACCCCCCACCAGGTTCGGTCGAAGTAGAATCATGCATCCAGCAGTAGCGACACACAGCCCGACACGACTCCGTGGCCCGTTTCATGAACCCCGACAGTTTTCTGACACTCGACGACATCAGGGCCGCCGCGCGGCGCGTCTCGGCAATATCCCGCGTCACACCGCTTCTTGACGTATCAGCCGCCGCCGGGCGTCCGCTCTTCCTGAAGTGCGAGAATCTGCAGCCAGGCGGCGCGTTCAAGATTCGGGGCGCGTACAACATGATTGCGCAGTTGACCGGCGAGCAGCGGCGCCGCGGCGTCGTCACATTCTCCTCGGGCAATCATGGCCAGGCGATGGCTCTTGCCGCACGGGAGCTTGGCGCGCCGGCACTTGTCGTGATGCCGACGACCGCACCCCAGATCAAAGTTGACGGCGCGCGAGGATTTGGCGCCGAAGTCATGTTCGCCGGCACGACGTCAACAGAGCGGCGAGAGCGGGCCGAAGCAGAGGCTCACGCGCGCGGCTGGACAGTGGTGCCGCCGTTCGATCATGAATGGATAATGGCCGGGCAGGGCACGGCCGGGTTGGAGATTCTCGAGCAGCTGCCGGAGGTAGCTACCGTCATCGTGCCGATTGGCGGCGGCGGGCTTGCCGCCGGTGTCTCGGCCGCCCTCAAGCTGTCACGGCCGAGTGTGAAAGTGATTGGCGTCGAGCCGGCCGGCGCCGCGGCCATGAAGGCCTCGATCGAGGCCGGACATCCCGTCACGCTCGAGAGGACCGAGAGTGTCGCGGACGGACTGATGGCGGTGCGGCCCGGCGATCTCACCTTCGCTCACGTCCGCCGCTTCGTAGACGAGATCGTAACCGTCGAAGACGAGCAGATTATCGACGCGGTGCTCTGGCTGCAGGCGACGGCCCGGATCGTGGCGGAGCCGTCGGGCGCCGCCAGCGTGGCGGCCGCCCTCGCAGCGGCCGGACCGATGAACGGACCGACTGTCGCGATCGTCAGCGGCGGCAACATGAGTCTGCAGAAGCTGGAGGAGTTTCGACGCGCCGCCAATCGTTAAGATCGGACTATCCCTGCTTCCCATCCTCTGTTTGATCGTAGGGGTCGAATGCAGTGTGACAGCCGTTCGAAACGATGTTCACCGTCACGCCGCATCCCGACAAGATCAAACAGGAGAAATTGAGAAAGGGAGTTGAGTTCTTGTAAAAGAATGACTCCCTTCCTCCCATTCTTGTTTGATCTTAGGGTCGAATGCAGTGTGACAGTGAAGGCTGCCGCTAAAGGGAGACGGGAATTCTACGACATGCCGATTGAGCTCTTTGAGATGGAACGCATGCAGTCGACCTGGGAAAACCTCGTCGACTACGACATGAGCGAGAGCGGCGTACGGCCGCTCACGCTGCGCGAGCTGGTGCAGATGGGATTCGATCTCGACGGGTTTCTCGACCAGCCGCTGGGATACAGCCAGTCCAACGGCACGATCGAGCTGCGCGAGCGGATCGCGGCTCTCTATCCTGGAGCGGACGTCGATCGGATCGAGGTGACCAACGGCACCTCCGAGGCGAATTATCTCGTAGCGCTCAGCCAGCTTCGCGCCGGCGACGAGCTCGCCATGGAGCTTCCTAACTACATGCAGATGCCGGGGATCGCGCGAAGCCTTGGCGCGACGGTGCGGACCTTTCACCTGCGGCAGGAAACGGGCTGGGAACCCGACTGGAACGAGCTCGAACGCGCCGTATCTTCAAACACCAGGCTCCTGTACGTCTCCAACCCGAACAACCCCACGGGTGCGGTGCTCTCCGACACCGCCATGCAGCGCATCGTCGATTGCTGCGACGCGACCGGGACCTGGTTGTTGTCCGACGAGGTGTATCTCGGCGCGGAGATCGATCGGCCGCGCACGAAAAGCTTCTGGGGCATGAGCGAGCGGGTGATCGTCACGAGCGGCCTGTCGAAGGCCTACGGGATTCCCGGCGTGCGCATCGGATGGATCGTGGCGCCCAGGCAACTCGCTGCCGAGTGCTGGACCCAGCACGATTACCTCACCATCGGTCCGAACAAGATGTCCGACAGGATTGCGCGGATCGCCGTCGACACGACGAACCGGGAGCGGTGTTATGCGCGCACGCGGGCCATCCTGGCACACAACATGCCGACTGCCCGCGACTGGATCGCCGGCTTCAACGGACGCGTGACCTGGCGGGAACCGCAAGCCGGCGCCATCGCGCTCGTCAAGTACGATGCCGGGATTGCGAGCATCGAGATTGCCGAGCGCATCCGCACGCGGCAGAACACGCTAGTCGTCCCGGGATCGCACGTGGGCCTCGAGGGTTACCTCAGGATCTGGCTCGGCGGTCGCGAGGAGTTTCTTCGCGAAGGACTCCGGCGGATTGGGACAGAACTCCACGAGATCCTGGACCCTGCAACCTGAGCCCTGAACCCTTTGTTAACCAAACCCCCGCGACTGCGTAGTAGCTGTGTGAGGAGCTGATTCGACATGACCTACACAGTCCGTCAAGGTTTCGTTAGCGCTCTTGCCACGGCCGCCGTTTTGTCGCTGACTTTGCCGGTGGCGGCCGCCCAGCGGACGTCCCCTCCCTCCGGGCGTCAGGCGTCCCCGGGTACGGGGCAGGCGGAATCGGCTCCCGTTGTCCTTCGCGACGAGGCCAGCGCGGAAGAGACGCGGGACCAGCTGAACCGGATTCTCGACAAATATCCGCCGGCTGTCGGACGCGTGTTGAAACTCGATCCCTCCCTGATGGGCAATCCGGCCTACCTTGCGCCGTATCCGCTGCTGGCGGCATTCATCGGTCAACATCCAGAGATCGTGCACAATCCGGGCTACTTCCTGGAAAACGTCAACTCGCCGAACCCGTACAATTCAGATCCGAAATGGCGCCAGCGGCAGGAGATGCTCGGGGTTCTGGCGGGCGTTGCGGCATTTATCGCGTTTCTCGTCATCACCGGGGTGGTCGTGTGGGTGATCCGCATGATCGTCACGTCACGCCGGTGGAACAAGCTGTCGAAGGTTCAGTATGACGTCCACAGCAAGCTTCTCGACCGGTTCACAACCAACGAGGACCTCCTCGCGTATATGCAAACCCCCGCAGGCCGTCGCTTTCTCGAATCCGCCCCGATTCGTATGCCGGATGAGCCGAGGTCGATGACCGCGCCGTTCTCGCGCATCCTCTGGTCCGTCCAGGCGGGCATCGTGCTCGTCCTCACGGGAATCGGATTGCTTTACGTAAGCTCGACCCTCACCGACGAGCCGGCTCAGTTCTTCATGGTGATCGGCGTTTTCACGCTGGCGCTTGGCGGTGGTTTCATCGTGTCCGCCGTGGCCGCCTATGGCCTGTCGCGAAAGCTCGGACTGCTGGATCCGGTTCCTGTCGATCATGCGTGACGTGACGATCTCCGATATCGAACGGCTCCGCGCGGACACTGCCGCCGCGGACACCGTATTCGAGATGGACGAGGAAGCCTTTCGCGCGTTGTACGACCGCACGGCTCGCGCGCTGTGGGCATACTTGTCGCGAATGACGGGCAGCCGCGATCTCGCCGACGACCTGCTGCAGGAAACGTACTATCGATTTCTCCGTGCCCATGCGGCGTACGAGAGCGACGCTCACCGCAGGAACGCGCTGTTTCGCATCGCGACGAACCTTGCGCGCGACAGACACCGGCGCGGCCGGCGCGCCGCGCTCGTAGCGCTTCCCGACGGACAGGGCCAGGCGCCGGAGCTGCCGGCCGGAGTCGACGTCGCGGGCGAAGCGGAGCGGCGCACCGATCTCAATCGGGCGATGGCACGCCTCAAGCCGAGAGAGCGCGAAATGCTCTGGCTCGCGTACGCGCAAGGTTCAACGCATCGGGACATCGCCGGTACGCTGGGCGTGAAGGCCGCCAGCGTCCGTCTGCTGCTCTTCCGGGCGCGCCACAAGCTGGCAGGGCTGCTGCGGGAAGACAGGAACGACCGCACGCGCGAGAAAGCTGGACGTCATGAGGTGTGAATGCAGCCGGGAACAGGATGTGCTCGACGCGCTGTCGGCGCGGCGCTGGCCGGAACGGTGCGATGCCGACCTGCGGGCCCACGTAGCCTCGTGCGCCATCTGCGCCGATCTGGTCGACGTGGCGACGGCGCTGCTCGACGATCACGAGGTGGCGTGGAGCGACGCGCACGTGCCGCCATCCGGCGTCGTGTGGTGGCGTGCTCAGTTGCGCGCGCGCGAAGAAGCGGCGCGCGCCGCCGCGCGTCCACTGGCGTTCATTCAGGGCGTTGCCGCCTCCGTCGCCGTATGGCTCGTACTGGCGTTGGTGAGGGCCGCACCGCCGGCATATCTGTCAACGTGGCGTGGGTGGGCCAGGGGACTGGTTCCCGAAATCACCGTCAGGATGCCCGATATGGCGAGCGTGACCGGCGCCGTTCCGCTCAGTATCCTGGTTCTTCTCGCCGCATGGCTGCTGCTGGCTCCGGTCGCGATCTACTTTGCGGTCGTGGATGAATAGCTAATAGCCACCCTCAGATCACATTTTCTTCTCCCTTTCTTCCATTCTCCTGTGTGGTCTTTCGGGCGCACTGAGTTTATCTGGACTATTTCGCAGATTCCGACATCGTCAGAACCTGGCCCGGGCGCGCGCCGGTGTGCTCCCCGTTTCGAATCACGACCACGCCGTTCACGAGCACGTAAGGAACCCCGGCGGCGAACGCGTGGGGCTTCTCGAACGTCGCGGTGTCGTTCACGGCCGCGGGATCGAAGATCGTAATGTCGGCAAAGTATCCCGTCTTGATCAGGCCCCGTCGCACGAATCTGAAGTGCTGCGCGGGGAGCGACGTCATCTTCCGGATCGCGTCCTCGATCGTGAGAATGTGCTTCCGGCGCACGTATTCGCCGAGCACGCGCACGTTGTTGCCGTAGCCCCGCGGATGGGGCACGCCGTCTCCGGGCGCGAGCACCGAGCTATCCGATGCAATCGCGACCTGCGGATGCCTCATAATCCGCTCGACATCGTTGTCCGACATGAAGTGATAGACCATCGACGCGCCGCCGTGGAGCATCATCACGCGCGCCGCTTCGAGCTGCGCATCCAGCGAGTCTGATCCCTGCAGCTTCGACGCCACCTGCTTCATCGAGAGTCCATTCAGCGATGGGTCGGCCGAATGCGACGCTACGACCGCAAACGAAAGATCTGTCAGTCCGCGCTCGGCGAGAAGCGCACGCATCTCGCCCTTGATCCGTGCCCACGTCCCGGTGTCGTTCAGACGGTTCGCAATCGCGGGCTGTCCCCCTTCGAGCGCCCACGACGGAAAACGAATACCCAGCGTTGAGCTGGCCGCCGTGTAGGCATACTGGTCAGCTTCCACGTCGACGCCTCGAGCGCGTGCGGCATCGATCACCGCCAGCGCCTGGGCACTCGCGCCCCAGCGGCTGGGGCTGTCCACCTTCAAATGCGAGATCTGAACGCGGCACATGGCCAGCTCGCCGATGCGAATCGTTTCCTCGACCGCCTTTTCGAGCTCCGTCCCTTCGTTGCGCATGTGCGACGCGTAGAGACCGCCGGCGTTTCCCGCCACCCGGGCGAGTTCGAGAATCTCGGCGGTGTTCGCGTATGTGCCAGGAACGTATTGAAGGCCCGTGGAGAATCCGACCGCGCCATCCGCCATCGCGCGCCACACGAGCGATTTCATCCTCGAGAGCTCGGCAATCGTCGGATCACGATTCGCCGTCCCCATCACCGCTCGCCGGACCGTGTTGTGGCCGACGAGCGTCGCGAAGTTGATCGCGATGCCCGCCTGGCGAACATTCGTCAGCGCCTCGCCGACGTCGAGCGCGGATCCACCGCAATTGCCCGCAACAACCGAGGTCACCCCCATCCGGACGAAGTTTTCCGCGCGCGGGGTGTCCGCAATGTCGTCAGCATGTGTATGAACGTCGATGAATCCGGGCGCCACAACCAGCCCGGTGACGTCAATGACCTGGGAGGCAGTCGCCTTCGAGAACAGGCCGATCGCCGCAATCAGTCCGTCCTTGATGCCGACATCGCCTCGTCGCCGGGCAGCGCCGGAGCCATCTACGAGCGTCCCGCCTGTGATGAGGATGTCGAATCGGGGCGCCTGCGCCCGGCCCGACGAGCCGAAGAGTCCCAGACATGCCGCCGCGACGAACGCGGCGCAGCGCGAACGCAGGCACTGCATGAGCTTGGAGTATACCGGAGCGGATTGGAATCAGGCGATTGCGGCGCCGAGACCGTCGTCGGCCCTTGGAACGTGATTTCTGGGTCGGGAGACCCGAACGACTCCTACGACGAAGTCGGCGTGCGCATCGACATCGCTGCGGTTGACGTGAATCACATCCGGTTTTTTGACGATGGTTTCGCCGTCTTGAAGCGTCAGCTCGACACGGTAATTGCCAGGTTTCACTTTGAATGTGAATCCACCGGCGTTGTTCGTCGTGACCCGCTGACGTTCACCTGTGTCAACGTTCACGACCTCGACCGTTCGGCCTTCGATTGCGCTCGTACCTTCGGGTCCGCGGACGGTGCCGCTGATCGTGCCGTCTGCCTGGAGGGGCTTGGGGCTGAGGTCGATGACGGGGCCACCATGGCAGGCGGCCAGACTCAACAACGTCACCATAACGCCAAAGACCCAACCGATGCTGCCGTGGTGCGCGCAGTAGAACCGGAGTTCCCTCACATCGTCCATCGCGGGACAAAACTGCAAGGACGGGGCCACTGCGCGCACCTGATGTGTTACTTCACATCACATCCCCACCGGCAGGAAACGTCGGCGTGTTATCAAAGATGACGGTACCTCGATCACGCCGGACAGCACTTGAGACCAGGCGGCGGCGCGACCACCACCACGCACCGATTCCAATCACACCGGCAAGAACTCCATAGGCTCGTCTACTCACAATGATCCTCCTGGTTAGTGTCGTTTTCTTCCCTTCGGCACAGGAGCAACTCAAATGCCAGGCGAGCGTGCATCAGCGCAGACGAAAAACGGCGGCCGTACCCAGGCCGTCGTCGAATTCGCCAAGCTCTACGAATTGCGAGCTCGATGAGATGTCGGCCATCACGTCATTTCTGCGGCCGGCATCGAACAGATCGGGATGGACGATCACGTAGCGGACGCCCGCGCCAACGAGCGCTTCGACGGCAGACTCATGAGGAATCCTGTTCATCGGGGCGAGCCGGGACAGGTACGAGGGCGGATAATAACCGCTGTAGCCGTTGACGAGCGGCATCCAGTGGAATGTAGACATGTAGGCGTAGCGCGGTTCGATACCTGGAAGCGTATCGGGTGCGGGCATCGGGAACTCGGCGACAACACCACGTGGCTGCCTGGCCAGCCACGCATAGAGCGGTGGCGGTTCGTTCGGAAATGGCACGAGGCGAAGCGGCGCCACCCAGTATTCGAGCAACAGAACGGCTGAAATCGCGATGAGGAGCACGATTTGCACTCGCCGAGGAAGAGCCGCCTCGAGGGCTGCATGACCGTAGGCGGCCAGGATCGCGAGGAAGAACATCACGAAAATCCCGAGACGCGCCGGCGCGCGGAGGCCGTCGAAGATCGGCACATGATGGTAAAGAAAGCCGAACGTGTAACCGTAGAAGCCAAGCGACATTTCGAATGCCGCGACTAGCCCGACGAGATAGGCGATGGCCTCGTTCGACGGACGACGCAAAAGCAGCCCCGACAGTGCCAGCAACAGAGGCAAGAAGCCGGGAAACAGCCGGCGTTCTGACCGTCCACGGGTCGCGGCGCGTTCCCCGTACAGGTAATTCGTATCAGTCGCGTCCGCATAACTCCACGGCCGGGCACTGTACCTCAGCACTTCCTGTTCGGAGCGGACGCCCACGCGGTGTTTCGTCGCCGCATACGGAAGGGCATAGGGAGCCGACAGAACCAGGGCAGTGACCCCAGCGATCGCGAGTGCCGATAGTCCGCTCTTCACTCTCTGCTTTGCCATCCCGCACAAGAGAAGCAACGCGCACACTCCAAGAAGCGTCGCGAGAAAGATGCCGTAATAGATGCTCGACAGGAACTGCAGCGCGACGAACGCGCCAAGCATGCCTGCGTAACGCCTCGAGCCTGTCTCGAACGTCCGATGCAGCGCCCAGAATGCCCATGGGATCCAGATTGCCCACTGAAGTTCCATGTGCATGTAATGCTCGAATCGATAGGGCGCAAAGGCGAAGATGATGCCGGCTGTGACGCCGGCCGCCGGGCTGCTGGTCAGGTGCAACGCAAGCATGAAGATTCCTGCTCCGGACAAAACGATGCCGGCAAGAAGCATCAGGTTGTGGACGAGCACCGGGGGAGCTCCGCTCCAGAGAAGCGGAGCGGCAATCACGGCCTCAACCGGCATCGCGTCGGAATAGGTCAGCGTTCGCGGCTCGGGATAAAAGATGTTGCCGTCGAGGACATGGAACGGTGCCGTGGAGACGGCGTGCGCAATCCACGCGAAACGCCACATATTGAAGAAGACGTCCTGATGCTCCAGCGCATGGGTCGCAAGCCGAGGAGCCTGCGGCCACGTCATGAGAACAGTCAGCAACGCGAAGAGCGCAGCCGCTCTGGCGAAACGAAACACCTCGTCAGGGTCCTTTCAGATCGATCCCGATCATCCGCATCAGGGCTAAGGGCCTTACCGGGCTGCGTGACAGATGTCCTTCACATCGCCTTCGTTGGACCACGGCGCAAGCACGGAGCCGCCGCTCGTGCCTGCGTACCCGTTCAGCCAGTCATCGCCGGACGCGAAACACGGCCGCGGTACCCAGGCCGTCGTCGAAACGGCCAAGCTCGGCGAATCGCGGGCTGGCCGCGATGTCAGTCAATATGTGGTCTCTGCGACCGGCTTCATAGAGATCGGGATGAACGATCACGTAGACGACGCCCTCTCGAACGAGCGCTTCAACAGCAGACGGGTCCGGAATCTTCTTCATCGGGTCGAGCCGCGCGTACGAGGGCGGATAATAACCGCTATATCCGTTTATCGTCGGCATCCAATGGAATGTAGACATGTAGTTGTAGCGCGGCTCGAGGCCCGGAAGCGTATCTTCTGCTGGCATCGGGTACTCGGCGACGACACCACGCGGCTGTTTGGCCAGCCAGGCATAGAGCGGCGGAGGGTCGTTCGGAAACGGCACCAGGCGAAGGGGCGCGACCCAGTATTCGAGCAGGAGAACGACAGAAATCGTGGCGAGGAGCACCAGGCGCGCGCGTCGCGGGATGGCCGCCTCGAGGACCGCGTGGCCATTGGCGGCCAGGATCGCGAGGAAGAACATCACGAAAATGCCAAGGCGCGCCGGCGCGCGCAGCCCGTCGAATATCGGGGCGTAATGGTAAAGGACGCTGAACGTGTGGCCATAGAAACCAAGCGACAGCTCAAATGCTGCGACGAGCCCAAGCAGATAGACAAGCGCCTCGTTCGACGGGCGCCGCAGAAGCAGCCCTGCCACTGCGAGCAATAGCGGCAAGACGCCTGGAAACAGTCGGCGTTCTGGCCGTCCACGCGGTGCGGAGCGTTGTCCGTACAAGTAATTCGTGTCGGTCGCGACGAGGTAGCTCGACGGCCGGGCGCTGTACCGCAGCACTTCCTGCTCCGAACGCCCGCCCAAATGGTGTTTCGTCTCCGCGTAGGGAATGGCATAGGGAGCCGTCAGGATCGCAGCCGTCGCCGCTGCGATCGCGAGCAAAGAAATTCCACGTTTCGGCCCCGGCTCGCGCGTGCCGCAGAGCAGAAGTAGCGCACACAACGCAACAAGCGTGGTGAGAAACACCCCATAGTAGATGCTCGACATGAACTGCAGCGCGACGAAGGCGCCCATCATGCCGGCGTACCGCCTTGAGCCCGTCTCGACGGTACGATGGAGCGCCCAGAATGCCCACGGGATCCAGACGGTCCACTGGAGCTCCATGTGCATGTAGTGATCGAATCGATACGGCGTGAAGGCGAAGACGATGCCGGCTGTGATACCGGCGGCCCCACTGCCTGTGAGATGCCGCGCCAGCATGAAGATTCCGGCGGCCGACAACACGATGCCGGCAAGAAGCATCAGGTTATGCACCAGCACCGGTGGAGTCCCGCTCCAGAGAAGCGGGGCGGCGACTAACGCCTCAACAGGCATGGCGTCGGAAAATGTCAGCGTCCGCGGCTCGGGATAAAAAATGTTGCCGTCGAAAAAATGAGAGGGGGCCGTCGACAGGGCGTGCGCAACCCACGCGAACCGCCACATGTTGAAGAAGACGTCCGGATGTCCATCGGCGTCGGTCGCAAGCCGCGTGGCCTGCGGCCACGTCATGACAACAGTCAGCAACGCAAAGAGCGTTACCGCTCTGACGAAACGAGTCACCTCCTCAGGGCTCCTTCAAGTCGATGCCGATCATCTGCATCAGTCGAAGCGCGTTTCGCGACGTGGCCAGGCCTTCGCGGAGCCGGTAGTCGAAGCGCATGTGCCCCTGCTCGTCCACGCTTTCCGTAAAATGCACGAGAACCGCGGACGACTTGAGGGGTTCCTCACCGGCGAGGTTGAGATCGTGGGTTGTCATCGCGCCGATGGCGCCGGCATCGAGCAGATGGCGCGCGACCGCGCGGACCGCGATCGCGCGCTCCGCGCTGTTCGTGCCCTGAAGAATCTCGTCGAGCAGGTACAACAGCACGCGGCCCTCACGCGGCCGTTCGGCCGCATCGACGACCCCTTTGAGGCGCGCGAGAGCGGCCATGAAATAGGACAGCCCGAGTTCGAGGGAGTCCTGCACGCGGATGCTCGTCTGGAGATCGCACGGCGGCAATCGCAACCACACAGCGCAGGTGCAGCCGCCGGCCTGCGCGAGCACGGTGTTGAGGCCAATTGCGCGAAGCAGCGTGCTCTTCCCGGACATATTTGACCCCGTGACGAGCAACAGCGTGCCCGGGGGGCCGACCTGGGCGTCATTGCTGACGCGGCGTTCGTCCGGGATGAGCGGATGTCCGAGGGCCTCAGCGGCGAACACGGCGGTCTCGTGGATGTCCGGCAGGCACCAGGCAGGATTGTCGCGCCAGGCGGCGGCCAGCGCCGACAGCGCATCGAGCTCGCCCATCGCATCCATCCACCCTCGCACGTGTGGACCGGCCACGCGGCGCCAGCGGTCAAGGGCAAACAGCACGTGAAAGTCCCACAGTGTGAAGGCCTGAATCGGAAAATGCAGAAGGGCGGCGGCCGTCCGCAGCTCCGCGAACCCGAGAATCCGATTCAGCCGGCGCATGCATGCCGGAGCCGCCTTCCCGTTCGCCGAAAGGCGCTCGTGCAGGTCGCGTAACGCGGGAGACACGAACGCGGTATTCGTCACGTGCTCGAACAACGCCGCATACCGTCCGAGGGCGTGTTGCCCCGCGCCCGCGCGATGGAAAGCCGAATGGATTATGTTGGTGGTCGCGAATGAGAGCACGACGCCGGCCACCAAAGGGATCAGCCAGAGCGCGGCATCGACTGTGCCGAACAGGAATAGTGCGATCAGAATCCAGATGCCTGCCGTCAGTGCTGCGGCAACGAACCACAAGGCGCCCACAAAGACGGTGGTGTGAAGCCCTCGCACCAGCGGCACCGCGAAGTCGATGCTCCACTCCGGACCTTCAGCCCATGCCAGGAATGCGTCGATTTCCGCCTGCCGCGCACCGCGGGCAAGCTCGCCGTGAGCCGCAAGCTGCTCGCGCCAATCATCGGCGGGCGCCAATTCCCGAACGGCGGCCTGCCGCGCCCGGACAGTGTCGGGAGCCGACGCCGCGAGAAGCCACGTCGCAAGCTTGACGCTGCCGCTTGGTGTCGCAGCCGGGCCAAGCCATTGAAAGAGTGAGGCGCGCCCGAAGAGATCGAGATCGAGGGCGTACGGATGGTGCGCGAGATCGACGGATAAGGGAGCGTCGGCAGGCGGCAAATCGTCCCAGCGGCGCTGGATGCGCGCCGACCCGCGGAGGCTGACGGTCCTCAGCGCGTCGTGCCACGCCGCGCGGCCCTCGACGCGCGCGTGCCAGAACACGAGCGCGCCGAACACCACGAACAGACCGACGGCTATCGTCACGCGGACGGGATCGGCGCCGCGGGCGAGTGTCCAGATCAGGCACCCGGCGGCCGCAAGAAAGATGACCAGCCGGCCACGCGAGATGTGGACCGATCGCCGGACCTCAGCATCGCGATGGACAGCGTGTTGGCGGGCACGGTCTTCGTACGAAACCGTCACGCGCCAGCCTTTCGGGCGGAAATATTCAGTCGCCAGTAATCGAGCGTCAGCGGCGGTTTGTCTGTGATGGCCTCATCGATCAACCGGCTCATGAACCCGCCGCGATCCTCGAGCGGCAACCGGTCGAGATGATGACGGAGGCATACGGCCGCCACGAACTCCGCGTAGGCCTCGGGCTGTTCAAAGGTCACCGGGGCGAACGCGAGTGAGGCCTCGAGATCTTGGAACCCCGCGCGTTTGAGCCGCGCTTCCGTGTCGCTCACGTTTTCAAAGTGACAGGGCTCAGCCCATGCCGCATAGAAGCGCGCGTACTGAGGGGATTTCATCAGCCGGCGCGCGCGGCCGTACAACAACTCGAGGTTGCCTCCCCCGCCGGCCTGCGCAGTCAGTCGTCCACCTTTTCTCAGTGCGCGGTGGATGGCCGTGAAGAGCCGATCGTGATCGGGGATCCAGTGAAACGTCGCCGCGCTGAACACGGCGTCGAAGGCCTCGACAAACGGAAGAGCGGCCCCGTCCGCCCGCACATAAGCCAGTCCGCTGTATGAATCCAAGGCAGCGGTCTGACCCCGGTCGGGAGTGGGGAGCGGGGTCTGACCCCGGGCCTGCCGGGACAGCGCTTCCCGAAGCATCGCGGCCGACCGGTCGAGGCCGACGACGAAGATTCCCGGCGTTGCCGCAATCTCCTCCGTCAAACGTCCCGTGCCGCATCCGAGATCGAGAATTCGTTCCCCCGAAACCGGCGCGAGTCGCGCGGCAACGGTTCGGCCCCAGGCCAGCTGCGGATCGGATATGCGATGGTATTTGGCGGCGTCCCAGTCAGACATGGATTCAGTGTACAGTCGCGTTCAAACACAGACCGGTTGCATCCGCAACGTCAGGCCAGTCGGGAGAAGCGTATGCGTGTCGTGCTGCTCGTGTCGACCCTTGTGGTTGCAGCCGTGTTCGCGCCACGTTCCATTCTGGCGCACCACGGGCCGAAAGGGATCCGACTCGCCGACATCACCTGGCAGCAGGCGACCGCGTCCTGCGACCCGAAACAGTCGTCGTGATTCCACTCGGCGCCGGCTCGAAGGAACACGGTCCCCACCTCAAGCTCGGGAACGACGCCGTCCTCGCCGACTATCTCACACGGCGCGTCCTCGAGGCGTCGGATGTCGTCGTCGCTCCGACGCTCCCGTATCATTATTTTCCCGCGTTCATCGAGTACCCCGGATCCATATCACTCACGCTCGATACCGCTCGCGACCTGACGACACAAGCCGCGCTGAGTCTTTCGAGCTACGGCCCGCGCCGCTTCTACGTGCTGAACACGGGCGTCTCGACGACGCGTGCGCTCAAGCCGGCCGCACAGGCACTGGCGTCGCAGGGCATTCTGCTGGGGTACACGGATCTCGCAGCGCAGCTCGATCGCGTGTCAGCATCGATCCGGAAGGAGGAAGGCGGCACGCACGCCGACGAGGTGGAGACATCGATGATGCTCTACATCGATCCCACCTTGGTCGACATGCGCCGCGCCGTCAAGGAATTCAATCCCTCGACTGGCCCGTCGCTGCGGTTGACGCGCCGGCGCGGGGGGGCCGGCACGTTTTCGGAAAGCGGGGTCTGGGGTGATGCGAGGCTGGCCACGCGCGAGAAAGGAGCCGCGATCGTCGAGGGCCTGGTGAAAGCGATCCTCGATGACATCGAGGCTATCCGTCGCCAGACCCCTCCGGTCCCTGGATCCGGAACGGCCCAAACACCGCCGCCTGTGCCTCCGCCCGCTTCACGTCCGGCCGCGACCGGAGCGGGCACCTGCTCGGCAGGGGATGAACGGACGATCCGTGGACTTGGCGACGCGTTCGCGCTTCACTGGCTCAACGCCGATGCGATGCAGCTCGCCGGGTTGTGGTCCGAAGAGGGCGACATGGTACATCCCGACGGCCTCACCGAACGCGGCCGCGAGACGATCCGCGTCAATCGCGCCGCGCTCTTCCTGCGCAGGGAGTACCGCGGGTCGAGGCACCCGATGACGATTGGCAACATCCGCTGCCTGACCCCGGACACCGCCGTCGTCGACGGCAAGTGGGAGCTCCGCGGCGTCAGCGACGCGGGCGGCAAGATGCTGCCGTCGTTCGAGGGCCTCTTCACCCTCGTCATGAAGCGCACGGGCGCCTGGTATATCGGGGCGTATCGCTACACGCAGAAGCCGGCGACGGCTCCCATGCCGATATGGTTGAAGCGACCCGGGTACCCTGGAGGTTCATGACGCGCGTCTTCTCACCCGACGAAGCCGTCCGGATTGTCACCGAGCTTTCGCGTGGGCTTCACGCCGGGCCCGATGAGAACGAGTTCGCGCGCTCGCAGATGTGCAGCTTGGGGGCACCATCGCCTGCGTCGTCTCTGCAGGCGAATGCAGCCGGTGTCCTGCATCGAAGCGGTCTGACCCCGGTCTGACCCCGGTGACGGGCTGACGATCGCATCCCCTTGCCGCGCGACCTGGAAGGCGGTTGGCTCGCGAGGCGGCGGATTGGGAAATCGGCTTAGTCCCGGAGGACGACGTTGAGGAGCGAATTGTGAATTTCGAGCGTGTGGTTGTACTCGATGAATCCAAGTTTCCGAAACTTGTTCATGAAGAAGCTCACGCGAGAGCGCGTCGTCCCCACCATCTCCGCCAGCATCTCCTGACTGATCTTGGGAAGGATGGGTTCGGGCTCGCGGTCCTTGCCGAAGTTGGCAAGTAAGAGGAGAACCCGGGCCAGCCGTTTCTCGCTGGAGTTGAAGAGCTGATCGACCAGATCCTCTTCAACGCGAGTGTTCCGATCGAGCAGATACGACATGAACCGGGCGGCAAAAGCTGGCTCGGCCTGCAATACGCGGAGCATCTCTTTTTGGGCGATTCTCAGAACCGCTGCCTCCGTCAGGGCTGAGAAGACAGCGGAATATACCAAAAACTATCGCGCGATCGAATCGGAGTTTCGACTACATTTAACTATGTGATAAACAGTATGTAACACATAGCATATGACGCGCAAAAAGCCGCTCGATCACCTCCCTTCCCCGGTGTTTGATAACCTCCGGCTCGAACTACGCCGCGGCTGTTTGAGCGTAGCGGCGCTTGCGGCCCTTCGAACCGAGCAGTACGGCTATACGCTTCGCAAGATCCTCGCCGAGTACGGCTTGGCCGTCGACGAGGGCACGCTGTATCCCTTGCTGCGCAGGCTGGAGAGCCAGGGGTTGCTGACGAGCGAGTGGCGTGACGAGGGAAAGCGCACCAAGCGCTTCTATCGCCTGTCAGATGACGGCGCGCAGATCCTCGATTCGTTGCTCGCCGAGTGGCGGAGCATCGATAGATCGCTGAACGGAATTCTCCTGGAGCCACACCATGGACTTGCTCGAGCGATATCCGAGCGCCGTTAGGTAGCCCTGGACTCCGGCTGACTTCAGCGATGCCTTATCTGATTTCCGTGAAAACGGACAGGACTGCGGGCTAGCCTTCCGTAGCCCGTAATAATGCGCAGCCAGCCCGTCATAACCGTTTCGGCAATCCGGAAAACTTACGGACGCACGGTCGCCGTGGACGAGGCCTCCTTCGAGGTGTACGAAGGAGAGATCTTCGGCCTGATCGGGCCGAACGGCGCGGGGAAGACCACGACGATGGAGTGCGTGGAAGGTCTGCGGAGGCCCGATCGCGGCGCCATCTCGGTTCTGGGACTAGATCCGGCGCGGCAGGTTTACGCGCTGCAGGATCGCATCGGCGTGCAGCTTCAGGAGGCGCAGCTTCAAAAACGGATCAAAGTGCGGGAAGCCGTTGGCCTCTGGGCGTCGCTGTACCGGAAGCCGCTCGACGGCGATCGCCTCCTCGAGCAGCTCGGCTTGACCGACAAGCGGAACGCCTGGTTCATGACGTTGTCCGGCGGGCAGAAGCAACGGCTGTTCATCGCGCTGGCGCTCATCAACGATCCGGAACTGGTGTTCCTAGACGAGTTGACGACCGGACTGGATCCACAGGCGCGGAGAGCCATCTGGGACCTGGTGCGCAGCATCCGCGCGCGCGGGAAGACCGTCTTCCTCACGACACACCTGATGGAAGAGGCCGAGCGATTGTGCGACCGCGTGGCGATCATCGATCACGGGCGGATCATTGATATTGCAACACCTGACGAACTGATACGCCGGCACTCCCCCGAACAAACCGTCGTCGTCGTCACCGACGATCGATCGAGCGGCGAACGCTTTCGCATGATTCCGAACGTCGAGTCGGTAACCAGCCAGGATGGACGGTTCGCCATTCGCGGCCGCGGCGACGATCTGGTCACCCACGTGATCCACTGCATCGCCGATCATCGGATGCAAGTCACGGACTTCCGCACCGAGCGCTCCACACTCGAAGATGTGTTCCTGAAGCTGACAGGGCACTCGATTCGGAACTGAGGCTGCCGGAACATGCTGCGTGGACTCTGGAAACTGACCTGGCTCGAGATCAAGATCTTCGTACGGGAGCCGCTGGGGGTGATCGGAACAGTCGGTATCCCGGTCCTGGTGTTCGTGGTCCTCGGGCGGATGTTCGGCGGCCGCCTCGGACCAGGGTCGCGTGCCCCCAGCCTGGTGACCGTCGACCTGCCGATCCTTGCATCGATTCTCCTGTCGCTGAGCGCCGTGCTGTCGCTTGTGACGATCATCTCGATCTATCGCGAGGGAGGAATCCTGAAGCGCCTGCGGGCTACCCCCCTGCGGCCCCACACCATCCTGACGGCCCACGTGATCGTGAAGTTGCTGTTCACCGCCATCACGCTGGCGGCGATGATGGCGGCAGGACGACGCTACTAT
>JBBQEJ010000019.1:0-52558 GCA_038320555.1 Vicinamibacterales bacterium | reverse complement strand
GATCAGAACTTTCCCGCGGAGCTGGCGAAGCGCGGCTTTGCCAGGCCGACGGCAGGCGAGCAGTATCAGATGGCGAGACACGACGTCGGGTACGCGTTCCTCGACGAGTTGAACAAGCAGGGTTACGCGAAGCCGGCGACTTCTGAGCTCGTTCGCGCAGGCCAGCACGGCGTGCAGGTCAGCTACCTCCACGACATGGGCGGGCTCGGGTACCGGCTCGGCTCACTCGAGTCGCTGATCGAGCTCAGGGACCACGGCGTCACTCCCGCATACGTCCGTGAGCTTGCAGACCAGGGCTATAAAGGGCTTCCAGCTGACGATCTTCGCCGGGCGCGCGATCACGGCGTCACTCCCGACTATGTGCGTGCGATGCGCGACGGTGGTTACGGCTCCCTCACGATGGAGCAATTGATCAACGCGAGGGACCATGGCGTCAGCGCCCAGTTCGTCCGCGAGCTCGGTGACGCGGGTCACCAAAAATTGCCGCTCGACCAGCTGATTCGCGTCCGCGATCACGGCGTGACGCCGGAGTACGTGCGCGACATGCGGCAGCTCGGCCAGGAACTACCGATCGACGAGCTCGTTCGGGCCCGCGACCACGGGGTTGACGTCGAGTTCGTTCGCGGCATGGCCGCGCTCGGCTTCGGCAAGGTGTCGATGGATTCGCTCGTTCGAGTTCGCGACCACGGCGTGACGCCGAAGTATGCGCAGGAACTGAAGGCGCTCGGATACGACGGTTTGACCGTCGAGGATCTGGTGACGCTGCGCGACCATGGCCTGACGCCCGACCGCATCCGCGCCGCCAACGCTCGCGCCGGCACGCGCCTGCCGATCGATATGCTCAAGTCGCTCGCGGCTGGGGGGATGCGCTGAGGCAGCTCGGCCCATCCGGCGTCGAATTCAGCGAGTCCAGCTATTCGTAGCGGAGTGAAGAGAGCGGATCAAGCGCGGCCGCGCGGCGCGCGGGAATCCAGATGGCGCCCAATGCGGCCACGAACAGCAGCAAAGATACGACCGTCAGCGTCAATGGATCGCGCGGACTGACGCCGAATAAGACCGACTCCATCACGGCCGACAGGCCAAGGGCGAGACCAATGCCGGCGACGAGTCCCGCAACCACGGGAAGAGTACCCGACCGCAGAACGAGGGAGACAACGTCATGGCGCTCCGCACCGAGCGCCATGCGGATTCCAATTTCACGAACGCGTTGGCTTGACAGAAAATGAAACGACCGCGTAGACGCCCGAGAGCGCCAGCAGCAACGCGAAAAGGCCGGCGATGGCGCCCTGAATCAGCACAGGCTTGAGTCGCTCACCCTGGCGCTCGACGATCGATGCGAGCGTGGCGACGGTTGCCGCCATCTGAGGGTCCAGTTGCCGCACGATCTCGCGGACAGCCGCCGCGGCAGCTCGCGTGTCGCCCGACACGCGAACCAGCATGTAGGGGGGCGTCGATTGATGCGGGTCCAGAGGCGAATAGTAGAACGGCCCGTCGTCGCGCATGAAGGTCACGCCCTGCACATTGCGGCACACGCCGATCACCTGGTGAACAGCGGCAATTCGAAAAGTGTGGCCGACAGGATCCTGCCCTGGCCAATACCGGCGGGCCATGGCCTCCGAGATCACAGTCGGGACCGCCTGCGCCGTTGACGAGGATTCGTTATGCGTAAAGCCCCGGCCGCGAGTCAACGCGATCTCGAGTGTCGCGAAGTAATCCGATGACACGACCCTTCGGGCAGGATCTTGACGATAGTCTCTGGTGGCGGGAATCGGCTGACCGTCGATTTCGAGCACTCGCGTCGGATTAAGCCCCGACCACGGCGCGGTTGAAGTAAAACTCGTATGGACGACGCCCGGCACGTCGCGCACACGCGACTCGAGTTCCTGGTAGCTGACGTTGATCGCGATGCCGGCCGTGAGGGTCGCGACGATGGTCGCGCTGAGCCATCTACTCCTGGCTATCAACCGAAGGGCAAAGCGAATGTCCTGGCAGAGCGTATCGATCCAGTACAGCGGATCGAGTTCCCGCACCTTCTCTTTGGCGGCGTTGACATTGCCGAAGGCACGGATCGCAGCGCTCCGAGCCGCTGCCGGATCCATGCCACGGGCAATATTGTCTGCCGTCTCCTGTGCCAGATGAGACGCCACTTCTTCGTCGAGGCGTGTGCGGCGGCGCCAGAGCACGTCAGGTTTCCCGCTCGTCCGGATGTTGCAGCACGCGTCCGATGGCGCGCACCATCCGTTCCCACTTTCCTGTTTCCGCTGTGAGCTTCTTTCGGCCGGCGCGCGTGAGCTCGTAGAAACGTGCGCGGCGCTTGAGCTCGGAGGTGCCCCACTCCGACGTGATGAGGCCCTGGCGTTCCAGTCGCTGCAAGGCCGGATAGAGCGACCCGTGATCCACGAGGAGATCGTCCTGGGAGGTCCGTTGAATAGTGACGGCAATACTGTGCCCATGACGCGCACCGAAGATCAGGGTGCGGAGAATGAGCATATCGAGCGTGCCCTGAAGCAGCTGCATGGTTCGCCGTTCCAGCATGGTCTAGTACGACTTTGTCAGATTGACGAATTCCCGTGGGGAAGTCCCGGGTGCTGCTTTCTGGCTCGTCGTACTCCCTGCGTGGTTTCGCTCGACGTTGCCGCAGCTTCACCGTGCGCGGAGAAGACGATCTCACGCGGAGCAAGCCGAGACGCACAGATCGCCGAGAAAGGCTGCCGAACGGCCCTTCCGGCAGCGCCTGCCTGCCGGCCGGCGCCAGAAGGGTCACGAGATCCCAGAAACACGCAGCGCCTCGAAGCAACCGCTGTGTGTTTCCGGGATCTCGTGACCCTCCTGCTCGCGCGAAGCGCGAGTGGCCGGAAGGGCATGCGCAGCCGCTTCCGAACTGGTCTTCTCCGCGCGCTTGGCGCTCTCTGCGTGAACCCGCCGTGACAGGTCACCGGACCGTCGCCCGAGCGAATTGGCTGATCTGACAAAGTCGCGCTAGCCACTAGTCGACATTCTACCAAAGATACGCCCGCTCTGGTAGAACGTCAACTAGTCGGGTCGGGGATGCCGCGCGGATTAGTTGGAGCTTCCCTTGGCCACGTCCTTGATGTCACGAAGGGTCCGCCGCATCTCTTCGACGACTTTCATGTGTTCAAGTGTCGCTTGCAGCGCTTCCGCGGTTGCGTTGAGCGCATCGACTGCCGCGTGACGGGCAGCCTCGGCGGCGTGTCGTGCGTCCTCAGCGGCCAGCCGCGCCGTCTCCCCGAATTCGCGGAGCCGCTCACGCTCTTCGCGGAAGGTCTCGAGCGCTTCGCGATGTTGGTCCCGGACCTGCCGCGCCTCCTCGGCCAGCAGTCTGAACTCTTCCGCCTCATTTCTGGCAGACTCGGCTGCGGTGCGGTGTTCTTCGGTGACTTCGCGCCCCTGCTCCGCGTCCTGACGGCTGTGCTCGGCCTTCTCGCGACCGTGCTCTGCGTGCTCGCGTTTCTGCTCTGGCGGGATTTGATCGTTCGGCATCTGAATTTCTCCCGACTGGGCGAGCCTCCGCAGGTCAGCCGTCTGCTGACGACGGCCCGCCGAATTTCAATCGTCTGCGGCCTCAGCGTATCCGACAGCGTCGTACGGGAGATGTTCGGAAAAGCACAGGCCTGGCCCGAGTTCCTGCATTGCTTAGTACGTTAGTACCGGGTCAGCAGAATGTGCAATTTTGAACAGCGATATTTTGCGGATACCTGCGATCCTGATGACAGTGCCGTAGACGAGTTCGGAAGCCCGCGACGGAGGGTGCCTATGCGTAGCGCTTTTGAAAACGCGTTCGCGCACGCGCCGATCGGGATGGCGCTCGTAGACATGGCCGGCTGCTGCGAGTCAATGACGCGTTGTGTCGGCTCACCGGGTACGCCGCCGATCAGCTCCGTGCGCGCTCGTTCCGCGACCTGTCCGACCCTGACGATGTCGACCTCGACGCCAATCAGAGGCGAGAGATGTTCCAGGGGCGCATCCCAACATATCAAGTGGAGAAGCGGTACCAACACGCATGGGGCCACTCGGTCTGGGTACTGTTGAGCGTGTCGCTCGTCCGCGACGAAGAGGGGCGGCCGCTGCATCTCATCGCGCAGGTACAGGATATCTCCGAGCGCAAGGAGCTCGAGGGGCGTCTGGAACATCTCGTCGATCACGATTTTCTGACGGCCTTGTTCAACCGCCGGCGCTTCGAGGAGGCGCTGGCCCAGGAAATCAAATCGGCGGCGCGCTATGGCGGCGGCGGCGCCGTACTCCTCCTCGATCTGGACCACTTCAAAGCCGTCAACGACGGTTCGGCCACAAAGTCGGTGACGATCTGCTCAAGACGGTTGCCGCGGCCCTTCGGGGCCGGACCCGCGACACCGACGTCCTGGCACGGCTGGGGGGTGACGAGTTCGGGGTCATCCTGCCCCAGGTCGACGCGGGGCAAGCGGAAGTCGTCGCAGAAGGCATCGTGAAGGCATTGCGCCACCAGACGGCGATGCTGGCCGAGCACCAGATCCCGGTGACCGCCAGCGTCGGCGTCGCGCTGTTCGACGGTCTCACGAACATCGAGATTCTGGCGGCGGCCGATCTTGCGATGTACGAAGCGAAGGAAGCCGGCCGCAACCGGTTCGCGCTATATAGCCCGCCGTCGGAGGGGGGGCCTCGATCGTCGTCACGGCTCGCGACAGCCGAGCGCATCCAGCGCGCGCTCTCGCGCGATCAGCTCGAGCTGTTCTGCCAGCCGATCCTCGACCTCGCGAGCCGCGAGGTGAGCCAGTACGAGCTGCTTCTCCGGTTGCGCACCGATGAGGGCGAGCTGCTCCCGCCGAGCGCTTTCTTGCACGTCGCTGAACGGTTTGGCACGATCGTATCGATCGACTCCTGGGTCGTGCAGCAGGCGGTCGCGCTCATCGCCGCGCACGCCCGGCTTGGCCGGTCGCTGACGCTCCACCTGAACATCTCCGCGAAATCCATCGGCAGCCCGCAGCTCGTCGAGGCCATCGATCGATCGCTGGCTGACACGCGCATCGATCCCTCCTCTCTGGTCTTCGAGCTGACCGAATCGGCCGCGATCGGCAACATTGAGCGCGCGAAGAATTTCACCATGGAGTTGCGGAGTCGGGGCTGCCGGTTCGCGTTGGACGATTTTGGCACCGGCTTCGGCTCCTTCTTCTATCTGAAGCACCTCCCCTTCGATTATTTCAAGCTCGACGGCGACTTCATTCGTGGCTTTGGCGCCAGCACCACCGACCAGCTCGTCGTTGAGGCAATGGTCGGAATCGCCAAGGGGATGGGGAAGAAGACCGTGGCGGAATTCGTGACCGATCAGGCAATGACGGATCGGTTACGGCAGAGCGGCATCGACTACGCGCAAGGCTTCCATATAGGCCCGCCGCGGCCCATCATCGAATGTTTTGCGCAACACTGAGGGCGACGGGTCTCGGCGATACCCCGATGAACTCGACCATGCGGTCGGTTCCGGTGAAGGTCGGCTGTTCAATTCTGCACAGTCACGCCGCCAATCGGGGTATACACTTCCTGCTAGCGCTTTCCAGAACTGAGCCCGCCAGCGTTCGAGAGCTCCCTTTCTCATTGAATGGGTGCGCGCCGACCGGCCCACTTTGGCCATCAATCGGATCGCACGCAGAACGCCCTTCATCTCGTCGTCTCAGCCGACCGCACGCTCACACGACACCACTACGGTCGCGTTCAAAACTGAATAGCCCCTGACGTTTTACTTCGAACCGACGTCCGGGACAGGCCTTCTTGCTACGGTCGGAGGACAATGCGTACAGCCGACAAAAGAACTGCCGAAGCGGCTGACGTGGTTGACGTCCGGCAGTCGGAGACTCTCCTGAAAACGGGGGCCCTGCAGAGCGCGATTTTCAACAGCGCGAACTTCTCGAGCATCGCGACCGACGCAAACGGGGTCATCCAGATTTTCAATGTCGGCGCCGAGCGGATGCTGGGCTACGCGGCCGCCGAGGTCATGAACCAGATCACGCCGGCCGATATTTCGGATCCGCAGGAAGTGATCGCACGGGCCAAAGCGTTGAGCGTCGAGCTCGGAACTCCGATCACGCCAGGGTTCGAGGCGCTCGTGTTCAAGGCCTCGCGCGGGATCGAGGACATCTACGAGCTGACCTATATCCGCAAGGATGGGAGCCGCTTCCCGGCGGTGGTGTCCGTCACGGCGCTGCGGGATGCGCAGGACGCCATCATCGGCTATCTGCTGATCGGCACGGACAACACGGCGCGCAAGCAGGCGGAAGAAGCGCTGCTCAAAGCGGGGGCCCTGCAGAGCGCGATTTTCAACAGTGCCAACTTCTCGAGCATCGCCACCGACGCAAAGGGGGTCATTCAGATCTTCAATGTCGGCGCCGAGCGGATGCTGGGCTACGCGGCCGCCGAGGTCATGAACAAGATCACGCCGGCCGATATCTCCGATCCGCAGGAACTGATCGTGCGCGCCGAAGCGCTCAGCGCGGAGCTCGGAACCTCCATTACACCCGGGTTCGAGGCCCTCGTCTTCAAGGCCTCACGCGGCATCGAAGACATCTACGAGCTGACGTACTTCCGCAAGGACGGAAGCCGCTTCCCGGCAGTGGTGTCCGTCACGGCGCTGCGCGATGCGCAGGACGCCATCATCGGCTATCTGCTGATCGGCACGGACAACACGGCGCGCAAGCAGGTCGAAGAAGAGCGGATGAAGCTCGATCAGCGGCTGCGCGACCAGCACTTCTACACGCGCTCGCTTCTCGAGTCGAACATCGACGCCCTGATGACCACGGATCCTCGCGGCATCATCACCGACGTCAACAAGCAGATGGAGGTGCTGACCGGGTGCACGCGCGATGAGCTCATCGGTGCGCCGTTCAAGAACTACTTTACCGATCCGGCCAGGGCCGAGGCGGGCATCCACCGGGTGCTGAACGAAGGCAAGGTCACCAACTACGAGCTCACCGCGCGCGCGAGGGATGGCACGGAGACCGTCGTGTCGTACAACGCGACGACATTCCACGACCGGGACAGGCGCCTGCAAGGGGTATTCGCCGCCGCGCGCGACATGACGGAGCTGAAACGGTTCGAGCAGACGCTTCTGCAGAAAAACATCGAGCTGGAAGACGCGAGCCGCATGAAATCGGAATTTCTCGCCAACATGTCACACGAACTGAGGACGCCCCTCAATGCCATCATCGGCTTCTCCGAGGTGCTCCGGGATGGACTGATCGGCGAGATGACCGATCAACAGCGCGGGTTCATCGGCGACATCTTCGGCAGCGGCAAGCATCTGCTCTCTCTCATCAACGACATCCTCGACTTGTCCAAAGTGGAAGCCGGCAAGATGACGCTCGATCTGGAGCCGGTGGAGGTGCCGATGCTGTTCCTGAGCAGCTTGTCCATCATCAGGGAGAAAGCTGCGGCCCTCCACATCCGCCTGGACGTGGAGAACGCCGAGACGCCTGGCTTGATTCAGGCGGATGCCCGAAAGGTCAAGCAGATCCTGTACAACCTGCTGTCGAACGCCGTCAAGTTCACCAACGAGGGAGGCCACGTAACCCTGCGGGCCGACAGTGTGCCGCGCGCCCAGGTCGGCCGAATGTCCGGCTCCCGAACAAGCCGCGGCTTCCCATTGGCCGAGAGCGAGTTCGTGGAGTTTCTCAAGATCAGCGTCACCGACAGCGGCATCGGCATCTCGCCGAAGGGGCTGGAACAGTTGTTCAAGCCCTTCAATCAGATCGACAGCGGGCTCTCGCGAAAATTCGAGGGCACGGGACTGGGTCTGGCCATGGTCAAACTCCTCGCCGAGTTGCACGGCGGCTCGGTGTCGGTGGAAAGCACCGTGGGCAAGGGGTCCACGTTCACGGTTTGGCTGCCGCTCCGGCCCCTGGGGGAAGTGCCGCTCACCGACGCGATGGCACCGGCCGGTCCTCGTATGGAGGCGTGGCCGGGAACACGCACCGCGCTGGTGGTGGAGAACGATTTCAAGTCCGCTGAGTTGATCCGAGTGCAGCTCGAGGCGCAGGGTTTCAAGGTGGTGCACGCCGCTTCCGCCGAAGTCGCGTTGGTGCTCGCGGCGCAGCAGCCGTTGTCGCTGATCACCCTGGACATCCTGCTGCCTCACATGGATGGCTGGGAATTCCTGAAACGCCTCAAGCAGGCGCCGGACTTGCGGCAGATTCCGGTCGTCGTCGTCTCGATTGTGGCGGATCCCGGCAAGGGGCTCTCGCTCGGCGCGGCGGCGGTCATGCAGAAGCCGATCTCACGTCAGGAGTTGTCCAAGTCGCTCGTCGATCTGGGTTTGTTTCCTCTGACGCAGGACGCGTGACACTCGAAGGCCGGCGTCCCGGGGTCGCCTGACATGGCAAGAGTTCTGGTAGTCGAGGACAACCCCGCGAACATGACGTTAGCGGCATTCCTGCTGCAGTCGGTGGGCCATACCGTGATACGCGCGACGGATGCGGAGGCAGGGTTGACGCTGGCGCGCGACGATCAACCCGACCTGATCCTGATGGACATCCAGCTTCCCGGCATGGACGGCCTCGAAGCGACGGTGCTCCTCAAGCGGGCCGAGGCGACGCGTGCGATTCCGGTGATCGCTCTCACGGCCCTGGCGATGAAGGGTGACGAGGCGCGCATTCGAGCCGCAGGATGTGATGGCTACATTGCCAAACCGATGGGTTACCGGGAATTTCTGGCGGCGATCGCGACACAGCTGACGCGAACCTGAATTCGGACGCCCCGCCGCTGATCCCTGCGCGCCGTCGATCGTGAACAAATGAAGATAACAAGACACATGTCTGTGGAAAGCTGCACATGGCGACGATCCTGATAGTTGACGACCTCACGGCCAACCGGACATTCCTGGTTACGCTCCTCAGCCATCAGGGGCATCGAATGCTCGAGGCGGCGAATGGCACCGAAGGACTGGCCAGCATCCATCGCGACCGTCCCGATCTGGTGATTACTGACGTGCTCATGCCTGTCATGGACGGCTATGAGTTCGTAAGACAGCTGCGCCTCGATCCGACGACCAGCCAGATTCCCGTGGTGTTCTCGACGGCGCACTACGGCGAGCGTGAAGCCAGGGTGCTCGCGCTGTCCATCGGCGTATCCGCCGTCCTGACAAAGCCTGTCGAATCTGCCGAGGTCCTGCGGGTCGTGGGCCTCGTGCTTTCGTGCGAATCGACGATCCCCGTGTCCTCGGACGTTTCCGCGCTCACGACGGAATTCCACGGCGAGCACCTCCGGTTGCTCACCGACAAGCTCTCGGACAAGACCGGGGACCTGAGAACCGCCAACGCGCGGTTGAGGGCGCTGATCAATATCGGCCTCGAGCTCGCCTCCGAGCGCGACGCCGACCGCCTGCTTCAGCGCGTGGCCGTGGCCGCGCACGACCTGTTTCGCGCGACCTATGTCACGCTCGGGATCCTCGATCGAACCGACCGAACGGTGCAGCGCTGCGTCACCCACGGCGTGGACGCAGCAAGCTGGATCAACATCGGTGACACGGTCTCGGGGATTCTTGGAACGGTCGTCGCCGAGCGGCGGACGATGCGTGGCGATAATCCTGGCGGCGATCCAGCAAGACTGCACCTCCCCGCGCTCCATCCGGAGGTTCAGTCATATCTGGCCGCACCCGTGGCCTCACCGGCTCATGTCTATGGCTGGATCTGTCTCGTCGGTAACGAGGGCACGACCTTTACCGAGGACGATGAAGACATGGTCCTGGCGCTGGCTGGGCAGCTCGGCCGCAAGTACGAGCTCGAACACGAGATCTTCGAGCGCAAACAGGCGGAGTCGGAACTGCGGCATGAGAGAGACCGGGCGCAGCGATGTCTCGACACGTCCGAAGTCGTCCTGCTCGCTCTCGACCTCGATGGACGGATCACGCTGATCAACCGCAAGGGCTGCGACCTCCTGGGATGGACTGAACGCGAGCTGCTCGGGCGCGACTTTCTGGACACGTGTCTTCCGGCGCGAGTGCGCCAGGAACTCAGAAAGAAGTTCCACACCGTCGTCGCCGGAGATCTTTCCGTCATCGAAACTCACGTACTCACCAGCTCCGGCGGGGAACGGTTGATCGAATGGCACAACACCTTGTTGAAGGACGACGCCGGCCATGTCGTCGGCACGTTCAGTTCCGGCGCAGACATCACAGAGCGAAATCAGGCTGTCGAGGCGCTGCGACACTCGGAAGAGCGGATGCGGTTTGCGCTGCAGAGCGCCGACGTCGGGATCTGGGATATGGACTACACCACCGGAGTGCTCCAATGGTCTGAGATCCTCGAAGCCCAGTACGGCCTGAAGCCGGGAACATTTGGCGGGACACTCGAGGCGTTTCTGGAGTGCGTGCATCCTCAGGACCGCGACGCGCTGTCCGAGACGCTGGCTGAGGCGACACGGTCCGGCGCGGACTTCTCCGTGCAGCATCGCACGATCTGGCCCGACGGCACGGTCCGGTGGCTGACCGTCGCGGGGCGAATTCATCTCGGCGGAAACGGCAAACCAGTGCGCGGCCTCGGCATTTCGCTGGACGTCACCGAGCGCCACACGTTGGAGCAGCAGTATCAGCAGGCGCAGAAAATGGAAGCCATCGGACGGCTGGCAGGCGGCGTGGCGCACGACTTCAACAATCTCCTGACGGCGATCCTGGGGTACTGCGAGCTGGTGCTGGAAGATCTCGCCCCGACAGACCCGCACCAGACGGACATTGCCGAAATTCAAAAAGCAGGCGAGCGGGCCGCCGACCTCACGCGCCAGTTGCTGGCATTGAGCCGCAAGCAGATCATCGAGCCGACCCTGCTCGATTTGAATGTCGTGGTGGCCAACATGCGGTCGCTGCTCGATCGCCTCATTGAAGAGGACGTGACCGTGGTGGTGGCGCTCCGGCCCGAGCCGGCGCGCGTGAAGGCCGATCGCGGGCAGATTGAGCAGATCGTCCTGAATCTCGCCGTGAACGCGCGGGATGCCATGGCAGGAGGCGGCACGTTGACAATCGAGGTCGCCAACGTCGAGCTCGACGAGCACTACGCGACGGCACATTTCTCAGTGAAACCAGGTCCTTACGTGGTGCTGACCGTCACCGACACGGGAACCGGCATGACGCCGCTGATGCAGGCTCGCCTCTTCGAGCCGTATTTCACGACCAAGGAGCCTGGCAAAGGCACCGGGCTCGGCCTGGCGACCATCCACGGCATCGTCACGCGCAGCGGCGGCAGCGTCCAGGTCTACAGCGAAGTCGGCAGGGGCACGTCGTTCAAGGTGTATTTCCCAAGGGCGGATGCGGCGGATATGGCCACCGAAACCGCGACTGCGGTTTCCGGGTCGCATGCTGGCGGGCAGACAGTGCTCCTGGTCGAGGACTCGGAAGGACTCCGCGAGCTCGCCAGGAGATTGTTGGAGCGCCAAGGCTACACGGTGCTGGCCGCCGGCAATGCGGATGAAGCGCTTCAGCTGTTCGATCAGAATGCGTCCATCGACGTGCTCCTCACCGATGTCGTGATGCCCGGTGCCAGCGGGCCTGAGTTGACCAGGCAGCTGATCGAGCTGCGGCCAGAGCTGAGAGTCATCTACATGTCTGGCTACACTGAGGAGGCCATCGTCCACCACGGGGTCCGCAATTCCGGGGTAGCATTCCTGCACAAACCATTCACCTCTGCCACACTTGGCCGGAAAATCCGTGAGGTGGTCGATCGGCAGGTGGCCCCGTAGCTCCGCGGGCCTGAGCGAGGGGATCGAAGAAGAGGAACGCACTGCACGGTTGATGTGACGAGATCTCTCCCGGCGACAGACTGGTGGGGCGATCATCCTTCCCGCACATTCAAGTAGTAGTCAATCGTCCTGGCTCCGAACGTCTGGAATCCCTGACAGCGGCTGGCGGCGGCTACAAAAAAGGAGCTGAATTCGATCGAGATTGACACAAATGTCGGGTCATGCCGGTTCAGAGAGTACGTAAGATAGACTCTCACCCTGCCGGCGCTGGTGTTGTCGCGACGCTGGTATTGATCTTCGTCGGAGTGGTGTGGAAATGACCTGGCAATACTTGATCGGCGCCTGCATTCTGGCAGCAGGACTGCTGCTGAAGGCCGGCGCTCCCCCGATAGCGATCGCGATGGGCATCGTGCTGGCCGTTGTCTTCCAGTGGCTGAGGCGGCACCGTGCCGTGTCCAAATAAAGACAGACCCGTGGGCGTAGCGTGAGCGACGCCACATCGCTTCAGTCCCCGCCTCCAATCGTCACGATGCCGGGTTCGTGGTTTCTGGCCGGTTGCGCCCTCGTGGCCTGCGGAATACTCCTGACGGGCCGCGTCGCAGCCATGCCCCTCTGGCTGTTGGCGACGGAAGTCCTGGCCACGACCCTCGGGCTCTTTCTGTCCGGCTCGTTCAGGTACCAAATCCACAAGAACGCCTTCACGTACGGAATGTTGCTGATCATTGTTGCAACATTTGCCGGACTGGCTATGTCGGGCTGGCATACGGAGATTGCGAATCGCGGTGCGTGGTACTGGGTTCAGCAGCACCTGCTGTCTTTCCGAGGTCTGGACGATCTGATTCACCTCGACACGATGCTGTTCCTGCTCGGCCTGACGTTGTTCGTGTCGGTCATCGCGCAGACGCGATTGCTGGAAGGCGTCGCGTTCTTCCTGCTTCGTCGCCATCGGGGTCTGATCCTCCCCACGGTCATCTCGGTGACCGTAGTCGTCGCCTTCGCGTCCGGCACGCTCGGGGGCGTCTCGATGGTGGGGCTGACGATTCGTACGCTAGTCATCATTCTGATGCTCGCGGCCGCGCCTGCGGCCGCGGTCCGGTACGCCGTCATGGTGTGCACGGCCATCACGACCATCTGTGGCATCTGGATGGTGTACGGAGAGCCGCCGAACCTCATTATGAGGGCGAATCTCTATCCTCACCTCAGTAACGCTTTCTTTCTGGTGTACTGCGCGCCAGCCGCCATCGCCGCATATCTCGTCGTGGCCTGGCAGCTTCGAGGAAAACTTGGCGGCCAGCTCGTGAATCTCGAAAACATGGACGTCATCGACGCGAACGCGGCGGACGTGCGCTTTCTGCAGGCCTCACGTCATGGCGAGGTACTGACTGCTGTGGAGCTCATCGAGGCTCATGCAGGTCCTGCCGATCTGTGGGGCGAACACGTGATCGCGCGGATACGCGGTGGCCAGCCGCTTGGCCTTGCCCTGATTCAGGCAGGCGTCCCGCCGGACACTCGTCGAGTGCTGCTCGGACACTTTGTCGCAGAAGAACTAGCCGACGGTCTCGATCGCCACTATGTGTTCGATGCGGCGGGACAGTACGAAGCCGCGTTCCACGCGGAGCTGGCCGTCGACGAGGTGCTGGCCGCCATGGCGCGGGTCCGCCAGCGTGCGCAGAAGATTGGCCTCTTCGCGCTCGTCCCCTTCATGGCCGTGCTCATCGTGCACGGAATCTACGACAAGGTCCCGTTGTTTCTGGCCTCGTTTGCGGCCTTCTTCGCCGCACTGCCGGCGATCGGCGGCATTCCCAGGATGCGCGCCCTGGCGTTACAGGAGGCACAGCAGGAGTATGCGGAGTACTACTTTCTATTTCCGCTCTTTGTCTCCATCACCCTTCTCACCACCGCGGGGTTCTTCGAAGGGATGCAGGGACTGATTCGAGCAGGGGTCGGAACGCTGGGTCAGGGCCACGTCGCCTTCGCGCAGTTTCTTGGATCGACATTCCTCTCTGCGATCCTCGACAACAACGTAGTGGCCGATTTCGCGTCTCGCGGCCTTCACGGGTTCGACACGAGGGTCCTGCACCTGTTCGCGATGGCGCAAATCGCTGGCTATGCGCTCGGCGGCTGCTGGACGCACATCGGGTGTGCGCAGTCGGTCGTGGCATTCGCCTTTATCCAGCGTGACTTGGACGCGCACTACACGCCGTGGGAATGGATCAAAGAGATGACGCCCGTCATTGTCCAGATTCTGGTCGTGATGACGGCACTCATCTACGCCGAAAGCGCGATCCTCGACCTCCTGTAGGCTCACCTCAACCTCAAGCGGCGCCGTCGAGTTCAGCGGGGATGAGCCGTATTGCACAGTCACCGCGCGGCCAACACAGTCAAATACGTCCGTGGCGTCCGGCGGAAGCCATCCTGTTCCTCACGTCGGCATCATGAAGCGCAATCTCTTGCAGTTGGCGGTAAGCGTGTTGGCCGCGCTTCTTTGCGCGGCCTCTCCGGCATTCGCGCAGCCATCGCTCGGTTCCGCCCAAAGCTTCGCGGTGTTGGGTGGCTCGACCGTTACCGCCGCCGGCACGGGCACCGTGATCACTGGCGATGTGGGCGTGTCACCCGGTACGTCGATCACCGGCTTTCCTGCCGGAGCGACCGTCGCACCGCCCTTCTCAACACACGCCAATGACAGCGCGGCGATTGCTGCGCAAGCGGCGGTCACCTCTCTGTACGCGACCTTGGCGGGCACCGGGGGCGCGACGCCCATCGTTGCGGAGCTGGGTGGAGTCACGCTGAACCCAGGCGCGTACTCCTTTGGGAGCACGGCCAACATCGCGGCCGGGACAACGCTGACGCTCAGTGGCGGCGGTACCTACATTTTCCAGGTTGGAAGCGCGATCACGGCCAACGTTAACTCAAACGTCGTGCTGATTAACGGTGCCTCCGCGTGCAACGTGTTCTGGCAGGTTACCAGCGCTGCGACGCTCAACGGCTTCACGTTCGCCGGAACGGTTGTCGCGCAAGCTGGCGTCACGCTGGGTGTCGGCGCGGTGCTGAGCGGGAGAGCGTTGACGACAGCAGCCGGAGCCGTGACGATGGCGGGCACCAACACGGTTGGAGGGTGCAGCGGTCCAGGAGGCGGGTGCCCGACGATTACACTGTCCCCGCTGACGTTGCCCAATGGCACGGTCGGGGTCGCATACAGTCAGGCGATCGTAGGTAGCGGCGGGGCCGCGCCGTACAGCTTTGGGGTAACCGCAGGCACACTGCCGACGGGTGTGACCCTCACCGCGGCCGGTGTGTTGGCCGGGACGCCGACGACGGCCGGTAGTTCGACGTTCACCGTACAGGGAACGGACACAAACGGGTGTTTCGCGGAGCTGGCCTATACGATCGTCATCGCGGCGGCTCCGCCGCCGCCGCCGGTGTGTCCGACGATTACGCTGTCCCCGCCGACGTTGCCCAGCGGCACGGTAGGGGTCGCCTATAGCCAGACTATCGTAGGCAGCGGCGGGAACGCGCCGTACAGCTTTGGCATAACGAGCGGCGCAGCGCCGACGGGCGTGACGCTCACCGCTGCCGGCCTGCTGGCGGGAACGCCGACGACGGCCGGTAGTCCGACGTTCACGATACGCGGGACGGACACGAACGGATGTTTCGCGGCGCTGGCCTATACGATCGTCATCGCCGCTGCTCCGCCGCCGCCGCCGGTGTGCCCGACGATTACCCTGTCCCCGCCGACGTTGCCCAACGGGACGGTGAGGGTCGCCTATAGCCGGACTATCGTAGCGAGCGGTGGGAACGCGCCGTACAGCTATGGAGTGACAGCAGGCGCGCTGCCGTCGGGAGTGACGTTCACTGCGGGCGGCGTGCTGGCGGGAACCCCGACGACGCCCGGCACCTCGACGTTCACGGTCCGCGCGACGGACACGAACGGGTGTTTCGTGCAGCGTTCGTTCACGATCGTCATGACGACAGCGGTTCCAGTCCTGCCTCTGGCCTTCCTTGTCTTTCTGGCCGTGGGCCTCACAGGATTACGGATATGTCCGGTTGCGGCGACGGGCGCGAGCCACATCACGCGTACCCAAATTGGGTGGAAGGTAACAATCAGGCGTCGCGTTCCGGCTTCATGGCGACGGTCGCCAGGAGGTAACCGTGCCGCCGCACGGCCGGGACGTGGCGATCGAGGAACACGAACGGACCGACGAGAGTCCCCGTGATCGCAGCGAGCGGCCGGCACCACACGTGACACGCAAGGTCGAGCATCCTGAGCCACCCGGGGATGAACAGGATGGCGGTTTCCGCGACCACGTTCAGGCCGGCCGTTTCGAGCATCTGTCTCAGCGCGCGGCGTGAGTAGGACTTCTCGTACCCGTAGCCGTAAAGGCCGACCGCCTGTAGCAGCGTGGCAAACAACGGCCTGAGGAACGGGTCGTGCCGGTTCGGGACCCCGACGATGGCGCGCCCGCCCGGTTTGAGGACGCGAGCCATCTCTTCGACGGCGTGCTCGGTTTCGTCGAAGTGCTCGATCGTTCCCATTGAGTAGATTGCATCGAAGCATGCGTCGCGAAACGGCAGCTCGCGCACATCGGCGACGGCTCCCTGTAGACAATGTCGATGATGTCGCTCGGCCGAATCTGGATCGAACGCTGCGCGCGCCTGAATCACGGTGGGCTCCGAGATGTCGACCCCGTAGACGCGTGCGCCCTGGCGGTTGGCCCACACGAGGATGCGTGTGTTCTTGGCCTCGTCCCACAGATCGGTCTTGAGTATCCTCAGTCCTTCGAGCGCGGGAAAGTGCTCGGTAAACAGACGCCGTTCATTGTCCGCGTAATACTGCGTGGAGACGGCGCCTGCGAGATCGGGAAAGCGCGCGCCGACTCCGGCCCAGAAAGTCTGGTACGCCGAACTCATCGCTGTTCACTCCTTACGGTCCAACTCCATGTGCCGACGGCAAACGACAGCGGCCGCAGGTCACCGTTATTGATCACGTCGGTGGCTACCGTGGGTTCCTCGTCCGGATGAAACACGAGCTCGTGGTCGCCGGGGGGCATCGTGAGCGGACCAATCTGATAGACGCGGCACGGGGGCTCGACGGCGAGCGTCTGCACCGGATGCCCGTCGAGCCGCAACACGACGTGCCGCACGCGATGGAAGGACGCCATTTCTAGTCCGAGGGTCGCGACGATCGGCCGAGCGCTCGTGTTCACAATGGTCCACGCGGCATCTGTTCCCATCCATCGCCAGGACCGTATCGCATCGTGCTCGCGCGTAAAGAACCCCGTCATCGTGCCGGTGTAGATTGCCGGCCTCTGCGCCGTAACCGCGAACACCTGGCCATCGTCGAAACGCGCAGCGAGGCGCAATCCTTCGGGCTCGGAGTGATCCGTAAGCGATCGTCCGCCTGCGTCACGGCGGACGAGCAGGTGTGTGTACCCCGTCGCCGCAAGTTTCTGGGGCAGGTGCGGTTCCGTGCAGTCACCGATCGAGCCACCCAGCATCGTGACGCGAGCAGCCGTCAGCCATTGAACCGATTCGGATTCCTGATTCAGCGGGGTGCAGTCCAGGACCCGCAGGGGGTCGCGTTGCCGCATGACCCACCGATGCGCCTCCGCGGGAAGGACGTCGCGGAACATTTGCGGGGGCCATACGGCGTACTCGCAGACAGTCAGGGCCACGAGCGCGACGCAGGCGATCTGCGCGCGCCGGCTCCCGGTCCGGCGGAGGTACTCCACACCCATCCCCGCCAGCAACACCGCCATGAGCTGGACCACGACCCCAAACCGCGAGTACGAGCGGAACATCGGCACGACGAGATACAAAAAAGAGGACGGCCGGACGAATGTGAACGCCCCGATCGTCCGCTCCGGCGACAGGGAACACAGAAGGGCCGCGAGCGCGACCATGACCACGATTGGCACACGCGCAAGCGACGCCGGTTGCTGACCGTCGTTCGAGGGTAACGGCCGCTCTCGTTCGCTTTCGTTCGCCGACCGAACGTCCCTTGCGGAGACCACCCACCGAATGATGGCGATCAGCCCAAGCGCGACGACTCCCCAACCGAGGCTCACCTGTTGCTCGAGCAGTCCTTCGGTGATTCCCACTCCAGTCCAGACGCGACGGGCGGCGGCGCCGACGATTGGACTTGCAACCGGCGGCATGAGGTAGCTCCACCACTTCGCGCTATAGCGGAACAGATCGGCCCGAGGAAACGCGAACGTGGCGCCGTTGGTGAGGACTGGTCCGGCAGCGTATGACGCATATGCCATTCCGCAGGCCGCAAGGAGCACGAGACTTCCGACGGTGATGCCGAGCCGGCGGATCCCTCGATTGTCCGACCGGGACGTGACGAGCCAGTAAGCGGCAACGCCGACCGGTGTGATCACGGCCACGATCATGCCCGCATAAAAGTTCGAGAGCGTCACGGCCATCGTCGCGACGCCAAGAAAGCCAATCGCCAAGGGTGAAGCCTCGTCCAGACAACGCCAGAGCGCGAGAAAATAAAGTGGAACCCATTGGGTCTGCGCGATGTGAGGATGGTATGCGGCGTGCGCGAGATGGAACGGAGAGAACGCGTACGCCATCGCGGCGACGGTTGCGCCCGGCGGCGAGAGCCTCAGTTGACGCGCAAGCAGGTACGCCGCGACGGCTGACAGTGGAAAGCTGAGAAGGACCAGCCAATTGTACGCCGCCACGCCTCCCGAGACTCGAGCGAGCAGCGCACCGCTGATGTCCGTAACCGGTTGCGAATACACGCCGATGCTGATTGGGCGCTCGAACTGCTCCATGGTCGTGAACGGATCGTGATGGCGGCCGACGATCTCCATGCCGAATACTCGTTCGGACGGCGCGCGAAGAACCGGTCCGGCAATCACCAGTGTGACGACGACGGCCAGGGCCGAGACCGACGCGACTTCAGCGATGCGGTTTGGCACCGTTAACCACTGCGGCGAAGATCAACACGGGTCCTGCAATCGCCCACCCGCGGACGTCGCGCACCTGGGCCGTGAGATCCGAGTAGCTGGCAAGGACGTGGAGCGCGAGCAGGCCCGCTGCCTGCGTCAGCCCGAGAACCGCGAGTCCGGCCAGGAAGCGGCTCCAGCCGACAGCGGCATAAGCCGCAACCCACAGCGCGAGATAGAGACCGACCTGGAACGTGGGGAGGAGCGCAATCGCTCCCTGCGGATCGTTGAGCGGAACTGCCGCCTGGAGCGTGACCATGCGTGTGTAGGAAGGACCAATCAGGTAGACGAACAGAATTCCCACGACGACGCCGGTCAGCGCGTGGCCAAACGCCGCTCTGCCGCCGTGGCGCCACACCGCGGCGAGGAATACGACCACTGCCCCCGAGAGCAGTTGATAGAACGCGTGCACCAGGAACATCGGCGAGGCCACCACCCCCGGCAGGGCTACTACCAGGAGTCGCACTATCCCCAGGCCGATGAAGAGCGGTAGCGTGGAGATGACGCCGAGAATCAGTCGCTGCCGCGTCTTCGAATACGCACAGACAGCTGCCACGTAGACCGGGATCAGCGGCGTGGAAATGCACTCCTGCGTTACGAGAAAGCCTCCGCTCGGGGTCCAGAGCACATTGGCCGCCGCGTGCGCGCTCACACCCGCGACGCCGAGGATCACTGCGGCGGCACGAGCGATAAAGCCCGCCAGCGCCAGCACGCGGGGACTCTGAAGGTAGAGCGGCGAGGCGGCTGCAAACAGAAGCAGAAATGCGGCAGCGAGCAGGACGAATCGCCGCGAGGGTTGGGGCGCCGGTGGCGCAATTGGATACGGCGAAGAAGAAGCCTGTGGCGCTCGGAAGACCTCACGATCCTCGCGCGATGGCGTGTCTCGCTGATCCGCCAGTCGCATCCACAAACACACGTATCCGGCGATCGCGAGCGTGAGCACTCCGGGCCAGATATAGACGTGAAGCGCGTTGAACCACGCTTGCGAGGAGGCCACTCGCCCAAGTGTGCCGATTCTCACCGTATTGAGGCCGAGGATCAGAGCGGCGCCGCCACCAGCGCCGGCCAGGCGCGTTCGCCACGGTACCGGGTACGCCAGGATGGCCCCGAGGCACAGGGCTAACGCGTCGGTCCCGCTGCAGGCAAGCGTGGCGATGACGGGCGACGCGGGGGCGCCGAGCACTCCGACCGCGAGCATCGCCTGTGCGCGGGTCAACGGCAGCACGATGTGCGCCTCGGTCCAGTTCAGACGGAGCAGCCCAAATAACCCGAGGCTTGCGGCTACGCCCCACAGGACGAACTTAAGGGCGTCCGTCGGAGCGCGCGGCGTGTCCGTCAGCACGAGGGATCTCCTGCACGGTGACATGTTGCGCGCCGAAGGATCGGCTCAAATCGTTGATCGCTTCCAGACTCTTGAGCCTCGTCGAGCAGGAAAAGATGTCGATGTTGACCGTGCCGGTTTCCGGCCATGTGTGCAGGACGGCGTGGGACTCGCTGAGGATGAATACGCAGGTGAGGCCGGTTCCAGGAAAGGTCTGAGAGAATTCGTGGACAATCGTCGCACCGGCGCGGCGGAGCGCCGCCCCGAAGGTCGCGGCGACTTCTTCAGGCCCGAGCGCGGCGAGATCTGCGCATTGCGCGAGGTCCACAGAGTAGAGCCTGGGCGGTACATGCGATTCCATCCCCGACGACAGTAGCTGACCTGCCTTTGCGGTGACTGTCTCATATTGAACAGCCGAATGCTGGTATCTCTGCGTAAAGTGACGCAACGTGTCGCGGAGGCGGCATCACTCGAAAAGGGGAACGTCACAATGAAGCGCAACTCAGTACGTCTCCTGGCAAGCGTAGGGCTGGTCGCGCTCTTCTCCTGGGGGATCCCCTCGTCAGCAGTTGCCCAGGCCTACCTGGGTGCGAATCTGAGGCCGTTTGCAGTGTTGGCCGGCACGACCGTAACGTGCGCCGGCGCGTCTCTCATTACCGGAGATGTGGGGGTAAGCCCCGGTACGGCAATCGTTGGCTTTCCGGCTCCGTGCGTGGACGTTGGAACGTTACGTGTGCCTCCTGCTTCTGATGCCGCTCAGCTCGAGTTGGCGACGGCGTACACGACGTTGGCGGCGCTCCCTTGCGCAGCGACCATCGGTCCTGATCTGGCGGGGTTGACGCTCACACAAGGCGTGTACTGCCTTGGCGGCGCGGTTTCCAATCTGACCGGGACGCTTGTTCTCGACGCCCAGGGCAATCCCAATGCGGTCTTCGTCTTTCAGATGTCGAGCTCGCTCATCACGTCGCCCAGCTCGACCGTCAGCCTGGTCAACGGGGCCAATGCCTGCAGCGTGCAATGGCAGGTCACCAGTTCCGCGACCCTCGATACCGGCACAACCTTTGTGGGCAACATCCTGGCGCTCACGAGCATCACGATGAATTCCGGCGCCAACCTGACCGGCAGGGCATTGGGGCGAAACGGCGCTGTGACGCTGAACAACAACAATGTCTCCTTTGCCGCATGCGGCGCTGGAGGCGGCGCCGGAGGTGTGCCGGCGCCGTTTCCCGCGGCTGGTGTTCCGACCCTGCCCGAGCTCGGTCAGTGGGCTCTTCTCGTCGTCCTCCTGGGCAGCGGAGGTTACCTTTTGAGCCAGCGCGGGCGGACCACGGGCCGACACTCATAGGAGCGAAGCCGCGCCGTGTCTCGGTTCGCCCGATCGTGCTCAAGGTTTCATAACCGCTGCTTAACTAGAGTATCGTAGTCGGCGTCCTTCCAAATGCTGGTTTCAACGCCCACCACCCGGGGTGGGTCCCCCGTCCCATCATCCAAACCATCGTTTCTGGGAGACCTCCGCGCCTCCCCGGCTGTGTGCAATTTTGCACAGCTTTAATACCGGCGAGGTGGCAAACTAGATCAAGCCAACAGCGGTAGTTTCTCGAACTGCCACTTCAGGCAGCCATCTCTACCCGGCTCGCGGTCGACTACGTCCGCGTGGAACGCAAGAGCGGGAAAGGACAAGGAGTCACGTTCACACTCCGATTGAAGCAGGTTCCTTCGATACGAACGTCATCGGGAGTCTCTTTCACGCCGGACCGTCGTGCAAAGCCCAGCCGCGTGCTCCTTCGTGAGGACCCGTGCGGCCGGGACATGCTGCTGCTGGCCATGACCGGCTACAGGGCGACGCGGACCGCTCCTTGGAACACGGGTTCGAGCATCACCTCGTGAATCCGGTCGATCTGGATCAGATTGCACGCCTGCTCAGTGAAGGTGCCGGAGGTTTCCAGGGGACATCGTCATGAAATCGAAATTCGATGCCCAGGCGTTTCTCGACTCGGCGGGTATTGCCAGAAAGATCGTGCAATATCGGCGAGCCGAGGTCATCTTCGCTCAGGGCGCCCCGTGTGACCACGTCCTGTACATCCAGAAAGGTGGCGTGAAGCTCTCGGTGGTCTCGAAGGCGGGCCGGGAGGCGGTCGTGGCGATGCTGAACACCGGCGAGTTCTTTGGCGAAGGATGCCTGGCCGGTCAACCGAGGCGCATGGGGAGCGCAACCGCGACGGTGGACAGCACCATCCTTCTCGTCGACAAGAATCAGATGGTGCGTCTCCTGCACAGGCAGCATGCGTTGTCGGATCGGTTCATCGCGCACATGCTGGCGCGGAATATCCGGATCGAGGAGGACCTGATCGACCAGTTGTTCAATTCCAGTGAAAAACGGCTGGCCCGGACGCTCTTACTGCTCGCGCGGTTTGGCAAGCACGACATGCCGGTGTTGCCTATCCCGCCGATCTCGCAGGAGACGCTGGCCGAAATGGTCGGCACGACGCGATCCCGCGTGAATTTCTTTATGAAGAAATTCCAGCGACTCGGGTTCATCGACTACACGGACGGTCTCAAGGTCAACAACTCGCTGCTCACCGTCGTCCTGCACGATTAGTCCCGAGTTCACGTGTGTTGCCTACATGGTGTTGCCTGCACGTGCAATTGCGAACAGACTGGCGGTGGCGATCGTACGTACGCTGACCGCGTGAGGCCCTTTGATCGTGGCGCTTCGGGCGATCGGCTCGTACGGATCGAGCGGGTCATCGAACACTATCGCGTGGAGAAGAAGCGCCGGCTCCTGCGTCGCGCCATCAGGTTGTGGCGAAAGCTGGAGGCTCAGCAGGTGATCCTCGGGTTGGAGAAGCCGCTCGATTGCGTCCACTAAGCACCGCCCGTCCACTCCGTGCTCCGGTTGCCCGGGCCGTCGAGGCCCGGGCTTTTTTATTACAATGGCGGATCCGTGTGGTTTCGACTCGATGGATTCGTGGAGGAATGTATGACACAGATTGGGCTCTTCGGGATTGGGCTTGCGCTGCTGGGCTTTGCTGCTGTGCCGCCGGCGGCAAGCGAACTGAAGGTGGGTGACCCCGCGCCCGATTTCACGCTCCAGGCGAGCGACGGCAACACGTACAAACTGGCCGATTTCAAGGGCAAGCAGGCGGTGGTCCTGGCGTGGTTCCCCAAGGCGTACACGAAGGGCTGTACGATTGAGTGCAAGTCGCTGGCCGAGCACGGCGACATGATCAAGAAATTCAACACGACTTACTTCATGGCGAGCGTCGACACGCTCGACGACAACAAAGGCTTTGCGGAACAGCAGCACGCCGACTTCCCGCTGCTGAGCGATCCGACCAAGAAGACCGCCGAGGCCTACGGCGTGTTGAACCAGGGGGCGTGGCTAACCGCTGGACGTTCTACATCGGCGCGGACGGCAAGATCCTCGCGATCGACAAGGAGATCAAGCCAGCGACGTCAGCCGAAGACATGGCGGCCAAACTGGGTGAGCTCGGCGTTGCGAAGCGCTGATAAAGAAGGAGACAGGAGACGGAATACAGGGTCCGTCTCCAGTCTCCAGTCTCCTGATCTACTTCACCGGGATCATCAGATGGGCGTACGGCGTATTCGGATACATGACGTACGGCACCTTGGTGTTCGTTGCCGTCGTCGGATAGCCCGCGAAATGATCGCCGATGTTCAGCACCATCACATGCGGCCCGGTATCGACCCAGCGATCGCTGGCGTTTGGCTTGGTCGCGAAGGGGTCCGTGTTGCTGGCATCCGATCCGCCCATCAGCATGTAGCCAAATCCCATTTTGTCTTTCGGCGGATCCTTGTGATGCATCCAGGCGTCCGCCCATTCCATGGCGTTCTTGTCCAGGCACATCGGGTCGGTTCCGGGCGACGGACCATCCGGAATGCACGTCCAGCCGTTCGTGCCTTTCCGCAAGACTTTCATCGTCCCCATGTCCATGACGGTCGCGTCCTTGGACACGGCCGCTGGGGCCGCGGCGAGGGCGCTTTTGATCTTGTCCGCGTCGGTCGTCGGCGCCGCGACCGGACCGACTTTCGGGGCGGCGCTTTTCCTGCCGGACTGCGCTGATGGCCGCGCGACCAAGCCGGCCCCCAGACACAACAGCACGACGATGCTCGCTTGCGTGAATCGAGAGGACACATTCCACCTCCAATCCGAGGAACCGGCGGCATTGTAACGGATCCTGAACCGGTGGGGCCTTTCCAGTCTTGTGTGACACGAGCGTCGGGATTTCTTCGCGCGCAGCGGGAGGGGAGTCCCTTCTTAGGGCTTCTTTCCTGCGGCGCGGGGCGCGGCGCTTGTTTGGCAAGGGCTGAGGGAGGAAGATAAAGTAGGAGTTCTGGAGACGTTATGGCGAAAACGAAAATGCACGCGTTGCTGGACCTCGGACAGAGCGTCTGGCTCGACTACCTGCGTAGAGGCATGACGCGCTCGGGCGAGCTCAGCGCGCTCATCGACGATGGGCTCCGGGGAATGACGTCCAATCCCACAATCTTTGAGCAGGCCCTTGCCAGTGCGGATTACGACGACGAACTTGCGGAGCTCTCATCGTCGGCGGGGACCGAACGAGACCTGTTCGAGGCGCTTGCGGTCGAGGATGTCGGCGAGGCCGCCGATGTCTTTCGCCGGGTCTACGATTCGAGTCAGGGGGCTGACGGCTTCGTCTCGCTCGAGGTTTCTCCCTCGCTGGCTCGCGACACGGAAGGCACGGTGACCGAGGCGCGCCGGCTCTGGAAGGCCGTTGGTCGCCCGAACGTGATGATCAAAATCCCCGGCACTCGCGAAGGCTGGCCCGCAATCGAACGGTGCCTCACCGAGGGCATCAACATCAACATTACGCTGCTCTTCTCGGTGGAACACTACAAGGCCGTCGTGGACGCGTACCTGCGCGCGCTCGAAGCGCGGGTTGAGCGGGGGCAGCCGATTGACAGGCTCGCCTCGGTCGCATCCTTCTTCGTGAGCCGTGTCGATACCGAGGTTGACAAGCGCATCCAGGCGCTGGGAGGGCCCCTCCTCGAGCTGCGTGGCAAGGTCGCGATCGCCGGCGCGCGGCTTGCGTACGCGTTGTTTCTGGAGATTACGGCAAGCGAGTGCTGGCGAAAACTCGAAGCGAAGGGCGCGAGAAAGCAACGGCTCCTGTGGGCGAGCACCGGGACGAAGAATCCTGAGTACTCGGACGTGCTGTACGTCGACTCGCTCATCGGACCGGACACAGTCGCAACGGTCCCGCTCGAGACGCTGAAATTCTTCGAAGACCACGGCGTCGTCTCGCAGACGCTCAACGCCAATACGTTGAGCGAGGCGCGTCGGGTCATGGAGGCGCTCGCGGCCGGCGGCATCGACTTCAACGACGTGAACAAGACCCTGGAACGCGAAGGGCTCGAGAAGTTCGCCAAGTCTTTCGACAGCCTGCTCGGCCTGATCGCGCAGAAGCGACGATCGCTTGCGCGGTGAGCTTTGTACCCGGTCGCATCGTGCGCCACGACGTGACGAGCGGAGGATGTATGGAACGCGGCGTCGCGAATCGTGGCGATCTCGAGAGGGAATCCCGCCCAGGTAAGCCAGGCACCACTACACGCCACGCGTCTCGCGACATCGCCCCGGACGAGCGCAAACTGGATGAAGTGCTGGCCGACTCGTTTCCAGCCAGCGACCCTCCGCCATGGACCCTGGGGATCAGGCGGCCGCGCGGAGCCTGATGCGCATGTGCCGATCGTTTTTCTGCGCGGCTTTGGTTCTTGCCGCGCTCGCCGGTGCGGCTCAGGACGGCGACTGGCCGGCCTATGGTCGTGATCCCGGTGGCGAGCGGTTCTCGCCTCTCGATGCGATCCGACGCGAGAATGTCGCGTCGCTCCGGGTTGCGTGGACGTTTCGCACGGGCGATGCGTACGTGCCGGCCGATGGCCGGCCGACGGCGTTCGAAGCGACGCCGCTTCACATAGACGGCACGCTCTATCTGAGCACCCCCGTCGGACGTGTGATCGCGCTCGACCCGATCACGGGGCGCCAACGATGGGCGTTCGATGCCCGATCCCCTCGCGACAAGGGCTACGGCGATTTCGCGAGTCGCGGAGTGTCCGCGTGGCACCGCGGCAGCGAACGCCGCATCTTCATCGCGACCATCGACGCGCGGCTCATCGCGCTCGACGCCCGGACAGGCAAGCTGATTCCCGCCTTTGGCGAGCAGGGCATCGTCGATCTCCGTCGGGGACTCCGCATCAGTCCGACCGATTTTGCAGACTATGAGGTCACCTCACCACCCGCCGTGGTCGGCGACACCCTTGTCGTGGGATCGGCCATCGCCGACGGCACCTCGAAGCCACATCCGAGCGGCGAAGTACGCGGCTTCGATGCAATTACCGGAAAACTGAAATGGACCTGGGACCCCGTCCCGCAGGATCCGGCGGCCGTCGGCGCGGATTCGTGGAAGAACAACAGCGCCGTGCGCGCGGGCGGGGCCAATGCATGGTCGGTGATCGTGGCCGATCCCGTGCGAAATCTCGTCTTCGTGCCAACGAGCAGCCCGAACCACGACTACTTCGGCGGTGAGCGAATCGGCGACAATCTCTTCGCGGATTCGATCGTGGCGCTGCGTGCGGATACAGGGACGCGCGTCTGGCACTTCCAGACCGTTCATCACGATCTGTGGGACTACGACATCGCGTCGCCGCCCATCCTCTTCGACTGGCGCACGGACGGCCGCACGATTGCCGCCGTAGGAGTCGCCTCCAAGACGGGCCACCTCTTCATCCTCAATCGCGAGACAGGAACGCCGCTCATTCCCGTCGAGGAGCGCGCGGTTCCGAAGAGCGACGTACCAGGCGAGGTCTCGGCACCGACGCAGCCGTTCCCGGTCGCGCCGCGGGCGCTCGCGCCCACCACGTTGAATCCACGTGACGCCTGGGGGGCCACCGACGAGGATCGCGCCTGGTGCCGCGACACCATGAAAGCGCTGAGGGCTGACGGATTCTTCACGCCGCCGTCGCTGAAGGGCACACTTGTCGTTCCCGGAAACGTCGGTGGCATGGCATGGGGCGGGATCGCTCACGACCGGATCAACGATCTCCTGATCATGCCGGTGAACAATCTCGCGGCGGAGGTCCGGCTCATTCCGCGTGACGCCGTGGACACCGAACGGCAGTCGGGCCGGCTCAGTGGGGACTTCGAGTACCACCCTCAACTGGGGACACGCTACGGCGTGGTGCGCCGCTTCCTGCTCGGCCCCAAAACGCATCTGCCCTGCACACCGCCGCCGTGGGGCACGCTCACCGCGGTCAGGGCGTCGACAGGTGAGATTGCCTGGCAGGTACCGCTCGGCCAATTTCCCGGCACCGAGAAAATGCCTGAGCTGCAAACGTCGGGATCGATCGCCCTCGGAGGTCCGATCGCAACCGCCGGAGGGTTGGTGTTTACGGCCGGTACCCTGGAAGCCGCGATCTATGCGTTCGATGCGCGCACTGGTGAGCGGCTCTGGACGGGTTCCTTGCCCACGAGCGCGCGATCGACCCCGATGACGTATCTTGGCCGGGACGGCCGGCAGTACGTCGTCATCTCCGCCGGCGGTCATGGCGCGCCGATCGGTCCGCCGCTCGGTGACTACCTGGTGGCGTTTGCGCTGCCGGCGCGCTGATTTGGGCAGCTTCCACAGCTCACGAGTTTCGCGCAGAGGCCGCCAAGAGCGCGGAGAAAACGCGTAAGAGAAGAGGCTGCCCAGCACATTCCGCCGACCGCGCTTCGCGCGGGTGAGCGCGTGTTGAGATTGGAAACACGAACGCCTCAGCGGCAGAGGGCGCTTGTGTTTCCGATCTCAACCCGCGCCCGATACGCCGGCCCAAGGCAGCCCAAGGCCGGCGTCGGCGGAATGGCAGTCAGCAGCCATCTTCAGCGTTCGCCGCGTCTCTGCGCGAGATCTCTCTGCGCGAGATCGTCTCCCGCAAGCCGCTCATCCGATCGAAAATGGCCGGCCATGGTCGAGCACCTCGCGGAGCTTCTGGAGCAGCTGCTGCTGTGTAAAGGGCTTCTGCAGGAATGACAGGCCGGCCTCGAGCACGCCGTGGTGGGCGATGAGATCGTCGGTGGATCCGGAGGTGTACAACACGCGGACCTCAGGGCGCAGCACCTGCACGCGTCGTGCTAATTCACGTCCGCTCATCGCCGGCATGACGACGTCGGTCAATAACAAGTCGATCGAACTGTGGAAGCTGTCAGTCAATTTGAGGGCTGTTTCCCCGCTATCGGCCTCGAGGATCCGATAGCCGTTGCGTGCCAGCCATTCGCGCATCACGGTACGAACTGAAAGCAAATCTTCGACGAGCAGGATGGGTTCACCGGCGCCCGGGATGGTCCGCTGCTCGGCCGGTAGACTCCGACTGTCCCCCACGTCGGCCGCGCGCGGGAAATCGAGCGTGAAGCTCGTGCCCTGGCCGAGCACGCTGTCAACCCAGATAAATCCGCCGCTCTGGCGCACGACGCCATACACCGTCGCAAGTCCAAGCCCCGTGCCGCGCCCTCGTTCTTTCGTCGTAAAGAACGGTTCAAAGAGACGCGCCCGCAGGCGCAGCTCATCTTCGAGAGCGCGTCGCGCGGTGATGTCCTCCGCGATCACCTCGCCGTATCAGTCAGCGACGCGTACGCGGCGCCACCGATGGCTGTGACAGTGAGCTTCGTCGGTCGTCCACAGCATGGCCGGCAGCTGTTCGACCAGCAGACGAAGTTGCTCAAACTCCATGTTGGGTATGAGGCAAGGACGACCTCCGTTTATTGAACGCTGCCGAAGCGGCCGGCGGGTCGCCGCGCCGGCCCGAGTCCATCGAGCCGGCCGGACTGATCGGGTCTGGCCACTCCACGTAATGTCTCTCGGCCTCACGGATCGCGCGATAACGCCGGAACGCCGCTCGGCTGTCCTCCAGGCCGAGCGCGGATCGCCAGGTCGTCCCTCGGAACGTGTGCGCGAGCATACGACGGCCGTTCCGCAGTACGTACAGCGGATCGTGCCGCAACACAGCAGGGAGATGCCGGACCTTCATCCAGCGTTCCGCCTTCCACCGCATGTACTCGATCTCCTCCGACGAAAGGTGCGCGCTCCGCGTCACGGCGGTCGTACCGTCGTATTCCTCGAGGCGTGAATTGACGATCAGCCCCCGCTTCACGAAGTCACTGGTCATGGGAGTACCGGGGTACGGAGTCGGGTGCTGGATATACGGCCAGTCCACGTACCTCCGCGCGAATTCCAGGTTGGCGGCAATCGACTCCCGTCGGTCGTCAGGGTTTCCAACAATCAACCCGCCGACCACGAGCATCCCATGACGGTGGAGCAGGTTCACGGCGGCGATGGCCGTGTTCGTGCGCATCCCCTGCTGCTGGCGGCTGTTCTTGGCCTTCGCCTTGAGGAACGCCAGATCCTCGTCGAGCACGTTCTCGATGCCGAGGAACACGTAGCGGAATCCCGCCTCCTTCATCAGCGGCGCGAGCCGCGCGCCGTGGGTCGCGATCGACGCGGTCATCGCCTGCACGAGGTAGTCGATCCGGTTCAGTTTGGCGCGGATAATCGCGCGGCAAAGCTCCTCGAATCGCGGGACGTCGAGCGTGACGTTGTCGTCGACGATGAAGAGGCTGCGCGCGCCGCGAGCCGAGGCGTCCGAGATGTCTTCGATCACCCGCTCGATCGGGAACCGGTGGAAATTGCGTCCCCGCATTTCGATGATCGAGCAGAAACTGCAGTCGAACGTGCAGCCGCGGGATGTCTCGACGACGTCGATCGGGCGGCCCATCATGGTGTAGCCGGAAAGGACTCGCGCCGCGCGATTGGGCAGCCGGATCGTCCCCTGCCCGAGGCTGGCGATCGTGCGCGACGGGTTGCGGCGGAAGTCGTCGCCGTCGCGGAACCAGATCCCCGCGATATCGTCGAGCGGGCGTCCTTCGTCGAGCGCGCGGATCGCCTCGCGAAACGTCACGTCCCCTTCGCCTCGGACGATGAGGTCGACCCCGAGGTCCGGATGCGTCCATGCGTCGGGCGCCAGACTGGGGTCGTACCCGCCCACGACGACGCGCACGTCTGGCTTCAGCGATCGCACGAGCGCAATAATGCGACGAGCGGTCGACCGCTGGAACGTCATCACCGAAAGGCCGACGACGTCCGGCTGGTGTTCCGATATGAGGCGCTCGACTGTGCGGCGCACCGAGGACTGCGCCAGCACGAGGTCGGCAATCGCGACATGATGGTGCGGGTCGAGGTTCCCGGCGAGCGAGGCGAGCGCCCCGTTGGGCATCCGGATTGTGATGGACGGTGTGTGCTCGAACGAATCGGGCATCGAGAGCAGCAGAATGTTCATGGCCTCTCCGACGGAACGTCGAGCTAGTGTAGTCGCAGCCGATTGCGATCCGCATGATAAGCCCAACCAACCGTCCGTGTCACAATGACGGCGTTATGACCTTCCACGGGCCTCTCACTCCGCGCCGCAGATGACCGGACCCGGCAGCGCTGACGGCAGCACGACGGTGAATGTCGTCCTGATTGGTCCGCCTGGATGCGGCAAAGGCACCCAGGCCGTGCGCCTCGCCGAACGCTATGAGATCCCGCATATCTCGACCGGCGAGATCCTTCGCGGTGCCGTTCGCGCAGGCTCCGAATTGGGCCGACAGGTCGCGGATACGCTGGTGAAGGGCTCTCTGGTCAGCGACGACCTGATGACCGATCTGGTGCGTGAGCGGGTCGCGCATCCCGATACTGCACGAGGGTTCGTGCTCGACGGCTTTCCGCGCACTGCCGGGCAGTCGGGCGCGCTCGACGAGATGATGGGCGCGGCACTGGTGATCGTCGTGCTCATCGATGTGCCGGACGCCGAGATTGTCAGGCGCATGGGGACGCGCCGCGTCTGCGACGCCTGCCGGCTCACGCAGTCGGTGTCCGATGCGCTCCATCCCGACAGCGAGCCATGCCCGTACTGCGGCGGCAACCTGGTGCGCCGGCCCGACGACGAGCCTGAAACCGTGCGCCATCGTCTGGCGACGTATGCGGCGTACGCGACGCCTGTCATCGAGCACTACCGGCAACGGCCTTCGTTTGCCATCGTGGACGGCCGGCAGCATTCGGACCAGGTTGCGGCGGCCATGGCGGCCCATATTGACCGGCTCCGTTCATGATCCGTCTTCTGCCCTCGATTCAGGCAACACTTATTGTCAAAATCTTGAACAGGAGGAACGAGAGGAACAAGAGTAGAAGTGCGTCTCATGTCACGCTGCGCCGCCTTTCGACCGCCCTCAAAGGCGGCGTGTTTCCGTGTTAGAAGGGCAGCGTGAGAGGGCGGATCAATGAAGGGCGCATCGAATGAGCGCAGTTGATGTATTACCCATGCCATAAACCTCTCGTTCCTCCCGTTACTCCTGATTTAGAAGTTTGCGTGGAAATGGATATGGATAAGACGCTTCGTGGACGCGCGGCGCTGGTCACGGGAGCCGGCCGCGGCATCGGCAGAGGCATCGCACTGGAGCTCGCGCGCGCCGGGTGCCGTGTGGCGGTGAATTACGTCACGGAGCCGGACAAGGCCGAAGAAACCGTCGCTGAAATTCGCGCGGAGGGTCATGACGCAGTGACGGTCGAGGCTGACATCCGCGTGTCTTCCGCGGTTACCGCCATGATCGATCGGGTGGCTGCCGCATTCGGCGCGCTCGACATCGTCGTCAACAACGCCGGCATGCAGACCTGGAAGCCGCTTCTCGATGTGACCGAGGCGGAGTGGGACGCGGTGATCGACACGAACCTCAAGGGGTGTTTCCTGTGCACGCAGGCCGCCGCGCGGTACATGAAGGATCACGGCGGCGGATCGATCGTCAACATCGGATCGGGCTGCAACAAGATCCCATTCCCGAATCTCGTGGCCTATACGGCAAGCAAGGGGGGCATCGAGATGTTCACGAAGGTCGCAGCGGTGGAGCTCGGTCCGCATGCGATTCGCGTGAACTGTGTCGCTCCCGGCGCTATCGAGATCGAACGTACGAAGGCGGAGCTGCCCGATTATGCGGGGACGTGGGGCGCGGTGACGCCGCTCGGCCGCGTGGGGTATCCGCTCGACGTGGCGCGCGCGGTCGCATTCCTCGCGAGCCCGGAGGCATCCTTCATCAGCGGACAAACCATCTGGGTCGACGGCGGGCTGTTCTCGCAGCCGCCCTGGGTCCAACAAAGACATGCAGATCGCTGAGGGCTGTCGCAATGCACAACCCGGCTCAGGCCACGCTGTTCGTCGATTGCCGCTGCACGCTCGGTGAGGGCATTCTCTGGTACGAGAAACGCCGTGCCCTTCTGTGGACCGACATCCAGCTGTCCACGCTGTGGATGCACGACGCCGCTGACAACGGGACCCGTACCTGGATGCTGCCGGATCGACTCGGGTCGCTGGCAATCTGCGAATCGGGACGCCTGCTGCTCGGGCTTGCAAAGGGTCTGTTTCTTGCCGATCTCGACACCGCGGCCGGCGCGGTGCTTCGCCTCGAGCGGGTGGTCTCCGTGGAGCCCGGCGTACCGCGCACGAGAATCAACGACGGCCGCACCGACCGCGCGGGCAACTTCGTGTTCGGCACGTTCAACGAAGCGCAGGACGGCTCCAGCGGTAGTTTCTATCAGTATTCCTCGCGGCACGGGTTGCGCCGGCTCGATCTTGGCGGCGTGGTGATTCCCAATAGCATCTGCTTCAGCCTCGACGGCCGCACGATGTACTTCTGCGACTCGCCGACAGCCCGCATCCGTCAATGCGACTACGACGCCACGTCGGCCGGTGTCGCGAATCTCCGCGAGTTCGTGCGTCTCGAAGCGGGCGAGGGCCTGCCTGATGGCTCGGTGATCGATACCGACGGCTGCTTGTGGAATGCGGCGTGGGGCGCCGGCCTCGTCCGGCAGTACGCGCCGGATGGCCGCCGGCTTGCCGAAATCAGCGTGCCTGCGAAGAACCCGACATGCGTCGTCTTCGGTGGCGACGCACTGGATGATCTCTACGTGACGTCCTCGCGACAGGAGATGAGTGGCGATGAGCTGGCGCGCACGCCGGAGGCCGGTGGTGTGTATCGCGCCTCCGTAGGAGTACGGGGTGTGCGCGACGCTGTATTCCAGGGAGCATGAATCTCGCCTCCGCGTGACCCTTTTCGATCGCTGATTTGTTTGTCGTGGAAAGCCTCGCGGCGACCGACGAACACGTCGATCGTCAACTACAATATTGAAAGAGCGTTGACGATTGAGACAGTCAGCTCGTCCGTTCGTCTCCATCGACGATCGACGCTCGGGTCTTCTTCTTGCGTACGGTGTAACCGATGTACCTCCGTCTCCCCCGGCTCGAATTCGTCCATAACGCCCTTGCTGGCCGGCCCCGGATCCTCGTGGGCCTGGTTGCGGCCATTGCGGCGCTCTCCTTCATGGTGGGGGGTTGGGGGATATGGTTCAGCTACGAACTGACCGCCGGCCTGCCTGACAAGAAGGCGCTCAAGGCGATCGGAGACATGGTCCAGGCGACGACGATCCTCGACGCCGCCGACAAGCCCGCGTTCACCATCTTCAAGGAACAGCGGATCGAGATTCCCATCGGGAAGATGTCGCCGAACCTGATCAAGGCAGTCGTCTCGGTCGAGGATCAGCGCTTCTACGAACACAGCGGCGTGGATGCCGTGCGCGTGGCGGCCGCGGTCGTCAGGAACTTCGAAGAAGGACGGCGCGCCGAGGGGGGAAGTACCATCACCCAACAGCTCGCGCGCCAAAGCTTTCTGAGCCGCGACAAGACCTACCGGCGCAAACTGAAGGAAGTCATTCTGGCCGCGTACATCGAAAAGATGTACAGCAAGGACGAGATCCTCGAGCTGTATCTGAATAAGGTGTACCTCGGCGGCGGATTCTACGGTGTCGAGACCGCATCGAGGGGCTATTTCGGGAAGCCTGCCAGCGATCTCACCGTTCCCGAGGCGGCACTGCTCGCGGGACTCATCCAGTTGCCGTCAAGCTACGCCCCGTCCGTGAATCTCGATCGCGCCATCGCGCGGCGCACCATCGTGCTGCAGGCGATGGTGTCGACGGGCGCCATCGATCGCCCGACAGCCGATCGGGCCAGGCAGTCGCCCGTCACCCTCATGAACGGCCTCGAGATCGAGGAATCGTCCGGACAGTATTTCAAGGAGCAGGTTCGTCGCGACCTCATCGATCGATTCGGCTGGCAGCGCGTGTACCAAGGCGGCCTGCGAGTTTACACAACGCTCGACGCCGGGCTCCAGCAGACAGCCGAGACGCTCGTCGAGAAGGGCCTTGTCGACGTCGAGCGTCGTCCGGGATTCAAACACCCGCGCCGCGGCAAGGACACGCCGATCAAGGAGGGTGAGCTCCCGCAGTATCTTCAGGGCGCGCTGGTCGCGATGGATCCCGCGACGGGTTACGTGCGCGCGATGGTGGGTGGCCGTGACTTCAAGGAGAGCCGCTTCAACCGCGCCGTTCAGGCGAAGCGTCAGTCCGGCTCTGCGTTCAAACCGTTCGTCTATGCCACCGCGCTCGAAGCGGGGTATTCGCCCGCGACGGTCATCAACAATCTGAACGATCCGATCGCGACGCCGCAGGGCGGCTGGGTACCCGAAGATGAACACTCGACCGCCAGCTCGATGACGCTGCGCACCGCCCTGCGCACCTCGAGCAACCGCGCGGCGGTGCAGTTGCTGAACGCGGTCGGCATCAAGAATGCCGTCGGCTACGCGGAACGGCTGAACGTCGGGACGCCGCCGAGCGTCCCGTCGCTGGCGCTCGGGGCGGGCGACGTGACCCTGATGTCGCTCACGGCCGCATACGGCGCGTTCGCCAACGCCGGCGTCGTGCATCAGCCCGTGCTGATCCGTCGCGTGGAAGACAGCGATGGCCATGTGCTCTTTCAGGATCTGGGCTCGTCGCATCGCGCAGTCAGCGAGGCGACCGCATTCCTGATGTCGAGCATGCTCGCCGACGTCGTCAATGCCGGGACCGCGTATCGCGCGAGACAGGCCGGGTTCGTGCTGCCGGCCGCCGGCAAGACCGGCACGACGAACAACTATGTCGATGCCTGGTTCGTCGGCTTTACGCCGCATCTCGTGACCGGCGTGTGGATTGGATTCGATCAGCCCGCCACGATCATCGCCAACGGCTACGCAGGCGAGCTTGCCGTGCCGATCTGGGCGAACTTCATGAAGACGGCGACCAAGGGCGACAAGCCGGACTGGTTCGAGCGGCCGCCGAATGTCGTCACGGCAAGCGTCTGCCGCATCTCCGGCAAACTCCCCAACGGCGGCTGCGACAGCGTCGAAGTTGTGAATCGCGACGGTCTTACCGAAACGCGGTCGATGATTTACACGGAGTACTTCGTCAAAGGGACACTGCCGACAGATTTGTGCCCGCTGCATCCTTCGCCGTCCTTCATGGATCGGATCGCCGGGTTGTTCGGAGCAGGCAACTCCAGCAAGCCAGTGCCGCCCGAGGACGTGGGTCTCCCACGAGGTCAAGCCGGGACAACCGGCGTGCACCAGCCGGTACAGACGCCTGATGTCCATCACGAAGAGCCGTCGAAGGACACCGAGAAAGTGGACGAGCCACCAAAGAAGCGGGGATTCTGGGCGCGGGTATTTGGGAAGGACGGCAAGAAGCAGGAGTCGAAGAAAAAGGGAGGAGGCGAATAACGAGGTCCAGGGGTCGGGGAAGGACATGATAGGATTCGTCCCGTTCCCCATACGTGCCTTCTATATGCCTTTCCGTCACATTACCGGACATCGGCATCTGTTCGATTTGATCGCGCGCGCGACGACTCGCGGAACCCTGCCGCCGAGCGTGATCTTCGCGGGACCCGAAGGCGTGGGGAAGCGCACGGCCGCGGTCGCCCTTGCGCAGTTGATGAACTGCGCGGCTCACGACATGGTTCCCCGATCGAAGCTTCCTTCAGAGCCTGAGATGGTGCCTCTGTTTGGGCTTCGCTCGGAAGCTGACACGTTCCCGGCATCTGAGCTCCGGCTGGAGGCTGGTGGCAAAGACGCGTGTGGCGAGTGCCCCGCGTGCAGGCGGATCGCCCGTGGCGTGCACGCGGACGTCCTGCTGATCGAGCCTGGCGAAACCGGCGCGATCAAGATCGACCAGGTGCGCGACGCGATCGAGCGGGCCGCATATCGGCCATTCGAAGGCCGCCGCCGTGTCGTGATTCTGGACGACGCCGACACGCTGAATCCGGAGGCGCAGAACGCGCTGCTGAAGACGCTGGAGGAGCCGCCGGCGGCTTCGACGTTTATCCTGGTGACGTCCCGTCCCGACATGTTGCTGCCGACCGTGCGCTCGCGGTGCCAGCGGCTGCGATTCGGGCGCTTGTCACCGGCGGACGTGGCTTCCGTACTGATGCGGGACCATGCGTATGCCGAGGCCGGCGCGCACGCGGCGGCGTCGTTGTCGGACGGGAGCATCGGGCGTGCGCTCGACGGAGGCTCCGCGGCGTTCGTCGATGCGCGCCAGGCGGCTACCGAACTGCTCGAAACCGTGGCCGCGTCGAACGATCCGCGCCGCAGGCTCGAGGGGGCGAAGGCCCTGACGGGAGCCGCGCGAGGAGGCAGCGATCGGGAAGAACTGGCGCGCCGGCTGCACGCGCTATCGTCGATTCTCCGGGATCTCGGTGCCCTGCTTTCCCGCGCGGACGAATGCCGTCTCGCGAACACCGACCTCCGGCCGCTTCTGGTGCGGCTGCAGCGGTCGTTCGACGGCGAGCGTGTGCTTCGCGCGTTTTCAGCGGTCGACCGGGCGCTTTCGGCGCTCGATCGCAACGCAAGCCCGAAAATCGTCGCCGACTGGCTTGCGTTTCAGATCTAGCGTTCGCGGTTCAAAGGGATCTTCCGCCCATTGGGGGCTTCCGCCTAAAGGCGGAAGCTACAAGAACCGCGGCCCGGGTCGTCGCCGCCTATATCGAGGCCGACATGAGTTCCGGGCCCTCACGCCCGTTCGTCAGCGTCAAGTTCTCGCCGGTTGGCCGCACGTATACGTTTCTGCTTCCCGAGCTTGCCCTCGACAGCGAGGGGGTCGCGGTCGGCACAGAGCCAGCCAGTCCCCCGATCCCGACCGCGAATTCCGCGATGTCCGCCTTGAGTCATGGAGACAAGGTGATCGTGCAAACGGCCGACGGCCGTGCGCTGGGGACGGCGACCCGGGCCGTGCCGGTCCTGGCCGCTCGCAAATGTCCCCCCGTCGATTCCGAGCTGAAGGTGGTACGCCGGGCGACGCGCGACGACGTGGTGACACGGCTGAAACAGCAGCAGCGCGAGCAGGAGGCCCAGCGGATTTGCCTGATGAAGATCCGGGAGCGGGGCCTCGCCATGAAGCTCGCACGGGTAGAGCAGCTCTTCGACGGGTCGCGCCTCATCTTCTATTACACCGCCGAAGGCCGAGTCGACTTCCGGGAGCTCGTGCGCGACCTGGCCGCGCATTTCAGGATCCGCATCGAGATGCGGCAGATCGGCGTCCGCGACGAAGCGCGCATGCTCGGGGGCTATGGGTCGTGCGGGCGTCCGCTGTGTTGCACGACGTTTCTCCAAAGCTTCGAACCCATTTCGATCAAGATGGCGAAGCAGCAGAACCTCAGCCTGAACCCGTCGAAGCTGTCGGGCATGTGCGGGCGCCTGAAATGCTGCCTGCGCTATGAGCTGCCAAACGGCAAGGGAGTCAAACACGGCGGCTGTGCCGATGAAGGGGGCTGCGGAACCTGCAGCAATCCCACCGGACCCGGCGGGGGTGGTGGTTGCGGCACTTGTGGTTCAGGCGGGTGCGGGACCTGCGGGTGAGCGACAGGCCGCGCATCGGGGTCACGGTGGGCGATCCCGCGGGCATCGGGCCGGAGATTGCTCGAAAAGCTGCGGCTGATCCCGCCCTCTCGTCCGTATGCGAGATGGTCCTGTACGGACCCTCGGATGGAACAGCCGTCGCGCAGTACGAGCGCGGACGCGTTACGGCAAAGGCGGGCCGCGCCGCCTACGACGCGATTGTCGACGCCACCCGCGACGCGCAGGCCGGCCGCATCGATGCCATCGCTACGGCGCCGATCAATAAGGAAGCATTTGCTGCCGCCGGCTTGCCGTGGCGTGGCCACACGGATCTCCTCGCGCACCTGACCGGCGCGCCGCGCGTCGCGATGATGTTCTACGCGGAGTCGCTGCGCGTGGTGCTCGCCACCGTACACATCGCGCTCGGGGAGGTCCCGCGCGCACTGACTCCCGATGTGCTCGAAGGCACGATCGATCTCGCGGCCCGCGAGCTGCCTCGTTTCGGCTTCCCCTCGCCTCGACTGGCACTTGCCGGGCTGAACCCGCACGCCGGAGAGCACGGCGTGATCGGCCGCGAGGACGACGACGTGCTCGTGCCCGCGGTGGCCGCGTCACGGGCCCGCGGCATCGACGTCACCGGGCCGTTTCCGGCCGACACCGTGTTCGTGCGCGCCATGCGCGGAGAATTCGACGCCGTCGTGGCCTGTTATCACGACCAGGGGCTGATCCCGATCAAGCTCGTGGCCTTCGGCCATGCCGTGAACGTCACGCTTGGCTTGCCGATCGTGCGCACGTCTGTCGATCATGGGACCGCGTTCGACATTGCGGGGAAGGACGTCGCCGATCCGTCGAGCCTGATCGAAGCGATTCAACTTGCCGTCCGCCTGGCACAACACAGCAACTCGACGCGTGTACCCTGAGCCTTGTACCCTGAACCCCATGAGATCCGAGCGCGAACAGGCGCAGAAGAGCATCGCCGAGAACCGGAAGGCCTTCCACGACTACCACATCATGGAAACCTTCGAAGCCGGCGTTCAGCTGCTGGGCACGGAAGTCAAAGCCATCCGCGAAGGCAACGTGAACCTGCGGGACAGCTACGCGCGGGTCGACGATGGCGAAGTCTGGATCTACAACGTCCACATCAATCCGTACAGCCACCGTGGCTATGCGGACCACGAGCCCACGCGCAAACGGAAGCTCCTGCTGCACCGGCAGGAAATCCGCAAACTGATCGGGCGGACGGTGGAACGTGGCATGACGCTCGTCCCGACGCGTATGTACTTCAAGAACGGGCACGTTAAAGTTGCGATCGGACTCGCCAAGGGCAAGCAGGACCACGACAAGCGTGAAACCATCAAACGTCGGGAAGCCGATCGCGAGACGCGGGCGGCCGTCAAGGAGCGGCGGCGGTAAGCGTGGTAAATTGAGACCGTTTTTGAGCGGAGGATAGAGAGATATGAAAGGGAATCGTGCGGTTCTCACCGCGGTCGTCCTGCTGGTCCTGATTATCGCCGGCTGGTGGCTGTTCAAACGCAGCCATCGCGGACCCTCGATTGACCTGATCGCGACGTTCGCCTCGGCGCAAAAGAGACCGGCCGGCGGCACGTTCGACGTGGTCGACGCGGACCTGAATGGCGACAAGAAGCGCGCAATCTTCACGGTGCCGCCGAGCCGGATTCTCTGGAAAGTGCGGGTCCCCGACGACGGATGGCTGATGCTGTCGCTCGGCATGAAGCCCGAGTCGTGGGACAAGGAAGGGGACGGTGTGCTGTTCCGGATCGGCGTCTCCGACGGCCACACCTTTGAAGACCTCCTGACCCAGCACATTGATCCTTTCCACAACAAAGCCGATCGCCGCTGGATTCCCGTGGCCGTGGATCTTTCAGCCTACGCCGGGGAAGAGGTGGAGGTCATCTTCAACACGAACGTCAGCGTGCCTGGCAAGGCGGACGACGCGCGCAACGACACCGCGCTCTTCGCCACTCCGGAAATCGTCGTCCGATGAGTTCCGTGGTCCGGAAGCCCGTCCCGTTGCTCGATCTCGAGGCGCAGTACCGGCCGCTCCGCGATGAGATCCTGGCGGCCATGACAAGGGTCTGCGACGGCCAGCGGTTCATCATGGGACCGGAGGTCGAGGCGTTCGAGCGCGAGCTTGCGTCGTACCTCGATGTTCGGGAGGCGATCGCCGTCTCCTCTGGTACGGACGCGATTCTCGCGGCTCTCATGGTCCTGGGGATAGGCCCCGGCGATGAAGTCGTAACGACCACGTACTCATTTTTTGCGACGGCTGGATGCGTGGCGCGGGTCGGCGCGACGCCGGTGTTTGTTGACATCGATCCCGTGACATTCAATCTTGAACCGGCGGCAGTCCGCGCGGCGTTGACGCCGCGGACGCGCGCGATCATCCCCGTCCATTTGTACGGGCTGTGCGCCGACATGGATCCCATTACGGACGCCGCCCGCGAACATGGTATCGCCGTCATCGAGGATGCGGCGCAGGCCATCGGCGCAACGTACAAGGAACGTCAGGCGGGTTCGATCGGCACGATCGGCTGTTTCTCGTTTTTCCCCAGCAAGAATCTGGGCGCGTTCGGCGATGGCGGACTGGTCACGACCAACGACGCCGCGCTGGCTCACGAGATCCGCCTGGTCCGCAATCACGGGTCCGAGCCGAAGTACTTCCACAAGCGGGTTGGCGCGAACTTCCGGCTCGATGCCCTGCAGGCCGCGGTGTTGCGCGTGAAGCTGCCGCACCTGGCGCGGTGGACCGCGATGCGTCAGGCCAACGCGGCCCGGTACGACGCGCTCCTGACGTCAGCCGGCATTTCCGATCGAGTCGCGGCGCCGTCCGTGCCGCCCGGGTGCCGGCACATCTTCAATCAATACATCGTGCGCGTTCCCGAGCGCGACCGCGTGCGCGCGTTCCTGGCGGATCGTGGCATCGGCACCGAGATCTACTACCCCCTGCCGTTCCACCTGCAGGAGTGCTTCGCCGGCCTCGGCCATCACCGGGGTGATTTTCCACACGCGGAAACTGCCGCCGCCTCGACGCTTGCCCTGCCGATCTACCCCGAGCTGACAGCGGACCAGCAAGCCGCCGTCGTCGGCGCCCTTGCCGACGCGATTCACCACTGATGCGCGTGCTGCTCACCGGCGCGCGGGGCCTGCTCGGCGCCGCGATCGTCCGGGAATTTCACGATGCCGATGTCCAGGCATTCGGACATGACGAGCTCGACGTCGGCGACGAAGCCGCGGTGGCCGACGCCGTCGAGACCACACGTCCCGATGTCGTCATCAACTGCGCGGCCTACAACGACGTCGATCGCGCGGAACACGAAGCCGCCGCGGCGCTGCGCGTGAACGCGCTCGGCGTCCTGGCGCTCGCGCGCGCCGCCCGCCGGGCGGGCGCCGTGCTGGTTCACTACAGCACCGATTTCGTGTTCGACGGCGAGACCGACCGGCCCTATACGGAAGACGATCCTCCCAATCCGCGAAGCCTTTACGCCACCTCGAAGCTGTTGGGAGACTGGTTCGCGCGCGATGCGACACGGGCCTACGTGCTTCGCGTCGATAGCCTGTTCGGGCATCCCGGCCCGAACGGCGCCCGGCGCGGCAGCCTCGCGACCATTGTCGATCGCATCCGAGGCGGCGCCGAGGTTCCTGTCTTCATCGATCGCACCGTGTCGCCCAGCTACACGACAGACGTCGCGCACGCGACGCGCGCAGTCGTCGTGGAGGAAGCGGCGCCAGGCGTCTATCACTGTGTGAACGCCGGCGTCGCGTCGTGGGCGCAGATTGCCGAGGAAGCCGCACGTCTGATGGGACTGACGCTTCGCATGAAGCCGCTGACCCTTGAATCCGCCAGGCTGTCGGCGCCGCGTCCCCGCTACTGCGCCCTCTCGCCTGCCAAGCTCGCCGCCGCCGGCATCGTGATGCCTACGTGGCAGCATGCGCTGAATCGATACCTCTCTCAATCCCGGAACTCGGATTCAACGATTGGGCGTTAGTGCTTAGTGATTAGAGTGATTCCTTCACCAGCTGCGCGATGCGGCGCGCGACCGACAGACATGCCGTCAGTCCGGGGGACTCGATTCCGGCGGCGTGAATCACCGCCGGCTGATGGCGGTCGGCGCGGATCATGAAATCCGCGAACTGCTCGTCCGGGGCCTGCAGTTTGGGTCGGATGCCGCTTCCACCGTACGTGAGATCTTCGAGCGTCGCGTCCGGTAGCAGCTGGCGTGTCGGTTCGACGAAGTCTTCGAGCGGCAGGCGATCGCGCTCGTAGTCATCCTTGTCGTCCTGGTATCGGGCCGTCGGTCCCAGCAGGACGGCGCCGCCGACGGTCTTCGTGAGATGTACGCCAAGGCTGTGGCCCCCGGCGTGGGGAAGGGGATAAACCAGCCCGTTGACCCAGTGCCGTCGAGATGCCCGAAGCTCGGCGTACTCGCCGCGGCACGGATAGATCGTGAACCGCTCCCCGCCAAGCGCCCGCGACACGTCGTCGGCGTAGAGTCCCGCGGCGTTCACGACCGTCCGCGCGGAAATGGTTTCACGCTCGAGACGCACATCCAAGCCATGGGCGCGCGGTGTTCCATCGAGGACCCGTGCGCCGCGAAGAAGGATAGCGCCCTGGGACTCGGCGTGGCGCGCCAGTGCGCGCACGAGCGCCTCGGCCTCCACGCGGCCGGTCGCCGGCGACCACAAGGCGGCCCGAGCGTTCACATGCGGTTCGCGCCGGCGCAGAAAGGACAGGTCCACCACTTCCAGGCCGCGCACGCCGTTCGCCGCTCCTCGCTGCGCCAGGGCTTCGAGCGCTCCAAGCTCGCTCTCCTCCGAGGCGACAATGAACTTACCGCACCGATCGTGCGGCACCCTGTGCGCCTCGCAGAACGCATACAGCCGCTCCGCTCCGTCGAGGCACAACTGAGCCTTGAGCGAACCGGGCGGATAGTAAATGCCCGCGTGGATGACCCCGCTGTTGTGGGTGCTGGTTTCCATCCCCGGCCGGGGATGGCGCTCGATGTTGCAGACGGAAAGACCCGAGGCAGCCAGTTCGGCAGCTGCCGCGAGGCCGGTTACTCCGCCGCCGATGATGAGAGAGTCGATGATCGGGATGCGTTCAATGATGCCACAAGGCGATGATCTAGCGGCTCCCGACGATCTTCCAGTTGAGGTCGTCGACCTTGTTGGGATTGAAAAAGTAGGTCCCGGTCACAATGTTGCCGCGGAGGGTCCACTTCGCGACCCACCCGTCCGTGACGTGGCGCCAGATAATTGCCGGCGCTCCGCTTCCGTCGAATTTGCCAGCCGTCTGGATGCGCCACTTGGGATCCGGCATCTGGTTGATCGACAGAAACAGTGTGTTGGTGACGGTCGTGCCCGAGAGGTACCACACGGCCAGCCACCCCTGCGAAGCGTCCTGCCAGATCAGATCGGCCATGCCGTCCCCGTTTGTGTCAACCACACCAGCGATCCTCCACTGCGACGCGCCGACGCTCGGGACGCTGAAGAACCGTGTGCTCGTCACCGTTGTATCGCGCATCAGCCAGGCTGCGATCGATCCGTTGGTGTGCTGCCAGATGATATCGGCGCACTTGTCCCCGTCGATGTCCCCGAGGCCTTTGATCTGCCAGTTCGGATCGGGCATGCGGTTGATGCTCAGATAACGGGTGCTCACAACGGCGTTGTACTGGAGGAACCACACCGCCAACCAGCCTTCCGTGTCGTGGCGCCAGAGAATATCGGAGAAACCATCGCCGTTCAGGTCTCCGATTCCCGCGACCTTCCAGTGCGTGTCGGGGACGCCACCCATGTCGATAGGCCGGGTGTCGACGACGTTCGTTCCGGACATAAGCCAGGTCTGAAGCTGTCCGGTCACCTGGTTATGCCAGAAAACCCCGGGTCGCTGATCGTTCGGCTGTCCCTGCTGTTCGGCGGTACGCACGATGAGCGCGTCGTTGCTGACCTCGTTGGAGGGAGCGCTGGAGAGTCCCGTCGCCGCGTACGACGTCACGACGAAAAAGTACTTCAGGTCCGGAACCAATCCCGAGACCGTCCACGACGTGCGGTTGCCGACATCAACGGCCGATGTATAGGTTTGCGCGCTCGTGCCCCACTTGATCACGTAGCCGGCGACGGTGGGATCAGGGCTCGCGTCCCACGCGACGTTCACCGACTGCGCAGAGGCGGCGGTCGACGCGAAAAGCACGGCGACAAACGCAAGGATAAGAGGTGTTCGAATCACAGAAATCAGGCGTGTTTGTATCATTATTAAACCATGTAGAACGGAAAGAGTAGCCGGGATATCCCTGACCGTGCAAGGCGTATGCCCAGGTCAATCTTAAGAAACAGGCCGCAATCTTAAAGTTTTTGAAAATTCACGATGATGTGGAAAGAAAGGGAATTACGTTTTTGCTCGGCTCCGGCTGTCCTTGTCGGCAACTCCGGCCGATCCAGGCTCTCAGGCCGCAGGTACGTGCTCTCTCGACGCCGAGGGACCCTACCGACGTTCTGGATGGCATGCGCCGATCGGCATGTGACTGGGAGAGCTGAAAAGTGAAAAGAGGGAAGGAGGTCAGGCAGGACGAGCGGCGCGCCCGTCTCCGGACGCGCCGCTGAACATCAATCGAACGGGTTTAGCCGGGACCGACGATCTTCCAGTTGCTATCTGCGACGAACGCCGCTCCCGCATTAGTGTTGAGACTCTCTCCGTACAGGACCGTGAAGCCATTGAGGTACCAGACGCCGAGGCCACCAGTCGCCCCGTTCTGCCAAATGAGGTCCGCTCGACCGTCGCCGTTCACATCGCCGACCCCGCGGATCTTCCAATTGAGGTCCGTCATGACGGAGACCGACAGATTCTGCTGCCCGATCACCACGTTGCCGCTCAGGAGCCAGGCGCCGAGGCCGCCTGTCGCCTGGTTCTGCCAGATGATGTCGGCCCTGCCGTCCCCGTTGATGTCGCCGGCACCGGCGATGATCCAGTTCGGATCCGGCATCGTCTGAACGCTGAGCATGAGCGTTGAGAGCACGGTATAGCCGTTCATCATCCACACGGCAAGCGATCCGTTCGCCTGGTTCTGCCAGAGGAGGTCGGCCTTGCCGTCGCCGTTTACATCGCCGACGCCGCGAATCTTCCAATCAGGTCCGACGTACGGGATGCTGAGCATGTAGTAGCCGAGGATCGCGTTGCCGCGCACGTACCAGGCCGCAAGGTGCCCGTCGGTCTTCTGCCAGATGAAGTCGGCATAGCCGTCGCCGTCCAGATCACCGGTGCCGGCGATTTTCCAGGTCGTATCGGAGACGCCAGGGCTGTTGAACGACTGCTGGGCGATGATGCTGTTTCCGCGCAGCGCCCAGAACGAAAGCTCGCCCGTCGGCTGATACTGCCACACGAGATCCGAAATGCCGTCGCCATTCAGATCGTGCACCGCCGCGGCATTGAATCCGTACTGATTCACGGCGATCGTGTAGCCGCCGACAATCAGCGTTCCCGTCCGCGCGCTTGACGACGTGTTGTGGAGCGCCGTCACGCCGACGCTGGCGTTACCAGTGGAGTTGGCTCCCGACGAGATCTGCAGCCACGATGTCGGGCTCGTCGCGTTCCAGGCGCAGGTTGACGGCGCCGTGACGTTGATCGGGAATGTCTGGCTGTTGTTCAGAAGGCTGACGCTTGTCACCGACGGCACTGGCGTGCAGGGAGCCGGGGGCGGAGGCGGCGGAGGGGGAGGTGGCAGAGCTATGGTGCCCCCACCCCCCGACGAGGTCGATTGCAGACGCTGCACCGTCGTCGCCGCAAAGCCCGTCGCGGTTGAAAGAAGCCACTGCGCACTGCCGCTCCGGGCGGCAATCTTTGGATAGTAGTTCCCTCTCGTCGTCGGCGCATCAGTGGCGATGAAGCCCACGTCAGGGATCGCGCCAGCTCCACTCAGTTCGGTGGCGCCATCCTGCAGACCCTGGGAGTCGTGCGACACCATCATGAAGGTGTTGCTTGACGTACTGTAATCGATGCCCAGTGCGTCGTACGCCGCGAACCGGGTCGCCAGCAGCAGCACGTTGGACACGATGTTCCCCGCACTGTCGAGCAACCGGCCGTACGCTCCAACCTGGTTCCACGCCGCAAGAAATCTGTTAGTGGACGGGTTGTAGACGACTTCAGTGATATAGGTATTGGCCGCCCTGGTGAGGAGAGTCTCAGCACCCAGTAGGGCGCCGGAACCGGCTGCCACGCGACGCGCACCGACGTAGCCGCTTGTGTCGTAGCCCGCATAGACGACCATGAACTCGTTGGTGGTGGGATTGTAGGCGACCGAAGGATCCCGGTGATAGTCGGTCCCGGTCACGAAGATATTGGCGCCAAGCGCCTCGCCATTGATGCCAATCCGTTCCGCGCGGATTCCCGCAGCCTGCCAGGTGACAAGAAATTCCCTGCTCGCGGTCGAGTACGCGATGTCGACAGCGGCTTCCCACCACGAGCCGTCGGCCGAGATCTGAGATTCCGGCCCGAGCACACCGTTCGAACCCACCATGCGTGCATGGACGACGGCGCCGTTTGTGACGGACTGATGCCAGGCCACCAGGAAGCCCCCCGCGCCGCCATTCGCATCGGGGCTGTAAGCCACCCCGGGGAAATGCGTGAACCCGGCAGCGCCGGACTGAATGGTGAACGGCACCCCGATGAGGTCGCCACCTGCGCTCACGAATCGGCCATTCAAATCGCCGTAGGCGGAGACAACCAGGTAAATCGAGTTTTTGGGGTCGTAAGCGACCGCTGAGCCTTTGACGACGGCTGAAATGGCAGTCATCGAGAGGCCGAGTCGAGAACCGGTCTGCGCGGCCGCTGGTGTGATTCCAAGAGTGCCGACCAACACCGCGCCAGCCAGAATTCCACAGTTCAAACGCATCAACTCAGTCTCCGCATCGAGATAGGAATGGGCCGTCCAGAGGGTTGAGCCCACTGCTTTGATTTTTCGGCTGACTAGGGAGGAAACATTAGTGTACGGTCACTGCTGAGCTTTGTCAACGCTCTTCGAAGAGAGAGCGCTGTTCCCGGCAATTCCGTCGATTGCTGCAGTTATGCGACACCGCCGCGCAATTGTCAATGGCTGATGATCGCCCCGGCCGCATTCACCACGATCGAGCGATCGCGATGACGCAGCAATTGCCGCAGGGTCACGAGATCGCCCGGTAGCGTTTCGGCGACAAGCCGCCCGGCTTCCTGTTGGATGAGCGGGTTTTCCTGGGCGAGTCCTTCGATGAGAACCGATTGGACGGCCATGGGATCGACTTGCCCCACCACCGCGGCCGCCCTGAAGCGATTGAGGCCGTCGGGATTTGTCAGTAAAGGCCTGACAGCCTGCTCAGACTCACTCGGCAGAGTCGCGCTCAAGGCTTCCGCCGCGATCAAGCGCACGTCGGGTACCTCGCTTGCCAGCATGGCTCGCGCATCGGCGAGCGCTTTGTCATCGCCATTCTTCGCCCGCGCGAGCGTGACCCACATCCGGACGAGCGGATCCGGATCCTTGCTGAGCTCGTCCAGCACCTGGGTCCCGGTTGAACTCCCGTTGGCTGCGACGGCACGGGCTGCGGCGGCCCTGTTCATCGGGACTCGATCCTTGATGAGCGTCTCGAGCAGTGCCGGTGGAATGCCACCGTGGCCCGCGAGCGCCGCAATTGCCGCGCTGTTATCCCGGCCGGTCCCGGCTCCAACGAGAGTCTGCAAGGTCGCGATGGCCTCCGCGTCCCCGCTCGCCACCAAGGCGAGCGTTGCACTCTGATCGCCGTCAGCGCTGCTCTTCCTGAGTGCCTGAAGAGCGGTGTCGTCTCCCGCCCGCGCCAGAAATTCCAGCGCCGCGGAACGGATGGGCGGATCCGAATCCGCGGCAAGCATGCGCAGCATGCCCGACGCAACCGGCTCGAGCACGCCACGATCGTCGACATTCCGGCCGGCCTTGGGGAGCCATTCCTCGTATGCATCCAGTGCCGTAAGTGGCTGCGCGCCGGACGACAGCGCCTCGATCTTCAAGGAAAGCGCGGAGTGAGATCGTGGTTTCCGCTTGAGAATACCGTTGGCGAGAGATACCGCTTCGTCGAGCCGTCCTGCTGCCAGCGCCGCCCATCCGCGGCTGATCACCTGCGCATCGCTCGCCGGGCGCGGACCTTGAGCCGCCGCGGGCGCCGCGACGATCACACACGCCATCGCGACTCGAAGAATCACAGAAGTTAATTCACGCATTATTGTACCGCCCTGTAAAAACGTTCCCCCGCGATCGTGCGATCGAGTGTGTAGTGTCGCAACACCGCATCCATCACGGGTCCCGTGAGATTGACGTTCGAATACCACGCCCGGCCTCGAGAACTGGCCGGATCCTGCTCGAGCACAACGCACGCGAATTCCCGGCGTCGCAGTCGCTCGACCAGATCATTGCCCACCTCCGGCCGGTTCAGCGCGACGACGTGGAAGGCAAACGGGTCCAGGAGCATCGGCCGCTGAGCCGCAAGAATGGGAATGAGCGGCGACTCGGACACGATCGTGCCTGCGCATGCGTGCACCGCCTCGGCGAGTTGACGGCGTTCTTCGGCGCCCGACCGGGCCACGCCCTGGTCGATCATCGTCGCGACCCTCAGGATGTTCTGCCCCGCGGTCCAGAGCGCCAGCCCAACCAGTGCGGCGTATCCCACAGTACGCAGCCGGCCGGTCTGAGTTGCCGTCGCGGTTGTAAGGACGACGATTGCCGCAACATACGCATCAACTATTTGACTCGTCAGAATCGTTCCCGGACTGGTGAAAATGACGGCCGTGATGGCCGCCGCGGCGATGAGATAGAGGGCCGGCAGTTGCAACCAGGCCCGCCGGGACACGACGAGCGCCCCGACCGCCAGCAGGAACACGGCGGTGAGAAGGTGCGACGTACCGATCAGCATCAACAGGCGCGTGACGGCCACCGGCGTCAGCAGCGAGGAGATCGATGACCCGGCGAGCGCACACGCCCGAAATGACTCGATGGCCCGGCCGTTGCTCGCGACGTTGATCGCAAGGAGGAACAGGGCGGCGCCGATCGCCGTCGTCGCGGCGAGCTTCAGCGCGGCCGCACGCCGGCCCGCGACGAGCAGCGCGACGGTCGCTGCGGCTGGCCCGTAGACGCACGTCAACTTGGTCATGAACGCGCAGACGAACAGCGCCGCCGCGAGGAACAGGCGGCCGGTGGCGCTGGCGCGCGCGTCCGCAGGCGCGAGCGCCGCGAGACCCAGGATCGCAAAGGCCGCCGCAAGCGGCTCGCACCGGATGGCAAACGCCGTCTGATGCACAAAGTAGGGAGCGATCGCCAGTGCCGTTCCGAGCGCAACCAGAGAGGACGGCACCGAAAGCCGTTTCAGGAAAACCGCGACCGCAACCGCGAGCGAAGCGAGCCCGAGCATGCTGACGGCCAGGCCGGAGGGCACCGCCGGAACCCCGGCTCGCATCAGCCCTGCGATGGGCACGAACAGCATCGGAAAGTAGCGGGTACCACCGTACTCGGCGCCGTTCCACAAGGGACGATAGAACACTCCATCGTACGTGTCGCGCGCGAGCGCGAGCCAGACGCCGCTGCCGAGATTGAGATAGACGCCGCTTTCGAGACTGACGACGGCGTCGGCGGCCAGCACGACGGCCGTCAGCGCGACGACGCAGACGATCACCTGGTTCGCCCATCGGCTCATGATGCGCGTGATATCGTATTTTGGTTTCTGTCGAGCCAGAGCAGATCCAAAGCTCCGAGGAACAGACGACCGATGCTGAAGAACTGGAATGCCAGGCGGTTTACGTTCGTCGAGCTGGTCCTCGTCTGCGTGATCTGTGCCGCCGCGGCTGCGTGGGTGGGACGATCCCGCGCAAGGTTAGCGCTGCGCCCGATCGAAGTACATCCCGAATCTCAGGTCCTGAAGGACAAATACGGTCCCCATCGTAACTCATACAGCGAGGAGGAATGGTGCATCAGAGACTTCTTCAGCGATAAGAAAGATGGGTTCTTCGTCGACGTGGGGGCGAACGACTACAAGATCACCAGCAATACGTATTACCTCGACACTGTCCTCAACTGGTCGGGTATTGCAGTCGAGCCGCAGCGTCAATTCCAAGCTGATTACGTCAAGTACCGGCCGCGGACCAAATTTCTATCCTTTTTCGTTTCCGCCGCGTCGAACCAGCTTGCCAAGATGTACGTGATGAAGAAGAACTCACTAATCGCTTCCGGCAACAGAGCATTTACCGAGCAGGTCGGTAGCAAGGCTACAGAAATCGATGTCCCAACCATCACGCTGACGGACCTCCTCGATTCGGAACACGTCAAGAAGATCGATTTCCTGTCGATCGACATCGAGTTGGGGGAGCCGAAGGCGCTGGCAGGTTTCGACGTCGAGCGGTTCCGTCCTCAACTCGTCTGCATCGAGGCGCATCCGCAGGTGCGACAGCAGATCCTCGACTACTTCGCGCGCCATCACTACATCGTCGTCGGGAAGTATCTGCGCGCCGACGTCAATAACCTGTACTTCACTCCTCAATCCTGATCGCCAGACCGGTTTCAGGCGCTCTGACCGGCCGCCGTGCCCGCACGCAGGCCGGCTCAGCCGGGCGTGGATCCCTATGGTAATCTCTTGGTCGCATGGCCAAGCGCGCATTAATTACTGGCATTACCGGGCAGGACGGCTCGTACCTCGCCGAGCTGCTGCTCGAACAGGGCTACCAGGTGACCGGCATCGTACGGCGATCGAGCGCGCCGAATCTCTGGCGCATCGAACACCTGCTCGATCGAATCGAGCTACGCCCCGGAGACCTGCTCGACCAGCTGTCGCTCGTCAAGGTGATTGCGGAGGTCCGGCCCCACGAGTTGTACAACCTGGCCGCGATGTCGTTCGTGCCGGCCTCCTGGGATCAGCCGATGCTCACGGGAGAGTTCAACGCTCAGGGCGTGACGCGCGTGCTCGAGGCCATTCGCCAGGTGGATCCGGGCATCCGGCTGTACCAAGCGTCGTCGAGCGAGATGTACGGCAAGGTGCGCGAGGTTCCGCAGACCGAGCTCACGCCGTTTTATCCGAGGAGTCCGTACGGCGTCTCCAAAGTATTTGCGCATTACATTACGGTCAACTATCGCGAGAGCTACAACCTTTTTGCGGCGTCCGGAATTCTGTTCAACCACGAATCGCCGCGGCGGGGGCTCGAATTCGTCACGCGAAAAGTGACCGACGGTGTGGCGCGCATCAAGCTGGGGTTGGCCGACTCGCTGGCGCTCGGCAATCTCGAGGCGCAACGAGACTGGGGCTTCGCGGGCGATTACGTCCGGGCGATGTGGCTGATGCTGCAGCAGAATCAGCCCGACGACTACGTCATCGCGACCGGGGAGAGCCATTCCGTGCGCGAGCTGGTCGAGGTGGCTTTCGATCGGGTCAGTCTCGACTGGAAGAAATACGTGCGGCTGGATCCGAGATTTCTTCGGCCGGCTGAAGTCGATCACCTGATCGGCAACGCGTCGAAAGGACGGGCGGCCCTCGGGTGGTCTCCGGCGGTGGATTTCACCGGTCTGGTGCGGATGATGGTCGATGCGGATCTCGCGCGGCTCTCCCGCACACCAGGGCTCCCGACCGGCGTCGACTCCCGATGATCTTACGCCTTGATCTTGCCTGTCCAGACGAGTGTTAAGAGGTCCCAGTTCACCTCGGGAGACGTGCACTTCTTCGAAACTAAGTCCATTGCCTTGACGGTGTTACGCAGATTTCGTACCATCCAGTAGACTTACCGTCGTTCAGTGCCGATTGCGAGCACGCCGTATCGAAGCCCCTTGGTGGCTGACCCCGCGTTCGTGTCCCTGAGCGTTGCCGTTATTATCGGAGCGAATACCCGAGACTCCACTTGCCTAACACGCACAGGTCGTCACTTGAGGAGACCGGCTCGTCCCGTGAGTCGGAACGTCTCGCGTCCGTGCACACGCGCACCTCTACTGATTCGTGGATCGAAGATGAAGTCGATCTTCAGCGATACACGCGCGCGTTTCGGCGGCACTGGAAGCTGCTCGTGACCGGTATGCTCGTCGGGTCGATCGCTGGGCTCACGTTCGCTCTGCGGCGTCCGGTCTTGTACGAAGCGGTCACGACGATGCTCGTGGATCAGACGAACTCACCGGCGGCCATCTCAACGTCCCGTGCACTGTTGGAAAACTACACCTTGGCCAGCGAAACCATCAACGAAACCAGCCTCAATCGATCCCCTTACAACGTGACACCCCAGGGTTTCGTGGACGACCTTCTTCAGATCGAGGAAGTGCGCGGCACGAATCTCGTCAAGGTCAAGGTGAGGCTTCAAGATCCGGGACGGGCAGCCCAAGTATCTAAGCTCCTAGCGAGGAAGGCTGTCGAGTTGAACCGGCGCATCGCCACTGCGGGAAGCAACGGCGTTCGCGAGCAGTTGAAAGTCCATCTGGACGAGGCGTCGGCTCGATTAAAGGAAACCGAGCAGCAGCTGCTCGCATACCAAAGCGAGGCGCAGGTCGAAGTCCTGAAGACTGACACTGACGCGCTGCTCAATCAGCGTGAAGATCTCCTGAAGCTCATAATCGAAATCGAAGGCGAGAAGGCCCGGCTCGCGGCGGCCGAGCAGGAAATCCAGAAGCAGGAGCCTGTACTGGCAGTGCGGCGCTCGGTGGGGTCCGAGGAGGCCTTGCGGCGGGCCGCTCGACCGACGACCGCAGGGCTGGCCGATCCCGAACTGCTGGATTTGAGCAATCCGGTGGCGAATCCCGTTTATCA